>CAYMHJ010000012.1:0-42540 GCA_964390165.1 uncultured Prosthecobacter sp. | reverse complement strand
GGTGATCCAGACGCCGCTGTTCATGCCGGTGGGCACGCAGGCGACGGTGAAGGCGCAGTTGCCCGAGGCGCTGCATGAGTCAGGCTCGCAGATCCTGCTGGCGAATACGTATCATCTGCTGCTGCGGCCGGGGCCGGAGGTGTTTCGGAAGATGGGCGGCATCCACCGCTTCATGCAGTGGCCGGGGTCGGTGCTGACGGACTCGGGCGGGTATCAGATCTTCTCTTTGCCACACTCGCGGTCGATGACGGAGGCTGGGGCGGTGTTTCAAAGCTATGTCGATGGCCAGCGCATCCTGCTGAGTCCGGAGCTGAGCATCCAAACGCAGATGGCCATTGGGAGCGACATCATGATGGTGCTGGACCAATGCATCCCGAGCACGGCGGATGAGCAGGCGGCGCGGGCGGCGCTGCAAGTGACACAACGCTGGGCGGTGCGCAGCCTGGCGGCGCGGGAGGACTCGCCGCAGTCGATGTTTGCCATCATCCAGGGTGCGCTGTATCCGCATTTGAGGAAGGAAAGCGCGGCCGGGCTGGTGGAGCTGCCGTTCGATGGGTTCGCCATCGGCGGGCTGGCGGTGGGTGAGGAGAAGCATCAGCGCGAGGATGTGTGCGAGCTCACCGCCGCGCTGCTGCCGGATGATCGTCCGCGCTATCTCATGGGCGTGGGCACGCCGCTGGATGTGCTGGAGGCGGTGCATCGCGGGGTGGACATGTTTGACTGCATCATCCCCACGCAGGTGGCGAAGCGTGGGTCGTGCTTCACCTCACGAGGCATCGTGGAGCTGAGGCGGAGCGTGTATAAGTTCAGCGAGGACAAGCTGGACCCGAACTGCACCTGCCCGGTCTGCGCGACGTATTCGCGGGCGTATTTGCACCATCTCACGAAGACGCAGGAGCCGCTGGGCTGGCAGCTCATGGGCCAGCACAACATCCACTTCTACCACCAGATGATGCGGGAGATCCGGCAGAGCATTTTGGAGGACCGCTTCCTGCCGCTCTACCATGAGAAACGGCAGATGCTGCAGGTGGATGACGTGGATCATCCCATCACGAATCCACGCCCGGCACCTCCGCCCGTGGCACGCGTGGGCGATTATGAGCTTCATCTCAGCGATGGCGAGCCTGCGAGCATCCGACATGCCGTCACGGGGCAGTGCGTGGCGACTACGGCCACTGTGGAGACAGCGCATCTGCCGCGTCGGCTGAGGCTGGCGGAGGGAATGAACCCGGAAGATGCGGCCCCGCTCATCGTGTGGGACATCGGGCTCGGAGCCGGAGCTGCGGCGCTGGCAGCGATCTCGATTTATGAGGAGGAAGCGGGCCAGGGGCCGGTGCGCCCGATGCACATTGTGAGCTTCACGGATGACTTATCGCCTCTGCGGCTGGCTTTGAGCCAGAAAAGGCACTTCGAGTATCTGCGCCACGGTGCCGCAGACACGCTGGTGCATCGCGGAGAGTGGAGATCACGCTACCGGGCAGGCCTGAGCTGGAGTCTGCGGCAGGGGCCGGTGGAGGAGATGATACGGGAGGCACCTGGGCCGCCTGAGGTGATGCTGGAAGTCGCGGACGAACATTTGGCGCTGCTGAAATCGCTGACATGAAGTATGCTCTCAGAACTCTCCGTACCTGCCTCTCGAACAGATGCCAAACTCCTCACTATTTCCCGCCACACGCTGGACGTTGCTCCAGGCTTTGCGCGAGGGTACGGAGGAGGATGTAAAACAGGCCCTGCAGCACCTCTGTCATGCCTACTGGACACCGCTGTACTTCGTGGCCCGGGGAGATGGCCTGAATGAAGCCGATGCCAAGGACCTGGTGCAGGGCTTTTTCGAGATGTTGCTCGGGAATGAATTTCTGCACTCGGCGGAACAGAGCCGAGGACTGCTGCGTAGCTTCCTGCTGAATTCATTCAGGAACTACCGCCGCAATGTCTGGCGTCTGCAAAGGACGCTCAAGCGCGGTGGAGATTTTCAGATTCTGAGCTGTTCGGGTTCTATAGATGATGAGCTGTTCTTTCTTCAGATCGCGGATAAGACGGCGGACATTGAAACTCTCTACAATCGTGAATGGGCACGACAGATCCTTTCACGCAGTCTTGAGGCTCTGAGATTGGAGCATCTCCAAAAAGGGACAGTGGAGCGCTTCGATCTGATGGTCGTGTATCTGACCCAGGTGGAGGACGAGAAAACGTATGCGATGGCGGCGGAGAAAATCGGGATCAGCTGCAATTCTTTTCGTCAGAACCTCTTTAGGCTGCGCCGGAGCTACCGGGAGAAGATCGAAGACGAGCTTGCCATTACGTTGGGCACTCGTGATCCAACGGTGATTCGGCATGAGATGATGGAACTTTTCAAAGCCTTCGAATAATGCCCGGCCCCGTCTCCAATCTCATTGCCGGCCATGAGCGGCACATCCTGGCGCAGATGATCGCGGATGATGAAATGCAGGAGGTGGGGATGGACGGCAGCATCGGCCCGTACCGCCTGGCGGAGTGCCTGGGTGAGGGAGGATTCGGCTTTGTCTGGCGTGCGCAGCAGACTGAGCCGGTGCGCCGTGAGGTGGCCTTGAAGGTGCTGAAGCGTGGCATGGACACCGCGCAGGTGCTGGCGCGCTTCAGCCTGGAGCAGCAGGCGCTGGCCAGCATGGCGGACCCACGCATCGCCGCGCTGCTGGATGCAGGCGCCACCAATGACGGAAGGCCCTATTTCGTGATGGAGCTCGTGCATGGCACCTCGATCACCGCCTACTGCCGTGAAAAGAAACTGCCTTGGCAGGAGCGTGTGGCTCTTTTCAAGGAAGTGTGTGGTGGTGTGCAGCACGCCCATCAAAAGGGGATGATTCATCGTGACCTGAAGCCCTCAAACATTCTGGTAGCCGAGATGGAGGGCAAGGCTGTGCCGAAGATCATCGACTTCGGCATTGCCAAGGCGATGACGGAAGGCATCAGCCAGGAAGTCTTTTTTACCCGTTCAGGTCATGCCATGGGCACGCCCCCCTACATGTCTCCCGAGCAACTGGGCGGCGGCAGAGACGTCGATGTGCGGAGTGATGTGTATGCGCTTGGTGTCCTGTTCTACCAGATGCTGACGGATGCGCTTCCCTATCAGTCTCTCGTCCGGGAGGACACGACTTGTGCGGAGATGCTCCGCATTCTGAATGAAAAGCGGCCGGTGCGTCCTTCGGTCAAAGTGACGGAGGCTGTGCGGGTGGCCGCTCTGAGGGAGCATGGAGCGCTTGTGTCTCCCGCGATGTCCGGTATCGCGGCGGATTTGGACTGGATCATCCTGAAGGCTCTGGAGCAGGAGCGTGACCGCCGCTACGAAAGCGTGGGGGCATTGATCGCTGATTTGGAACGCTTTCAGAGGAACGAGCCCGTGCTCGCCCATCCACCCAGTTTTAGTTATCTCGCAGGGCGGTGGGTGCGGCGGAACCGCCTCGTTTTTGCCGCCGCCTGCATCAGTCTCTCAGCGATCATCAGCGGGGCCGCCGTGGCCATCTGGCAGGCGCATGAGGCACGGGTGGCCCAGGGGAAGGCTGAAAACGAGGCAGCGCGTGCACAGCAGGCGGTCGGCTTTCTCACGAGAATGCTGGACCGCGTGGCGGCGGAGGTGGCCAATGGCAGAAACCCCGAGGCACTGCAGGTGTCCCTGGAAAACAGCCACGAAGAAATCCAAAAGCTAAGTCACGACCCTTCGCTTCAAGCTGAACTCTTCAAGCGTGTCGGAATGTTGTACAACACGATCGGAGAGCGCCAGCACACGCTGCCGCTGCTGAAGGCCCAAGTCGGAGTGCTCCGTCAAATCCATGGTCCTGACAGCCAGGCTGTCTGGGACGCAGAGCTGGCTTATTTGGTGAAGGTGGTGGATCATGGCGCACGCAGCAGCGCTCCGGCTTTGATTGAAGACCTGCTCCGGCGCATCGAAGAAGGTGGCCAGCGGCACAGCGATTTCTGGTTCCTCGTGAGACGGCAGCTCGTGCGTGCCTGGACAAAGCTGCGGCAGCCCAAAGAAGCCACGGCGGTCGCCAGGGAGACGCTGCAGGCGATGGCTGGACATTCACTCCAGGTCTTCACGATCATCTCCCTGAAAGCCTCCTGCCATGATGCCTTCAAAGAGGCGGGGGATTTCGCCATGGCTGAATCCCTGATTCAAGAGTGTCTGAAGCTTACACGAAATGACCCTTCTGCCGCCTCGCAGACCGAGTGGCTGGAAGATCGACAGCTCTGGCTCATGCGTGCCAGAGGTGATCATCACCGTGGGGCGGAATGGCTGAAGGAGAAGATCTCCGTGCTCAGACAGTCCGAAGGCTCAGACCCAGCAGTCATCATCGGGCTGCTGCTGGAGCTGGCTCGGTTTGAGTTTGATGCAGGACTTCAGGATCAGGCTATAGATCATGCCGGGGAAGCCTGCTTCGAGGCCCGTGCCATGGCCGCACGGGACAGTGGTGGTGAAGGCGTCCAGACCGCACGCGAGCACATGGTGGACAGTCCATGCGATCTCGCGTCTTATGAAAGTCAGGTGGGACGGCATCCAGAGGCACTCAGTCATGCGCGTGAGGCATTCCGCGTGGCTGATGAGCAGGGTCACATCAATCGACTGCATGATTCCCTGCTCGTCCTGGCGAAAGCCCATGAACGTGCCGGAGATCTGGAGTCCACCTTTGAAACCTACCGTCTGCGCTATGATCGTGTGGGGCGGCGTGGAGCCAACTACCAGCGCTGGCATGAGGATCTCAGATCTATGACAGAAGTCCGTCTCAGGCAGGGCCGCGCAGCAGAGGCTGTGACCTTGGTCCGCGAGCTTTGGGGCAAGGAGATTTCCAACCCTCAGGCAAGGGAAGATAAAGAGCACATCGCCGATGTGGCAAAGCTAGCCATCAGGTGTCAGATGGCATTGCTTCAAAAGCAGCCCGATGCCGCCGTGCCGCTAGAGATGCAGGCATGGCAGCAGGCGGTGAAACATTGAGTGCCGTCCTGTTTTGCTCGGATTTTCCAAAGCCAGAGCAGGCAGTCGGCATGGCAGAGGACGTTGTTACTGGCATCCTTCTTCATGATCAGCCGCGCCTTATTGCTCATCCATCTACTGACCTTGCCTGGCATCGCCAGTGCTGAGCCCGTGTCCTTTAGCCGCGATGTGCTGCCTATCTTGTCCGACAACTGCCTCTCCTGCCACGGTCAGGATGATGGCCACCGCAAAGCAGATCTTCGGCTCGACACCCGAGAAGGTGCTCAGGCTGTCATCAAATCCGGCGATCTCATCGCACGCATCATTACCGACGATCCCGAGGAGATCATGCCGCCGCCGAAGTCTCACAAACCCAAGCTTGAAGACGAACAAATCAGCCTTTTGAAGCGCTGGATCAATGAAGGTGCCGCCTGGGGAAAACACTGGGCCTTCGAGAAGCCGGTGAAGTTGCCTGCCAAGGGGCATCCTGTGGATCATTTCGTGAAAGCACGGCTCGCCAAAGAAGGCATGACACTCGCCAAGCCCGCACCGGCTCACACACTGGCCCGCAGGTTGTCTTTTGACCTCACAGGCCTGCCGCCGCACGGATCTGCGATCTCAAATTGGGAAGCTCAAATCTCCAAATTGCTGGCATCCCCTCACTTCGGTGAGCGCATGGCCATGTGGTGGCTGGACGTGGCGCGCTACTCGGACACGGATGGCTTCCAATCCGATGCCACCCGTACGAACTGGCCCTGGCGCGACTACGTCGTCGAGTCCTTCAACGCGAACAAACCCTTCGACCAATTTACACTGGAGCAGTTCGCCGGAGATCTCCTGCCAGAGGCAACGCCCGAACAAAAACTGGCCACATGCTTTCACCGCAATCACATGACCAACGGCGAAGGCGGACGTGACAAGGAAGAATCGCGTATCGACTATGTCATCGACCGCGTGAATACGATGGGCAGCGCCTGGCTCGGCCTCACGCTTGGCTGCACCCAGTGCCACACGCACAAGTTTGATCCCATCACTCATGCTGATTACTACAGCCTCAGCGCCTTCTTCAACAGCATCGACGAAGACGGAGCCGCAGGCAGCGGTGCAAAGCCCTATCTGAGCTACCAGTCACCTCACGCCAAGCGGGCCGTTGCTGAAGCTCAGCAGCTCGTCGATCAGCGCAAACCCACCGAAGCCAAGGCTCGCGAGAATGCAGAAAAGCCCTTTGCCGAATGGCTCAAAGCTCGTGAGGCGGAAGTGCGCGGTGGATTTCAGGCCTGGCATGTTTTGCGAGGCTCCCTGGAATCTCAGGAGGGCACCAAGCTCGCGCTTAATAAGGATGGCATCGTGGTCGCCAGTGGACCGAATCCCAAGCAGGAAGACTATCGTTTGATCACTGCCATCAAGCTGCCACGCCTTACCGGTTTAAAGCTGGAGGTGTTGCCGCAAAATGGTGTGCTCTCGCGGGGAAAGTCGGGCGAGTTCATCCTCACTGACATCAAGGTGCAGGTGCGTCGGCGTGGCAGCTCGCAGATTCGTGACATCGCGGTGAAGAGCGCCGTCTCCGACACGAAAGGCGAAGGCAAGGCCCGCGAGTATGGCGACGTCAAAGGCACTCTCGATGATGATCCGCGCAATGGCTGGACCACAAAAGGCTTTCCCAAAGACCAGCCACACACTGCGCTCTATGGTCTCGCCGAGACGCTTGTGCTCGAAAGTGATGAAGAACTCATCTTTGAACTTCGGCATCGCTCCACAAATGGTGATGCAAATATCGCCAGCTTCCGCTTGTCTGCCACGGATCAGCCTGGACCTGCCGTGCGTGAGCTCGGCCCCACACCGCTGGAGCAGCTCGCGCAGGGCAAGGTCGAGCGTGATCGGCTGATGGCGCAGTTCCTCGAAGATCATGCTCCCTATCAAACGGCCAAAGCCTCGCTGGAACGTGCCAATGCCCAGCTTAAAGAAGTCACCGCAGCGGCAGGCAAGCTGAACGTCATGGTGCTGGCTGAGCGCAAGGAACCGCGTGAGACCCACATCCTCGTGCGTGGCGTTTGGGACAAGAAGGGAGTCAAAGTCACACAAGATGTGCCGGCGGCGATTGCTCCGTGGCCGGAAGGACTCGCCAAAGATCGTCTCGGTCTCGCCAGGTGGATCACCTCGAAGGACAACCCGCTCACGGCCCGAGTCTTCGTGAACCATGTCTGGCAGATGCTCTTCGGTGCAGGTATCGTGCGTACGCCAGATGACTTTGGCCTCCAGGGCCAGCGCCCCACGCATCCCGAACTGCTTGACTGGCTGGCGGTGGATTTCATGGAGCATGGTTGGGATGTGAAGCGGCTCATCAAGACCATCGTTACGAGTGAGACATATCAGCAGAGTTCTCAGTCCTCAGTTCACAGTGCTCAGTTTGATCCAGAGAATCGGCTGCTGGCACGCGGCCCTCGTTTCCGTCTGCCGGCGTGGATGATCCGGGATGCGGCGCTGGTATCCTCAGGTCTGTTGAATCCAGCGCTCGGTGGGCCGCCGGTGAGGCCTTATCAGCCCGGTGGTGTCTGGGAAGAGATATTCATGGGGCGCTACACTTATGAGCCCAGCGAAGGTGCTGCCCAGCATCGCCGGACTTTGTATGCCTTCTGGCGGCGCAGCATCGCGCCGACCTTCCTCTTCGACAGTGCGCAGCGCCGTGTCTGCGAAGTCGGCATGTCGCGCACAAACACGCCGCTGCAGGCGCTCACCCTGTTAAATGACCAAACCATCATGGAGGCATCTCAGGCGCTTGGTAAGCGCATGGTGGCGGTTAAGCCGGAAGAGCGTCCGTCTCTGCTTTTCAGGGCCGTATTGAGCCGTGAGCCTGATTCCTCCGAGGTGTCTGTGCTCCAGCGTGAGCTGGACCGTGCCCTCGCTCATTACCGCGCCCACCCAGAGGATGCTCGCAAGCTGCGAACCACTCCCGAAATCGCTGCGCACATGCTGGTGGCATCGCTCGTCTTTAATCTCGACGAAGCGATCACTCACGAGTGAGCCTCACCACTTCAGGCTCGTCACCGGCAGCCGCTGTTGATTGTGGTGCTCTTTGATGATCTGTCCGTCCTTGAGATGCAGTACGCGATCAGCCATGCCTGCCATGTCAGCATTGTGTGTGATGATCACCACCAGCGTGCCTAGCTCGCGATTGATGCGCTCCACGGCCTCTAGAACGGTGATGCCGGTGTTGATGTCGAGCGCGCCGGTGGGTTCGTCACAGAGCAGGACTTGAGGCCGTTTCGCGATGGCACGGGCGATGGCAACGCGCTGCTGCTCACCGCCGCTGAGCTGGCTGGGGAAGTGATCCATCCGGTGCTCCAGATTCACCATGGCCAGCGCCTCCTCGGGTGACATGGGATCCCGCGCGATCTCCGTGATGAGAGCCACGTTCTCCCGAGCGGTGAGGCTGGGGATGAGATTGTAGAACTGGAAAACAAAGCCCACGCAGTTCCTGCGAAAGAGAGTGAGCGTGCGTTCATCACCCTCGCCGAGGTCCCAGCCTTTGTAGCGCAGGTGACCTTCGGTGGGCACATCGAGTCCGCCGAGGATGTTCAGCAGGGTTGATTTACCACTGCCGGAGGCTCCGAGAAGCACGACAAGTTCACCGGCGACGAAGTCGAGATTCACGCCCTGGAGTGCCACGACATCAAGTTCGCCGGTGTGATACACCTTTCTCAAGCCACGGGCCTCGAAGATGGGCGCAGCGGAAGACACAGGGAGAATGGAAAACTCAGTGAGAGCGATTAATTGCAGCCGCAGCCCCCGCCTCCACCACCGCCGCAGCAGCCACCACCGGAGCCCACGACTTCTTCCAGGGCAGGGACGCGGCCTTTTTCGAGAGTCTTGGTGATGAAGCCATTGACCGTGCTGGCCACGCTTTGCAAGGCGTCCTGGGCGGACATGAAGCTCTGGATGAGCTCATGCTGGTCTGCCTGGTCCTGGAGGCTCTGAAAACGGCTGATTTCGGTGGGCTCAAGCTCGGCTCCGCTGCGATGACGTTGCTCCAGCGTGCGGCCCAGGGTCATGACTTCACGGTAGAGAGACACGGCCTGTTCGTCGGCGAGGAAGGTTTCAGCCGCGTTGCGGGCGGACTGGATTTCAGGATCGGAGGCGATGGCGGCGCAGAGGGCTTCGATCTGGGCGGAAATGGCAGGGGCGAGGAGCGTGGACATGGCGGGCGAGAGTAGGTCGTGTTTCCGAACTGGCAAGGCTGGCTGAAAACTTAGTCTGGTTTCGGCTGTCTGGACTCAAAGGCGTGACCGTAGGCGAGCAGACGTCCTTCGCTCCAGGGCGCGCCGATGATGGAGAGGCCGATGGGGAGTCCATCTGCCCTGCCCATGGGGAGAGTGAGATGGGGATAACCTGCGACTGCTGCAGGCGTGCTGGCGACGCGGGTGTTGGCATCGCCCTTCTTGAGGTCGATGATTCCGGCGGGGTCATTGGTGGGGCAGATCAGGGCGTCGAGACGATGCGCTCGAAGCGCGGCGTCAATGCCTTCGGGGCCAGCGAGGCGGCGGGAAATGGTGCGGGCCTCCGCTGCTTCGGCGATGATCTCCGGGGTGCTGCGGCGCTCTGCATCCTCAAAGATGTCTTGAGAAAAATGCGGCATCTCGTGTGCCTGGTTGGCTTGATTGAAGGCGATGAGTTCAGCGAGGGAACGGACCTTGTCGCCACGCTTCTTGAGGTAAGTGTTCAGGTCGGCACGGAACTCGGTGAGCATGGCCTTCCAGGCGAGTCCGCCAGCGGCACGGTAATTGGGGATCTCGATGTTATCGACGATGATGGCTCCGGCACCTTTTAATATCTCCAATGCACGCTCAAACTCAGCGAGCACGCCCTTGTGACTGCCGCAAAGATCACGAACAATGCCGAGACGAACGCCTTTGAGGGCATCTGGAGAGAGGAGTGATGTGTGATTTGTGATGGCACCAGCAGGCGGAGCGCTCGACTGCGCATCATCAGGGTCATGGGCGGAGAGTACATTCATGAGCAGGGCCGCATCCCGCACGGTGCGGGTCATAGGGCCGGCGGTGTCCTGCCAGTGGGTGATGGGAATGATGCCGCTGCGACTAACTTTCCCGAGGGTCGGCTTCAACCCGACGATGCCGCAGGCACTTGCCGGACTGACGATGCTGCCGTTTGTCTCCGTGCCGATCGCGGCGGCACAGAGATCAGCCGCAACGGCTGCGGCTGAGCCACTGCTGCTGCCGCTGGCGGTGTGGCTGGGGCTGTGCGGATTGCGCGTGAGTCCGCCGCGCGCGCTCCAGCCGCTGGTGGAGTCATGACTGCGGATATTTGCCCATTCGCTGAGGTTGGTCTTACCAAAGATGAGTGCGCCGGCCTCGCGCAGGCGGGTGACGATGAATGCCTCACGCGCAGGAACCGGGGCATCAATGAGGGCGAGTGATCCTGCGGTGGTCAGCATACCGTCACAGGTCTCGATGTTGTCCTTGATCAGGATCGGAGCGCTGTGCAGCGGGCCTTGATGGCTGGTGCGGGGGGCGGGATGCAGCTCGATGACTGAGCGGAGTTCGGTGTCGAGTTTCGCGATGCGCTGCCGGTAGTATTGAAGGAAGTCGGACTCCACTGCCTCGCCCATTCGGATGAGTCCAACAATCTCGGCCATGGAGAGCTCATGGGAGATGAGCTGGCGTTCGCAGGAGCTGAGAGCCGCAATAACCGCGGTGCTTTGGAGGAAATGGCGTCGGTGCATCATGCTTAGTTGAGTCCGCCGATCTTGCAGCCCTGGGCTGGCTGTTGCGGGGATGTCACGGGTTTGCCTGCAAGCACGGCTTCGATGGCATCGCGCAAATCATTCGTGGTGGCTGAGCGCTGACGTTTGGTTGGGCCGAGATAGAGATCGTTGATGCGTCCGCGATACATCACTTTGCCTGCGGGTGAGACGATCACGGCTTCGGGTGTCGTCGTGGCTCCGACGTGCTTCGCGAGCTGCTGCGATTTGTCGATCAGCACGCGTGCTTTCACCTGCTCCATATCAGCATGCTGGAAGGCGACTTCGAGGGTGATCTCGGAATCCGAATGGACGAGGGCGATGGCGGCCTTCTCTGCATAGTCGGCGGAGATGGCATTGATCTCCTTCATGAAGGGCCGTGTGGTGGAGCAGAAGGGGGAGACGAAAAACAGCACGACGGTCTTTTTCCCCACAGCATCCAGCGGCGGATAGCTCTTGCCATCGGTGGCAGGAAGCTCTGCTGGCGGCGCTGCGTGCAGAAGGCCGAGGAGAGTGAGAAATGGAAGAATTCGATGAAGCATGGAGAGAAAAGGGCGGTTTCAACGAAGGGCTGAAACGGCCCTGTGTCTCCAGATTACTGACAGACTTCACGGATACAAGCCGCGCAGGCTTTTAGCGTCATAGACCCGCTTGATTCCGAGACTCAAAGCGGCGAAGCGCATGGAGATGCTGTGTTTGCGCGCGTGGTTCAGCGTCTGCATGTAGGATTGTTCCAGGAGCCGGAAGAGTTTGTCCAGCACCTCCGTCTCACTCCAGAAGAAGCTCTGCAAGTCCTGAACCCACTCGAAGTAAGAGACGATGACGCCGCCGCTGTTGCAGAGGATGTCCGGGATCACGAAGATCTCAGGCCGTTGGGTGAGGATGGCATCGGCTTCAGGTGTGGTGGGGCCATTCGCGCCTTCGGCGAGGATGCGGCATTGGATCTTGTGTGCATTGGCCTCCGTTATCTGCCTCTCAAGAGCGGCTGGAATAAGAATGTCACAGAGAAGCAGAAGAAGCTCCTGATTGGTGATTGGCTCAGCTTCGGGATAGCCAACGACACTGCGGGTGGCGGCGACGTGGGCGTCCAAAAGATTTAGGTCGATACCGTTTTGGTTGTAGATGCCGCCAAAGGCATCACTCACGGCGATGATCTTGATGCCTTGTTTGGCCATCGAGAGGGCTGCCACTGAACCGACATTACCATAACCTTGAATGACGGCAGTGGCTCCCTGAGCCTGAATGCCAAGCGTGTCCATCGCACGAGAAACCAGGTAGGCCACACCTCGGCCAGTGGCCTCACGCCGTCCGAGTGAGCCGCCAAGCAGCACTGGCTTGCCCGTGACGACACCGGGAACGGCGTGCCCGATCTGAAGAGAGTAGGTGTCCATGATCCAGGCCATGACCTGCTCATTGGTGCCCACATCAGGAGCAGGGATGTCCACCTGCGGGCCGATAAATGGGATGAGTTCCTGTGTGTAGCGGCGGGTCAGGCGCTCCAGTTCTCTGCTGGAGAGTGAGCGGGGATCACAGGTGACGCCACCTTTGGCCCCACCATACGGCAGGCCGACGAGGGCGCACTTCCAACTCATCCACATCGCCAGCGCGGCGACTTCACCTATGGTAACGTCGGCATGATATCGGATGCCACCTTTGGTTGGGCCTAGAGTGAGGTGATGCTGCACTCGATAGCCCATGAAGACTTTGGTGCTGCCATCATCCATGTGGACGGGCATGGAGACTGAAAGGGCTCGTTTTGGCATCTTGAGCCGGTCACGTGCCGATTCTGGGATGTTCATGAAGTCGGCCACAAGGTCGAACTGTTGGCATGCCATCCGGAATGTGGGGGAGTCGTAGAGGTGCAGATTCATGGTGAATGAATCATCATACGCCGCCCGACACGGGTAGTGAAACTGAAAGGACGAAGGTGGACTAAAATTGCCAAAACCAGCACAACGTTAGCGGGCGGGCGGCTTCGAATTACAGTTTGACAGGTCGGCCAATCCCGACACGATGCGCGCCCCTCCGCCGGACTGGCTTGCCGTTCCCTCGGAGTGTGCCCCAACTACCACCAACCTGTTTTGCGAAGCCTGATCCTCTCCAGCATTGTCCTCGTCGCCTTAACCAGTTACGCGGAGGATGCCAAGAAGACCGCCGCCACTCCCACCGTCCCTCCCGGAACGGTCATATCTGGAGTGCGCACCACTGCCTACACCCACACTGAGGCGGATCACATCGAGTACGGTTCCCGCACAGGTGCAGGCACAAATCTGCTGCACGGCAAAGTCCGAAGCGCAGCGGCTGACTGGTCAGTTTATCCCGTGGGCACCGTGTTTCAGATCGCAGGGGATGCTAATCTTTACCTCGTGGATGACTACGGTTCAGCGCTTGTCGGCACGCGAACGATCGATCTGTATAAACCAACAACTTCAGCGATGAACAACTGGGGCACACGAACCGTGACGATCCGCATTTTGAAATGGGGTTCCTACACGAAGAGTCTCGCCATCCTCAAACCGCGTGCCACGAAAGCATCTCATGTTCGGGAGATGGTGTCCCGTCTCGTGAAGCGCGTGACCACCTGATGCATCAGGCCGCAGCGGCGCGCGCCTGAGTGATCATCTTCATGAAGAGCTTCCTTTGTTCGGCCAGGGCTGCGACGCGATCCGCCGGCTTGGTGCGAGCTTCCAGAAGCACCCAGCCTGCGTAGTCGGCATCGACGAGCAGGCGTGCGAGTTCGGGGTAAGGGTAGCCAGGTTCGTTCACCTCGCGAATGTGCGTCGTGGTCCCGAGGAAGTCCTTCACCTTGGCAAAGTTCGCCGCGATGCCATCGCCCTTGAGGTCGTCAGGATTGGAGTTCCAGCAGACGCGGACATTGTCACGTGCCGCAGCTTCCATCACGGTCTTGATGTGGCCGAGATCGCTCACACCGCCGTGGACTTCGAGGCGGATCTCCTGACCAAAGCCAAGCGCATAGTCGCCGATTTCTGCGAGAGACTTGCCGATCTGTTCCAGCGTCTTCTCCACGGGCACTTCCTTGGGAAGGTTGTTCGGCTTCACCTTCACGCCACTGCCGCCGATATCGTGGCTGAGCTTGATGTAGTTTTTCGCGAGTTCGATCTGTTTCTTCACCTCCTCGGGGTCTGCACTGTGGAACTCGCAGTTCGTGCCCATGCCGAGCACATCCACGGGTGAATCTTCGAAGCGTTTCTGCACCTCCTTGCGTTGAGCGGCATTCAGATTCGGCTCCACCTTGTGCGCGTGTTCGATGCGCAGTTCCACGCCGAGCACCTCGGCTGATTCACAGTTTTTGATGAGCGTCGGCAGATCCCAGTCTGCGCCCCACATATAGGTCACGAGCCCGAAGTGGATGTTTTCGCCCTTGTAGCTGAGCTTCGTGTTCTGGGCAAAGAGTGGCGCGGCGAAGGCTGTGCCCAGGGCGGTGGTGAGGAAATGGCGGCGGGAATTCATGGCGGTGGAGGAAACGGAGTGGGTGGAGAAAACGTGCATCATTGGAGAGACTCAGCCATTCATCAGAGCCTCGATCTCCTCGGCTTCGATGGGGATGGAAGCCATGAGGTCGGTGTTCCGGTCGGGACCGATGAGGACGTTGTTTTCCAGACGCACACCGAGTTTTTCTTCGCGGATGTAGATGCCGGGTTCGATGGTGAAGACCATGCCGGGTTCGATGGGCTTCCAGGTGTGGCCCACGTCATGAACATCGATGCCGAGGTGATGGCTGGTGCCGTGTGGGAAGTACTTCTTGTACAGTGGCTTTTCGGGGTCCTGCTTATCCACGTCTTCGCGTTTCAGCAGGCCGAGGTCGATGAGTTCCGAGGTCATGATCTTCGCGACCTCTTCCTGATATTCACGGATAATCACACCCGGACGCAGGGTCTGGCGGCACTCGCGGAAGATGCGCAGGACGGCGTCATAGACCTGGCGCTGACGCGGTGTGAAGCGACCGTTCACGGGGATTGTGCGAGTGAGGTCGGCGTTGTAGTTGCCATAGTTTGCCGCCACATCGAGCAGCAGCATTTCACCGTCCTGGCACTGGCAGTGATTGGTGATGTAGTGCAGGACGCAGGCATTTGCACCTGTGGCGATGATGGGGGTGTAGGCAAAACCGCGCGCGCGCTGGCGGATGAACTCATGGGCAAGCTCGGCTTCGATCTCAAACTCATGCACGCCTGGTTTCACAAACTTTAACAGACGGTGGAAGCCGGCCTCGGTGATGCGGATGGCCTCGCTCAGCGCACCGAGTTCCTGAGGTTGCTTGATGCAGCGGAGGCCGTGCATCAGCGGCGCGAGACGCTGGTAGTCATGCAGGGGATACTCACGCAGGCAGCGGTGGGTGAAGCGCGTCTCGCGTGTCTCTGTGGGGATGGTGGCACGGGGATGCTCGTTGGAGTTCAGGAAGACATGATCACACTGGCACATGAGCAGGCGGAACTGCGTCTCGAAGTCCGTGAGCCAGTGCACACGCTCGATGCCCGAGCGGTCCTTGGCCTGCTCTTTAGTCAGCTTCTCACCTTCCCAGACGGCGATGAGTTCGCTCGTCTCACGCACAAAGAGTATCTCGCGCTGCTTCGGGTCCTGCGCATCGGGGAAAAGCATGAGGATCGTCTCCTCCTGGTCGATACCGCTCAGGTAAAAGAGGTCGCTGTTTTGCACGAAGCCCATGGAGCCATCGGCGTTCGTGGGCAGCACGTCATTGGCGTTGAGAATGACAAGGGAGCGCGGCGGAAGCTGGCGGTAAAGACGCTCGCGGTTTGAGATGTAAAGGTCGGCAGGCAGGGGTTGGTAGCGCATCGCGATGCATTTGAGCGTGAACCCGTCCTGCCGACAATCTTGTTTTTCAAATCACACGAAGTCTGTGATCGACCCGAAATTCGCGTCGAAGAGACGGCGGTAGGTGCGGAAGGCAAAGGCGTCCGTCATGCTCGCCACCCAGTCACAGACGAGGCGGGCACGCGTGGCGGCGTCAGGAGCTTTGGCGATCTCAGCTTCCACGGTGGCGGGCAGGAGGTGCAGCTTTGAGCCATCCTGCTCGATGTAGCGGTCACGCAGCACGCTGAACATTTTTGTTAAAATCACATCCGCCTTGTAGTCGAGCTGCTGGAGCTGCGGGCTGCGGAAGACGATGTCGAGGGAGATCTTTTTGTTCAGCTTTGACTGTGCCTTGAGCTCGGGGGCTATCTCCAGGCGATACTGATGCCTCATCGACATAGCGCTGAGGAAGTTGCTCTCGGGTTCCAGCTTCGTCGCGCGGATGTAGTCGCCGATGTTCCGGTTCAGGCGTGCCTCCACTCGCTTTTCACGGATGGCTTTGCAAAGGAAGGTCACATGCTCCGCCTGGGCTGTGTCCAGCGACCGAGCCTCTGCCCAATGCTCCAGCGAGGTGACGGTGATGAAACCCGCGTGGATGCCATCGGCGATGTCATTGAGCGAGTAGGCGGTGTCATCGGCCCAGTCCATGATCTGACATTCGATGCTCTTGAAGCCGTTGCGCACATCGCCCGGCGTCAGCTCCACAGGAAAAGCCTGGCCGCCGAGAGTGAAGTCCAGCCAGATCTCCTGATCGTCGTAGAGGTAATGGTTCGGCGCGTCGTTGGCCTCGACGTGCAGGGTCTTGTACTTCAAGATGGCATCCAGCAGAGCGCGGGTGGGGTTCATGCCGTCGCGGCCTTCATTGAAGAGAGTCTGGGTCAGCAGGCGCAGCGTCTGAGCATTGCCCTCAAAACCACCGTAGGGCTGCATGAGCCGGTGCAGCGTGCGCTCACCGGTGTGGCCGAAGGGCGGGTGCCCGAGATCGTGGGCCAAACAGGCGCACTCCACGAGATCGGCATCAATATAGCAGTCCTCCGCCAGCGCACCGCCCTGCTGTGTCAGCCAGCCGCAGATACTGCGCCCGATCTGCGCCACCTCGATGCTGTGGGTCAGGCGGGTGCGGTAGAAATCATATTCGCCGGAGAGGAAGACCTGCGTCTTGTTTTGCAGCCGACGAAACGCGCTGCTGTGGATGATGCGGTCGCGGTCGATCTGAAAGGCGCTGCGATACTCCCCAGGGTGAGCCGGGCGCGGCTTCAGCGTTTCGGAATCGAAGGCGGAGTAAAATCGGTTGGCAGGCATCGTATGCGGCGATGCTAGACTGTGATCGGATCATGGCAAGGCTCCTTGCGGGACGCGAAACGCCTACATGTTGAACTTCATTTCCGTGAAAGAGCATCTGGCGTGTGCTTCAGAGCTCGACACTCTGCAAGGGCTTGGCGACTTCGACCTGGCCTGTGCGGTGTTTTTCGCTGAGGGCGGCGCAGAGTTTCTCGGAGCGGTCGGGCTCGCCGTGGACGAGGAAGACGCGCTTTTTCGGGCCGCTGACTTTGTCGAACCACTGGAGCATTTCGCCGTGGTCGGCGTGGCCGGAGAAGGAGTCGAGGGTCTCGATGTCGCAGCGGACGGGAAATTCATCGCCGAGGATGTTGACGTGCTTGAAGCCGCTGCGGAGCTTCCAGCCGAGGGTGTTTTCCGCGCAGTAGCCGACGAAGAGGAGGATGTTGTCGGGGTTGGTGATGTTGTTGCGCAGGTGATGGAGGATGCGCCCGCTCTCGGCCATGCCGGAGGCGGAGATGATGATGGCGGGGCCTTTGATTTTGTTGAGGCCTTTGGATTCATCGACGCTGCGGATGAGGCGGAGGCCATCGAAGCCGAAGGGGTCGTCGCGCATGAAGAGGGCTTTGCCGGCGGCGGGCTTCAATTCATCGACGTGGAGGCGGAAGATTTCGGTGGCTTTGACTGCGAGGGGGCTGTCCACAAAGGTGGGGATGGGGGCGAAGCACTTCTCGTGGCGGAGTTTGTCAAAGGTGTAGAGGAGCTGCTGGGTGCGCTCCACGGCGAAGGCGGGGATGATGAGGTGGGAGCGGCGCTGCTGGATCTCGCGGATGATTTTGCAGAGATGCTCGGAGGAGTCGGTGGCTAGCTCATGGGTGCGGCCGCCGTAGGTGCTCTCCATGATGATGAAATCGACTTTGTCGCTGGGGGCGGGGTCGTTGAGGAGGTCGTTGCCGGGGCGGCCGATGTCGCCGCTGAAGAGGAGGCGCTTCTGCTTATTGTCGGCGTGGTCGAAGATGTCGAGGATGACCTGGGCGGAGCCTAAAACATGACCTGCATCAATGAAGGTGAGCTTCACGCCATCGGCGATGAGCATGGTGCGCTCGTAGCTGAGGGTGACGAACTGCCGGAGGCAGTGCTCGGCGTCGATCATGGTGTAGTTCGGCGTGAGGAGCGGTAGGTCATCGCGCTTTCGGTGACGGTTCAGCCAGGCGATGTCGCTTTCGTGAATGTGGGCGGCATCAGGAAGCATGATGCTGCACAGGTCACGCGTGGCGGGGGTGGCGTAGATATTGCCGGTGAAGCCGAGCTTCGTGAGGTGCGGGAGATTGCCGCTGTGGTCGATGTGGGCGTGGGAGAGGACGACGCAGTCGATCTTCTCGGGATCAAAGGGGAACTTGCTGTTCCGCTCCATGGCCTCGGCACGGCGGCCCTGATAGAGTCCGCAATCGAGGAGAATGCGGGTGTTATTAACCTCGATGAGATGTTTCGAACCTGTGGTGGTGCCGGCTGCGCCGCAGAAGGTGATTTTCATGGTTGTCGATGATTTCAGCGGAAGCGCTTTGAGATGGCAAGCGGGCAATGACTGCAAGGGTGTTTATTCCATCTTTGATGCGTGCGGTCTTGCATCAAAGTGCGGGCACGCCAGTATCGGCGGATCATGGTGCGCACGGTTGGCTTTTACACGCTGTCTCTTGTTCGCGGGCTGGGCGACTTCGCCCTGTTCACGGCGGAGTCATTCCGCAGTGTGATCGGGTCGCGTAAGCTGCTGCACCGCGTGATGCGCGCAGCCTTTGAGCAGGGAGTGCGCTGCCTGCCGGTGATTTTGATCGTGGGGATTTTCACGGGCCTGGTGCTCGGCCTGCAGGGCTACCATGTGCTGAATCGCTTTGGCTCGGAGAGTCTGCTCGGGGCGCTGGTGTCACTGAGTCTGGTGCGTGAACTCGGGCCGGTGCTGGCCGCACTGATGCTGGTGGGGCAGGCGGGCTCGGCACTGGCGGCGGAGCTGGGCATCCAGCGGAACTCAGAGCAGATCGCGGCGCTGGAGACGATGGGCGTGAGCAGCCACGGGTATCTGGTGACGCCGCGCCTGCTGGCTGCGCTGGTGGTCTTTCCGATGCAGACGGCGCTGTTTGTGAGCATCGGTCTCTTTGGCGGCTGGCTCTCGGGCTCGATGCTGCTGGGGCTGGAGCCGGGCGTTTACTGGTCCTCCGTGGAGCGTGCGGTGGAGCCGGATGATGTGATGGAGTGCTTCATCAAGGCGGCGGTCTTTGGTCTGCTGACGGTGGCGCTGTGCTGCTACTACGGCTTCAACGCGCACCGCTGCAAGTCGGCCACCGGAGCCCGCGCGGTGAGTGCCTCGACGACGCGCGCGGTGGTGCTTTCCTGCGTGGTCGTTCTTGCCGCAGACTACGCGATCACCTCCTTCCTCATGTGATGTCTGACGCTGCTCCAGATCTCTTTCTCGATGTCCGTGGCGTGACGAAACGCTTCGGCGACAATGTGGTGCTTGCGGGCGCGAACCTGGAGGTGCCGCGCGGGAAGGTGATCACGGTGCTGGGCCGCAGCGGCACGGGGAAGTCAGTCTTTCTGAAGTGCTTGGCCGGCATCGTGCGACCGGATGAAGGCATGATTTGTTTCGATGGCCGTCAGCTCGATGCCGATGATCCGAAGGCGCGTGCGGAGTTCCGTCGGCGCTGCAGTTTTCTTTTCCAAAGCAACGCGCTCTTTGATTCGCTGACCGCGCTGGAAAATGTGTCTCTGCCGCTGGAGCAAACGACGGATCTTAGTGCCGCCGAGGTGCACGAGCGAAGCATGGAAGCCCTGAAGCAGCTCGAACTCGACGGCCATGCCGAGCGCTACCCAAGCCAGCTTTCCGGCGGGATGCAAAAGCGTCTGGCGCTGGCACGGGCGATCGTGACGCGGCCTGAACTGGTGCTCTTTGATGAGCCGACGGCTGGGCTCGATCCGCTGCGGCGGAATTCGGTCTTCGAGATGATCGTGAAGTATCAGCGCCAGTTTGGATTCACTGCCGTGATCGTGACGCACGATGTGGCGGAGGTACTGGTGATCAGCGATGTCGTGGCGCTGCTGGATGGCGGTGTGATGCGTTTCGCGGGCACGCCGCAGTTCTTTGCGAACTCGACTGATCCGATGGTGCGCGATTTTCGTGACAGCGCTGCGGCGCTCAATCTTTCGATCTCCAATCTACGCCAGAGCGGCGCTTCTTCTCCCTCTTCATCATGAAAGCAAACAAGCTGGAATTCCTCGTCGGTCTCTTCGTGCTCCTCGGTCTCGCCGCCGTGGCTTGGCTCACGGTCAAGGTGGGCGCGGGGTCGCTGCTCGGTGGCCCGACATACGTCATTGAGGGGCGTTTCACCAATGCGGGTGGGCTGAATGCCGGCAGCAGTGTCGTCGTTGCTGGAGTCACTGTCGGGCGCGTGGAGTCCATCCGCATGGAGCCGACAGACTACAGCGCTATCGTGACGATGCGGGTGATGGAAGGCCTGAAACTGCCGACGGACACGATGGCCTCGATCAAGACAACGGGACTGATCGGTGACAAGTTCGTGGCACTGGCTCCAGGAGCGGATGAGACCTATCTGGGGGCAGGGGAGCAGATCACCATGACAGAATCTTCAGTGGATATTGAATCCTTGATTGGCAAAATGGCGTTCGGTAGCGTAAGCAATGACTCGGATAACGCTGAGTCTGGAAAATCTCCCCCCTAATGAATCGCCGCCCATTCATCGCCCTGCTCCTCACCACGCCACTGATGCTGCGCACTGCCGCCGCCGCAGGCACCACCGAGGCAGAGGCAAAACTGCGTCAGGCCGTCAACGAAGTCCTCGGCATGGCGGACCGTGCCTCCAGCCGCGCTGCGCTGGTGAACAGCGTGCGTCCCACGCTTCAGCGTCATGTCAGCTTTGAAACGATGACTAAACGTGCCGTCGGAGTGGGTTGGAGGCAGTTCAATGGTGCTCAGCAAAAGAAGGCTACGGATCTCTTCACTACACTCGTCATCCGCACCTACATCGGCAAATTTACGCCTGGAGAGCATCCCGTCATTGATTACAAGACCGCCACCGCTCCTGCTGCAGGACGCGTGGATGTGCCGACCAGTCTGGTTTACAAAGGCAGCCGCTACGCCGTGACCTACCGCATGGAGCAGATTGGCGGCTGGCGCATCGCCGATGTCGTCATCGAGGGCGTCAGCATGATTGCCAATTACCGCTCGCAACTCGACGCCACTTTCAAACAAGGCGGTGCTGAGGCCGTCATCCGCTCCCTCGAACAATCCGTCTCCCGCCCATCATGAAACCCATCCTGCGCCTCCTCGTGCCATCCGTGGCTTTTCTGCTCGCAGCCTGCGCGACCAAGCAGTCGTCACAGACTTCTGCCGCAGGCACAGACGCCCTTGATGACTATGACACCGCCACCGAGGTGGCAGATCCCCTTGAGCCGCTGAACCGGGCGACCTTCAAACTCAATGACGGCCTTTACAACTTTGTCCTCCGGCCCATCAGCAAAGGCTACACGACGGTGTTTCCGAAGCCTGTGCGTCAGGGCATCGACAATGTTTATGACAATGTGAAGTTTCCGGTGCGCTTCGTGAATAGCGGGCTCCAGGGCAAGTTCCAACGCGCAGGACAGGAGGCGCAGAAGTTCGGCGTCAACACCTTCGCGGGCTTCGGTGGACTGATCAAACAGTCTGACCGTATTCCTTCTCTGGCGACTGTATCTGAGGAGGACAGCGGTCAGACCCTTGCCACCTGGGGTGTCGGTCACGGTCCCTACATCGTGTTGCCGATCCTGGGCCCCAGCACGGCGCGTGAGGTCGTGGGACTTGCCGGAGACTATGCTCTGAACCCGATCAATTGGGGCTTTGCCCTGAAGGGAGACGCCGACGACTGGGCCTGGATTCCACCCGCTGGGAACAATCTCCGCCAGCTTCCGCTGCAACTGGATAAATACGACGACTCGAAGGCCAACGCCATCGACCCCTACACAGCCGTCCGCAGCACCTACATTCAGAACCGCAATTCAGCGGCCAAGGAATGACCTCCACATCGAACGTCCGGCGAAGACGTTCGATGTGATCGTCTGAGGTTTTAGTTTGGCTTCGGCACGCGCTTGAATTCGCGCGTCAGAGTGGTCAGGGAGTCCTCGACGCCCATGCGTTCTAGGCTGCTCGCGCCGACGAATCCGTCCGCCGTGGTCTTGCTGAGAATGTACTCGACATCTTTTGGCGTGTTGATCGGTCCGCCGTGCGTCAGGGTGAAAATGTTCGGGTTCACGCTCTTGGCCGCGTCGATGATGTCCTGCGAGACTTTGACGGTGTGATCCCAGTCCACCACGGCATTCACTACGCCAATGCTTCCCCCAACAGTGGTGCCGACATGGGCGATGACTGCGTCTGCGCCGTTTTTCGCCATCTTGATGGCCTCCTCTGGAGTCGCCACATAGACAATGCTGAAAAGATCCATGCGCGAGGCGAGGCCGACCATTTCAAACTCTTTCTCCACACTCATGCCGGTCTCCTCCAGCACGCCACGGAAGTGTCCGTCCACGATGGTGTGAGTGGGGAAGTTGTTCACGCCGGAAAAGCCCATCTCCTTCACGCGGCCCAGCCAGTGCCACATGCGGCGGCGTGGATCGGTGGCATGAACTCCGCAGACGACGGGGATCTCTTTCACCACGGGCAGGACTTCGTATTCGCCGATCTCCATGGCGATGGCATTGGCATCTCCATAAGCCATGAGGCCGCAGGTACTGCCGTGGCCCATCATGCGGAAGCGGCCGCTGTTATAAATGATGATGAGGTCCGCGCCGCCCTTCTCGATGAACTTTGCGCTGATGCCCGTACCAGCTCCGGCGGCGATGATGGGCTCACCTTTGGCCAGCGTGGCATTGAGGCGGTCGATGACTTCCTGCTTCGTGTAAGGATTTCCGATTCCGGTCCAGGGATTGGGCATGGTGGTGAGAGGTTTGCGGTTGTTTACGATGGTTGACGATTGTTTACAGTGGTTTGGAAAACCATCGTCAACCACGGTCAACAACTGTAAACAACCGTAAACTGCCTCCCGTGCATCCTTCCACTGCCATCCATGAACTATCCGAAACCCACACGCTGGGTGCGGACACAGAGTACCGGGTCGTCCGGGCGACGGCGGTGGACAATCGGCCCTGGATTCGCGGCGCACCCGTCTGTGGCACTCTGAAGACGCACCGCATTTCCCACGCAGGTGTCATGACCGCCCACGCGCCCTACCGCATTGTGCGGATGCACCAGGGAGGGCTGTATTTCCTGGCCTGCCTTAGCGGCGAAGGGCGTGTCCTTGTGGATGGCCGCTGGCAAAAATGCTCGGCTGGCATGGCCGTAGCCTTGCCCCCTTTCATGGTGAACGCTTTTGAAGCCGTGAAGGGCAAGCCCTGGTGCTGCTGCTGGGTGCGCTACGAGCAGGAGCCCGGGCAGCGCCCCATCCTTAGCAGCAGTTCTCCCCTCATGGCCGCCTTTCACAGCCAGCCTCTCTGGAGCGCGATTGACGGGCTCATCGCGGAGTCCGCCCGCGACGCCAAGCCCGCCGTCATGTTCCACTGGGTCGAGCTCATTCATGGTTATGTCGAGCGCTTCGCCCAGCCCTGGCAGCAGGATGACCGCCTGTGGCGTCTCTGGGAGATGGTCGCCGCAGATGTCGGACGTGACTGGACTCTGGATGAACTCGCCCATCACGCCCACGTCAGCGCCGAGCACCTCCGCCGCCTCTGTCGCCGTGCCCTTGGGCGCACTCCCATGCATCACGTCACCTGGCTGCGGATGAGGAAAGCTTGTGAGCTTCTTTCCACCACCAATTTGAAGATCGAGACCGTATCCAACGCCGTGGGTTATCAAAACCCCTTCGTTTTCAGCAACACCTTCAAAAAATGGATCGGCTGGCGCCCCAGCGAGCATCGCAGCCGGTCTAGTGTCTGAATAGCCAGACACCACCCGAAGAGCGGTCCGATGAGTGTGTTTGCCACCGGGATGATGTGGCAGGCTGGACTCTGGGATGGACTGGCGGAAACCCAGGGCCTTGGTCTCTGAACTCCAAAACCGGAATACCCCGGGCGAGTTCACTTTTTATTTTTGTCAGCCTGTAACTTGCGCCTGCTGGGTCGGTAGAGCGGGGTACAGCCTCGTGGGCTGGTCGAAAGTAACATCTCTCAAAACCACACCTCCTATGAACCCTGAAACACCCCCTATCCTGCCGCCCCAAGGTGGCACTGTGTCAAACTGGCTGGGAAGTGCCCGCGCCTTATGGCAGAGGCACTGGCCTCGGCTGGAGGCTCGCCTGATCAGCCTCTGGCAGCGAGCGAGGACATGGTATGTCGGCCTGAGCACGATGAACCAAGGGCGGTTGCAGGGCGTGGGCATGGCGGCGGCCGCAGTGTGCATCGTGCTGGTTTCATTGCCGAAACGCCGTGCCTTTGATCCGAAGCAGATCGCGGCCGACTGGCAGGCAGCCTTTGCGGAAAATCAGAAGCAGATGAACAAGGTGGCCGCCACCTCCAGCCAGCCATTCCAGCCGCCGGCGCAGACTCCGAACCCGGTGCTCAGCATTCAAAAGATCATCGCCCAGGCTCAGGGTGCGGATCTCCATTCGCAGGTTCCGAAGCTGGCTCCAGAGCAGAGGCTTCAGGACAAGCCTGTGAAATGGGATAAGCTGACATCATCCACCATTGAGATGCCGCCACACCAGGGGCAGCTCGGCATCCACTCTCTGAGTGAAGATGGCGTCACAGTGGTCATCGGTTCTGCGGTCTATGAGCGCGGCCCCAAAGGGCTCTACCTCATGCAGACGCTGAGTGTGCCGGCGGAGAAGGACGAGACATTCTCATGGCGGGAAAACATGGTCTGTCGTGTGGCTGGGGACTGGATCGCCATCAGCGCTCCCTCCGCACGGCGGGACTCGGGCGTGGTGCATTTGTTTCACAAAGTGAGTGGTGTCTGGACACATAAACAGCGCATCGCACCTTCGGACGCGAGCCCGAACGGCCACTTCGGAGCCAGCATGGATCTGGAGAAGGATGTGCTTCTGGTCACGGCCCCAGAGCAGCCCATGGTAAATCAAAACAACAGCGGACAGAGACGGGAGGGTGCTGTGTATGTTTTTCGTTTGAAGGACGGCTCATGGCAGGAAAGAAGCCGCCTGGGTGCGGATGAATTTCCTGTGCCAGCACGCTGGAGTCTGAAGCTGGGGAAAGCTGTGAGCATCTCCGGTGAAGAGATCGTGGTCAGCGGCCAAAGTGATCAAAACACCTTCGCCAGTCTCGGGCATCTGAAGGGTGAAAAGATGGTGTGGGATCAGGTGCTGACATCTCTGACCGATGGCATCGGAAATGCCGAAGTTTTGGATATCGACGGCAGGGTCTTGGTCACGCATTCCTCCCAGAAGCAGGAGAAGGCAGGCAGGTATCGTGGTGCCGAGCAGGTTTGCATTTTCGAAAAGGAGGCAGGTGGCTGGCGGCGCACAGCGCAGATGGTGGCACCGGACTACCATGAATTGGATGCTCCGCTGTCGGGCTTTGGCAGAACAGTGTCAGTGTCCGGAGATGTTGTTTGCATTACACGCAGCGGGCAGCTTTCGCAGGGCTTCTTCTTCCAAAGAGACGCGAAGGGAGTCTGGGCACCGGTGGCGGGTGGAGTGGTCGCCGCAGGGCCGGAGCTCTGCGTGGCCAGCAGGCACGGTGCTTTGAGCATCCGCAGGGGAAACCGCTCATCCGAGTGGCTGCTCGTCGATACTGGCAGAGAGGGGCTGCCCATGGCCATGCCCCAGGTCGTGTGGGCACAGATGGATGCCTCCTGCCTGGAGCAGCGGAAGGACGGCCTCTTTTATATCGTGGGTCAGAAGCAGCCATTTACGGGCAAGGCCACCGCCCGCCACGCCGCCAAAGACAGAATCAAGTTTCAGGGCAGTTATGAAAAAGGCCAGCCTGTGGGTGAGCATGAGACACTGCATCTGACCGGCCGCCGTTCGAAAATGGAAACCTACAAAGACGGCAAACTAACAGGAGAAGTGAAGTCCTACGACGAAGATGGAAACCTGCTGGTGACGGCGGTCTATGAGGCTGGAGAGAAGAAAAGCGAGACCACAGCCCCCGCCCCCGGGCGCTCATCAGGCCGGAGCAGCGCGCAGTCCCTCTTTGGCCGCAGCTCACCCGCACTCAGCGCAGATTACCAGATCATGCAGCTGGAGCAGGCCCAGAGGCAGCAGCAGATGCAGGCCGAGATGTACATGCAGCAGGCCCAGCAGCAGGCGGCGGAAAGCGCCAGCCGCGAGATGCGCCGCTACCGCGAACAGATGTCCGGCAGGATGGGCGCGCTAGGTATTGGCTACTAGAATTCAGACCATCACTCCTACCGATGAAAACAGCAGCATCTCTCATCCTTCACTGCATCCTTGGGGTCAGTTTAGCAGGCTTCGCTGTCACTTCCGCCCAGGAGGGATCTTTTCAGCAGATCGCTGAAAATGTACGCACCCAGGCCAGCCAGCTCATCCAACAAGGAAAGGGCAGGGAAGCGCTAGCGCTGGCTGAGCGATTCAGTGCTGCCATCGCTGCTGAAAAGGGAGAAAACAGCGCCGAAATGATCGAGGGGCTCCAGGTCATGGCCGATGCCGCGATGGCGGTGGGAGATGCGGTGGCAGCGGAAAACGCCGTGCAGACCAAGATCAAAATCCTCTCGGCTGCCCTTGGGCCGGATCATCTGAATATGACCCGTTCCCACCTGGAGTTGGGAGACATCTTTGGTGCCACGGGTCGGGACAAGCAGGCGCTGGCTCACCTGGAGGAGGCCTTGCGCATTCAGGCGAAGGGCACGGAAGATGCAGCGGTTGTTCATCTTCGGTTGGGCAGGTTTCATTCCAAGCGCGAGCAGCACACAGAGGCACTGCCACACTTCCAGCAATGCCTTGTGATCATGGAAAAATCTGCGGCAACCAATCCAAAGTCCATCATCGAACCCCTGAAGGAAGCGGGCTTCAGCCTGGAATCGCTCGGGCGCATTCCTGAAGCTCGTGAGATGCTGGAGAAGGCATTCAGCCAGGCTGAAAAAGTGGCCGGGCCGGAGAAGGAAGATGCGCTCATCACTGCGAACGAACTGGCGCGATTCCTCCTCGACCACGGTGATCCGGTAAAGGCAAAGGAATTGTATCTCCGAGTCTCCAAAGGCACTCCAGAGGTGGTGCCGCCGACGCAGGCATTGATCGCCCGCCTTCATGCCGCAGTAGCCACCGCCTATGCGGGCGATGTGAAGACCGGCGTCACCGAGATGGAGACTGCCATCAAGGAAGGCTTGCAGCGTTTCCCGGAGCGGAAGGACATTCATCTCTCACTCTTCAAATCCGCAGGCACGGCGCTCGTGGAGGTGGGGCTGAATGCCCCGGCGCTCAGCGTGCTGAAGGAGGCGTGGAAGCTGACCATCGAGCTCAAAGAGGTGGAGGATCAGTGCGTCATCGCTTCGAAGTTCGGTGAACTGTTGCGTGAAACAGGAGATCACGATGCCGCTGCCGAAGTTTTAAAGACCGGACTGGAGCAGTCACGCAAACACTTCGGCCCGGAGCATCCACGCACCGGCATCCTGCTCGCCAGCACCGGCTCGCTTTTGCTCTCCAGGCATCAGCTCGGCGAAGCCCGCAAAGCTTACCAGGAAGCGCTGCAAATCTCCGCGAAGATGAATGGCGAGACGCATGGCCAGACCATTCGCGTGCGGGGCTTCATCGCCATGGTGGACATGGAGGCAGGACGGCTGGATCAGGCGATCACCGAACTGGAGAAGTGCGTGGCCATTGAGGCGAATGCATACGGTCCTGACCACCTCTCGACCATCCACACAACGCACAATCTCGCCGAGGCCCTCTCACGCGCCGGACGCATGGCCCGTGCTGTCTCGCTCTTTCAGCAGGTCATCGAATCCCTGGAGCGCCGCCACCCGCAGCATCCGCTGGCCGCCACGGCCCAGCTGAACACGGGCAATCTCCACATGGCTCTTGGAGACCCTGCACGGGCCATCCTGCACTACGAGTATGCCATCCGCCTCGCCGATCAACGGCTCGGCCTGACCAGCTCCAACGCCATCCAGGCACGCATCGGCATGGCAAACGCCCTCATCAATACCAGCCAGCCCGCGATGGCCCTGACAACCTTGGATGAACTCACCGGGCGGCTTGATTCCGCTCCTGCTTTTCTCAAGCGTAATCTGGATACTGCACGCGGGCTCGCACTCATGGATCTCGGCAGGCACGACGAAGCCAAACCCGCTCTCGAAGCCGCCATGTCCGCCACTCGTCAGCTTTATCCGGCGGGCGGTCCTGCGCTGATTCGTCCGCTGGGCAATCTCATCGGCTGCGCCCGCATGAGCACAGATATAGCTGCGGCTCGTCCGCTGGTGGAGGAACTCACCAAGCTGCTCGACCATGCAAGCCCTGGCGCGGACTACGGCGGCGACATCACCCTGAATCTGGCCCTGTATCATCTCGATGCCGGAGATGTGGAGCTGGCGAAGAAAGTTTACGACCGCAGTCAAACTTCTTGGCAGGCACATTTGCTAACGGTCTTCAGCTTTGGCAGTGAGGAGCAGCGGCTGCGTGCGCTGAATCTCGGGGGCCACTGCGGCTTCCTCGCCACCACAGGCCAGACCGCCGAGCTCGCCACCCTCATCGCCCGGACCAAAGGGCTCGTGCTGGAGTCCACTGTGGCAGATGCCGCCATGCCCGCCAGCCCTGCTGTCAGTAAGGTCAAAGAGCTGCGTCAGGCACTATCCCTGGCCGTCATGGCCCACGACCTCTCAGCCTCTCAGGACAAGTCCACTGACCGCACTGGCGACCTCGCCCGGCAGCTCGAAAAGGCCGAGCAGGCGCTCGCCACCGAGACCGGCACCGCTGCCGCACTCACCACGAAGGCACTCACCACCACGCTCGATCAAGTCCGCGCGAAGCTCCCCGCCGAAGCCATTTTCATCGACCTCATCCACTACAGCCGCTACACCACCCCAGGCCGTTGGACGCCTGCCTACGGCTGCATCGTCCTCAAACCACAGGGCGAGGCCGAGTGGCTTCATCTCGGTGATGAGGCGGCTTTGAAAAAGCCGGTCGCTGATCTCTACCAAGCCATCGAAGCTGTGGAAGTCGCGTCGCTAGAAACCCGCCCCGAAGCCGAAAAGGCCCTCGAAGCCGCAGGCCGCGCCCTCGCCCGACTCTGGTGGGAGCCCATCGCCAAACGATTCCCCGTCTCCGACGGCAGACGCCCCCTCATCTGCCTCTCCGCCGATGGCATCGCCCACCGCATCCCCTTTGCCGCTTTGCCCGTGGAGTCAGGCTTCGTCAGCCAGCAGGTGGACCTCCGCCACTTCATCAGCGCCCGCGATCTGCTGCGTGAGAACCCAGTGCCCACCAACGCTCACAGCGCCGTCATTTTCGGCAATCCCGATCTCGGTCCCGCACCGAAAAAACTCAGCGCTGGAGAGCCCCCCAAGACCGCCTTCCAAACCTCCCTCGCCTCCCTCAATCTCGCCGGCATCCTCGACCTCACCTCCGCCACGGTCGAGACCACCGAGCTAGCCGAGCGCGCCCGGAAAGCCGGCTGGACCGTGGAGCTGGCCCAGGGTGCGGAGGCCACCGATACGCGCCTATTTAAAACACGCAGCCCCACCCTGCTGCACATCGCCGCGCATGGTCTCGATCTGCTGACCCTCACTTCGGACAAGGCCCCCATCGGCAAGCTCGTGCATGATCCCATGCAGGCCAGCCTACTCTTGCTCGCAGGTGCCAGGCCCAGCCTCGCGGAGTGGCAGGCAGGTCGTCAGCGCGATCCAGCGACCGATGGCATCCTCACCGCGCGCGAGGCCGCCGCACTGCAGCTCAAGGACACGCTACTCGTTACCGCCTCCTCCTGCTGGTCAGGCTCTGGCGGACTGCGTAGCGGGGAGGGCGTCATGGGGCTGCGCCGCGCCTTTGCCCAGGCGGGAGCCCGCCACAGCCTGCTCGCCCTCTGGGCCATCGATGACGATACCGCCCGCGACATGATGGGCAGCTTTTATGAGCGTGTCTTTAGTGGCCAAACACCCCCGTCCGCCTGGTCTGCCACTCAGGTCGAGTGGCTCTCCGAGTTGGCAAAGAAATACAGCCCCGGCTTGGCCCTTTACCTCGCCGGCCCCATGGCACTCAGCTCCTCTTGTCCGCCTTGATTTCCCCCACACCCTCGGCTCTGGAGAGCCACGCCACTTATGAAGACCCTCCTTTATTTTCCGCTAGTCGTCTTCCTCGCCCTCAGCGCCCAGGCTGAGCGTGCAGCGCTTATCATCGGCAACGCAGAGTACTCCAGCGCCGGGCATTTCGGCACTTTGGCGACGACGATCCCCGACGCGCGAGAGATGGCGCGGCTGCTCGGCAGCTTTGACCGCGTGGTGCTCAAAGAGAATGCCACGCGACTGGAGATGGAGGAGGCACTGGCTGACTTCGCCGGAAAGCTCAGCCGGGGAGATGACGCGGTCTTTTACTTTGCCGGTCATGGCGTGGAGTATGAGCGGAAGGTCTATCTCATGGGCACGAATGCTGAATTTCGCCTGAAGGCGAAGCTGGCGGAGGAGGCCGTGAGTGAAGAGACCGTCAGTCAAACCCTGGCCTCCACCGGTGCGCGCATCTCCGTGCTCCTGCTGGACTGCTGCCGTCAAAAACCAGGCAAAGACTGGCTGGCCACGGAAAACCAAACGCGTGGTCTTTCCGGTCCAGCCTATGCCATGCCACAGCCACCGGAGAACGTGATCGTAGGTTATGCCACCAGCGCCGGCCGACTCGCCAATGACAGCCTCAGCAAGCAGGACAGCAACGGCCCGCTCGTGAACGCCCTGCGGAAGCACTGGGCGGCAGGTCTGGAATTTGACGCGCTATGGAAGGCTGTCTCCCGCGAGGTTTATGCCTCTTCCCAGGCCGCGCTCCAGCGCGGCCAAAACGACATCGACCTACAGATGCCCTCGAAGTACGGGCAGACTGTCCACGACTTCTACTTCGCGCAGGGAGGAGGTGGACTCTCACAAACGCCTCATGCCAAGGCTGTGGCGGCCTCGGAAAGCCCGCCGTCGTCCACCATGACACCCCCCGCTGACAAAGTGCCGAAGGCAGATGGCACGGAGAGCGGTGATGAGGTGCTTCCATACGGCAAATGGGTGCCTGGCTGGGGTGAGATGGGCTATGTCCAAAGCCCTCACTCGGGCTGGTCAAAAATGGTCGATGTCAGCAAACTGCCCACAGGTGCCAAGGTGCGCTGTGAGCATACCGGCAAGTATTTCCTCGTGCCGCCACGAGAGTCGATGAAAGGCAGTGCCGGGAAACCAGGCAGCCTGCCCGTTCAGCCGTCAGGTGCGGGCCGCGTCGTGCAATGATCATCCATGCTCCCATGAAACTTACCCTTCTTTGCCTTATTTCCCTCGGTTGGATCCATCTGCTTCATGCTCAATCAGTCCGTACACTCTCCCCTGACGAGCGGCTCGCCCGACTCGAGCAGCAGGCCGCCGCGCTGCTGGAGGAGATCCGCCAGTTCCGAGAGGAGATGAAACGCGCGCCAAGCAACGGCAGCAGCACCCGCGGCATCACCGAACCTGCCACTCCCGAGATGCAGCCCGGAGTGACAGCAAGCATCTATGTGCGCACTGGCGGGGCGGACCCTTTTTCACCGCCATCAGACCAGGCCAGCCCCTCCGACAAACGCCTGCATGTCGGCACCGGCTTCCATGCGAGCACACAGGCAAAGGCCGCTGGATACGATGGTCAGGAAGTCACCGTCGTCTGGGAGGGCTTCTTCAAGGTCGAGGATGCCGGTGTGTACGAGTTCATGCTCGAAGGCCGCAGTGTCACTGCCCAGGTAGGCCCGAAATCCCTCAACGCCAGAGGTGAAAAAACAGTGCGTCTCGATCTCAAACCCGGTTACTGGCCTATCCAACTGAGAGATGGCGTGCAAGTCCGCCGCTACTCGAACAGCATCAGCTTCCGCGTGAAACGCAGCGGCCTCGACCCCGTCGTCATCACCCCAGGCAGCCTCTGGACGCCAAAAGCCTCTCCGTAAAACGACCTCTTCCACTCCTCATGAAACCCTCAGTCCTCCTTCGACTTGGCCTCGCTATCGGCCTCAGTGTCTCACCATTGATCGCCCAAGAACCGGCCACCTCCCTTCCCGCCAAAGAACGGCTCGCCCTGGTTGAGGAGCAGCTCACAAAACTCCTGGAAGAAGTGCGTAGCATCCGCACCGAGCTGGATGGGAAAAAAGGCAGCGGCACAGGCACACGCGGAGCCGCCACCCCCACCGCCGAAACCGAGATGCAACAAGGTGTGATCGCGAAGACCTACGTCCGCACGGGCGGCGCAGACATCAACTCCCTGCCAGCGCCGAAGGCCACCCCTTCGGATGAACGACTCGAAGCAGGCTCGCAGTTTTCTGCCATGAACCAGTCCCAAGCCGCCGGGTACAACTTCAACACGACTGCCGCCACCATCGTCTGGGAAGGCTACTTCAAAGTGGAAGAAGCGGACGTGTACGAGTTTCTCTTCAGTTCGGGCTTCGGCGCCGTTCAAGTCGGCCCCAAAGTGCTCAGCTACCAAGGTGAAAAATCCGTTCGTCTCGACCTGAAGCCCGGCTATTGGCCGGTGAAAATTCATGGTCCAAACAACGTCTATGACGCCATCGGTTTCCGGGTGAAACGCAGCGGGCTAGACCCCGTCTTTATCACCCCAGGCAGCCTCTGGTCTCCAAAGACCGCACCCTGAACCTCACGTCATGCCTGTCTGCCCTCACTGCCGCTTTGAAATCCCAGCCGATGCGCAGCGTTGCCCGACCTGCGCAGCGCCCATCTCACCCACCGCCATGTCAGACACACCCTCACCCACAGGCCCTGATTTCACCAAAGTCGGCTTCGGCGCCATGGGCAATGTCGAGGTGAAGCACGATGCCTCCCAGCACACGACGCACAACACAGCGAACTCAACCCACACGCATAACGACGACAAGAGTACCCACCACCATAGCAGCGTCACCCATCAAAAAACCACGCAGGTCAGCGGCATGCATCCGCTGCTTGTGCTCGCGCTCGTTGCCATCCTGATCATTGGCGGCCTGCTCATGGTCATGACTCTTCGGCAGACTCCACAGATCACTTCCGCCGTCACACCCACTCCCGCACCGAGTGTAGTGATCGAAAACAAACCTGTGATTCAAATTGGCGAGCCTGTGCAGCCTGGCCTGAAGCACGCGGTGATCATGCCGGAGCCGTCCGTGACCTCAGCCCTCCCAGCCATCCTGAATGCCGATGTCGGCGTGATGGCGGGAGGGCGTTTCACACCGAGCACTTCATTCAAATCGGGAGAGTTGCTGACCCTGAGGCTTCGCGTCAGTCACAGTTGCTATGTCCGCGTTATCTATCAGCCAGCGCAGGGTGATCCTATTCTCATCTTTCCCGAAAAGGGCGATGGCAGCAGCTTTGTGCAGGCTGGCGCAGATGTCTTCATTCCTGATCCGGTCCAGCTCGCTGCTCAGTCGCCTGACGCTACGGCCTTCAAGCTCTTCCATGACTTCGGCAGTGGTCCGCCGATCCATGAGCAGGTGGTCGTGCAGGTCGCCCACGAGCCTTTCGCCGCTGATGGCACCTCACCCGCTGTCGGGACACCCTATCGAGTCTACTCCGGCATGACTCTCGCAGACGCCAGAACGCGTGGGGTCGTCAGGCTCAAGGGCCTAGCGGCTGCCGCCGCTCAGGCAAAAGTCGATCAAGCCCTGTCACAGAAAGCCCTTCCTTTCAGCATCATGCCCTGAATCAAAATAAAAACGATGAAAGCCACCCTCATTCTCCTCATTTCAGCTCTCTGGATATCCACGCTCGGAGCGCAAACTCCCACCGATGGCTCAGCCATGAAAGCCGGTGCCATCGCTGATCAATGGAAGACATCTCCAGCCGCGCCAGCCACCGTGCGCACCCGTGGATTTGGGACTCGTAGTGCCGGGGGCGCATCAGCAGCTCCGATCCCGCGCACCCGTGGCGCTGTCTTGAGTCAGACTGCCGTGGATGCCAATGCCGATGCTCTCGAAAATCTGCGCAGTCGCGGCATGACCATCCTCAAAGGCGCAGAGGCCGCAGCCGCTCAGCAGGCGCAGGATCAGACACTAACCACATCCTCTGAAGCGCGGTTGAAAGTGGAGTCTGCGTCACCACCCGCCTTTGTCCAGGTGCCTGTCGTTGCTGAAAAGCAGATCGCTTTTCGCCTGCGTTTCAAAAAAGACTCCACCGATCTCGCTGATGCTGAAACTGTCGGGCTCGTCTCGGTGATCGCCAGTGCCATGAAGGAACTGCCTGATGCCATCTTCCTTTTGGAAGGTCACACCTGTGACCTGGGTGAAGACGCCCATAATCAGCGTCTTTCCGAAGCCCGTGCCCTCCGCATCCGCACCCTTCTCGGAGACCTGGGCATCCCTTCCAGCCGACTGCTTTCCATCGGTCAGGGAGAGCGGCAGTGTGAGCTGCCAAACACGTCTGACTCCAACCGTGCCCTCAACCGGCGCGTCGTCATCGGACCCATCGAACTACCGAAGAAGATCTGAGCCAGGCCAGCCTCAGATCGTCTCCCCGGCCACATACACCGGCATCAGGCGCACTGTCGGTGTCGAAAGGACACCGTGATCAGCGAGCTGTCGCAGAGCGGTGATTAATCTCGCCGCGAGTTGCTTCGGCTCCGAGGTGTAACGTGAAACACTCGGGCTCGTGGCATCCAAGATCGGATCGCTGTCGCGAGCCAGCACCGCCACATCCTGAGGGATGCGTTTCCCACGCCGCATGAGGTGCATCATCACCGTGAGCACATGCGCACTGCGGCCCACGATGTAGGCTGTGGGCGGATTCGCTGACTTCAGGCTTTCATCGATCACGCGGCAGACACCGGAGGTCGTCGCATCGTGATGCAGCATTTTTAAAGCCGCTCCGGGCATCTGACCCAGTGCTTCGCGAAGACCGGCCTCGCTGGCGATGTCGCCGCCGAGGTGGCTGTTTGGCAGCACGAGCGCGATTCTCCGATGTCCCTTCCGCCAAAGCAAGGCACCCGCATGTCGGCAGGTCGCATGAAAGTCAGAGTCCACGGAAGGCAGACTGACACCAGGAATCGATGAGCCCAGAATCAGGCAGGGAAGGTTTTGCGACTTTAACCAACGCTGCATCGCCTCCTCCGCACTAAGCACCAGCCAGGCAGAGGCAGGATGTGCCGCGATAAACTGCCGCAGCCCGCGTGCTGGCGCACTCGTGTAGCATCCTGGAGCCGCATGAAAGCGTACATCGTAACCCGCAGCGCTGAGTTTAGCCCGCAGCGTGTCCATGACATAGGCGATGGGCGGCGGCATGGAGAGAAACGAACCCGGCGTGAGGATGCCGATCACTCGACGAGGTGGTTCTTGTTCAGCGACAGCCGTTTGATTCGTGATCCTGCGCCGCTGCCGGCCCTGCACCTCCAGCAACCCCTGACGCTGAAGCTCATCCAAAGCGCCACGCAGCGTGCGACGGCTCACCTGCAGCAGGTCACACAGCTCGCGCTCACCCGGCAGATGCTCATGCCAGTGGCCCGCCTCGATGTTTTCACGCAGACTGCGAACCGTTTCCGAGACCAGCGACTGGCGCTGCGGAAGCTGAAGGGAAGGGGAGGAAGATGACGACATACGCTTTTGGTGCCCTGCTGTGACCAAGACTTAGCACTCGTCCCGCCAGGAACGCGAGTGCGAATATCAGCGCGTTATCCGTCGTTTGTTTCCCCCTATCATGACTGACCGCTACGCCAAATCCCGCCAGCTTTTCAACCGCGCCCAAAACAGCATCGCCGCCGGAGTGAACAGCGGCATCCGCAAGATGGAGCAGCCCGTGCCCCTCTACTTTTCCCATGGCAGCGGCTCCCGCGTCTGGGATGTCGATGGCAATGAATACATCGACTTCCAGATCGGCCAGGGAGCTCTGCTCTACGGTCACGCCCCCGCTGGCATGGCCGAAGCCATCGGCGAGCAAGCCAAGCTGGGCACTCACTGGGCCGCGCAATGTGAGCTGGAGATCGAAGTCGCCGAGCGTCTGCAAAAGCTCATGCCCGGTGCTGAACTCGTGCGCTTTAATAATAGCGCCACGGAGGTCGTGCTCTCCGCCTTCCGCCTCGCCCGCGCTCACACCGGACGACCTTTGATCCTCAAGTTCGAAGGTGCCTACCATGGCTGGGCCGATGAAGGCCTCGTCGGCTTCTGCCCACCTGCCGACAAATGGGGCGAAGATGAAGCCCCCACGCGCCTGCACCCCAGCCAGGGAGTCATCCCCGAAGTCCTCGGCACCTTCGTCGTCGCACGCTGGAATGATCCCGCGCATCTCCGCCGCATCGTCGATGCTCATCATGGCCAGATCGCCGCCATCGTCTTCGAGCCCATCATGTGCAACACCTGCTGCATGGAGCCCGCGCCCGGCCTGATTTCCACCATCCGCGAGCTTTGTGATCGCGACGGCATGCTCATGATCGCCGATGAAACCATCACCGGCTTCCGCTTTGCCCCCGGCGGTGCTCAGGAGTATCTCGGCTTCACGCCCGACCTCACCATTTTAGGCAAAGCCATCGGCGGCGGCGTGCCCTTCGCGGCTCTTGTCGGCAAAAAAAGTGCGATGCAAAAGATCATCGAAGGCAGCGTCGTCCACGCTGGCACCCTCAATGGCAACCCCCTCTGCCTCGCCGCCTCGAAGTGGTGCCTCGATCACGTCATTGGTTTGGGGCAAAGCCACCCTCAAGTCGCCAACGACCTCGGTCAGCAACTCATGACCGGCCTCCGCGCCCTCGCGGATAAACACGGCATTCCCCTCCGCCCACAAGGCCCCGGAGCCGCCTTCCATGCCGTCATGCTCAAACCCGGCGCTGTCGAGGGACCCATCCTCGACTACCGCGACTACGTCCGCCGCCAAGACGCCCCGCGCTGGACCCATCTCCGCACCTGCCTGCTCGAACAAGGCGTCCGCGCCATCGAGCGCGGTCTCTGGTTTGTGAGCCTCGCCCATCGCCAGCAGGACATCGACGAAGCACTTGCCAAAGCCGATGTCGCCTTCGCCAAACACGCCGCCGAATGGAAAGTTGGAGTCTAGGCTTTAGCCGACTCTCCCAGATCAGACACCATCCCAGATCGCCTAAAGGCTACACTCCAACTCATGAAAAAACGCGTCCTCATCGCCGGCCTGTTCCACGAGACGCACACGTTTCTCGATGGAACCACCAGCCTCTCCGACTTCCAGATCCTGCGTGGTGAAGAGATGCTCCGCTGTGAGGGCGACAGTTCCCCGCTTGGAGGAGTGCTTGAAGAAGTTCGTCGATACGGCTGGGACATCATCCCCACCGCCGACTATCGCGCCCAGCCCAGTGCCACCGTTGAAAACGAAGTCTTCGAGGCCTTCTGGGCAGACGTGATCCAGCAGTCGCGAAGCGTCTTGGAGTGCGGTGGCCGTGACATCGCTTTCGAAGGCCAAACGAGCCCCGATGCATCCTCCGCGCCGTCGAAAGCGGTGTCGCCGCCCCTACAGGGCTCTGCCACCGCACTCCAAGACGCTGCCGCGCCCATCGACGCCATCTATCTCGTCCTTCACGGTGCCATGGTCACGACGACCTACCGCGATGTCGAAGGCGAACTGCTCCGCCGTCTTCGTGAGATCCCCGCATTCACTAAAGTCCGCATCTTCGGAGTCTTCGATCTTCATGCGAACTTTAGCCACGACATGAGCCGCCATGCCAACTGTCTCGTTGGCTACCGTGAAAATCCGCACACGGACGCTCGTGAAGCCGCCTGCAACGCCGCCAGCCTACTCGAGCGCTCTTTTCAAACAGGAGTTTATCCTCAGACATTCGGTATATCCTTTCCCATCCTCTGGCCACCCACCGGAACAGCCACAGCGAATGAACCGATGAAAACCCTCAACCAAATGGCACGTCGCTTGGAGAAGGAGCATCCAGACATCTGGTGCATCAGTGTGGTGGCAGGCTTTAGTTTTGCCGACACACCATCAGCCGGAGTTTGGTTGATTCCCGTCATCGATAACACCTCTGGTTGGTCAACCATGAGGAAAGACGAAGAGGGGAAGACGCAGCTTGCTCAGCATATCAGACTCATGGGCCCCATGATGACCTATCTCAGAGATCATCGCCACCTCGGCAACGTCACCGATCCGCCACTAGCCGAAGTGATGGCAAAGCTCCCCAGCTTCACCAGCGGCCTCACCGTTCTCGTCGAGCCTTCGGATAACATCGGAGGCGGTGCTCCCGGCGATGGCACAGGTCTTCTGCGTGCCTTCATCGAATATAATGTAGCCAACAGCGCTATCTGTATCGCCGATCCCGTGGCCTCCGAAAAAGCCCGCGCGGCTGGTATCGGTTCGAAAGTCACGCTCAGCCTCGGCGGCAAAGGCAGCCGCCTCGATGCAGGCCCCGTCGATCTCGAAGCCGAAGTCATCTCCCTCAGCGATGGCCACTTCGAACTCGAAGATAAACAAAGCCACCTCGCCAGCATGTGTGGCGATACCTTCGACATGGGCCGCTGCGCCGTCGTTCGTTACGCAGGCATCACCATCCTGCTCACCAGCATCAAGACTCCACCCTTCGATCTCGGCCAGTGGCGCAGTCAGGGTATCGAGCCGACAAAGCTCTCCGTCATCTGCGTCAAAGCCGCCGTGGCACATCGTCGTGCCTATGATCCCATCGCCGCCCGCATGTTCTGGGTGGACACACCCGGCCCGTGCAGCAGCAACCTCAAAACGCTGCCCTACCAACACATCCGCCGCCCCATTTACCCGCTCGATTCATGACTCATCCGCTCGTCTCCTACCCCTGCAATCCCGACACACCCACCTCGCATCTGCCCTTCAGCCCGAGCGTTGTTGTGGGCGATCTCATCTTCGTTTCCGGCCAGGCCAGCGTCGATGAAAAGGGCAACATCGTCAGCGACAGCTTCGAGGGCGAGTTCCGTCGCAGCGTCGAGAACCTCCGCAAAGTCCTCGAAGCCGCCGGAAGCGATCTCGCCCATGTCGTACAGACTCGGAACTACGTCCGCGATGCCGAAGATGTGGCGCTCTACAACCAGCTCTACCGCGAATACTTCTCCGACCCCAAACCCGCCCGCACCACCATCACCAACTGCCTGCCACCAAGCCTGCGCTACGAGATCGAAGCCGTCGCAGTCAGGAAATCATAAATAGCCGCCATGCTCATCGACTGCCACAACCACCTCGGTGCCGACCTGCTCTTCTACTTGCACGGCGACTTCCCGTATTCCCAACAACTCGTCCAGATGCAGCAGGAGGGCGGCGCGCTTGGCATCACGCATTGGATCGCGTTTCCCTTCGTGAGTTACGCGGCCATGGACGTCACTCAGTTTCGCAGTGGCGGCATCGGCTTTGACAAAAACGGCCTCGAAACCGTGCCCTACGCTTTTGAAAATCGCCGCCTGCTCGATGAGTGTCAGAAGCTCTTTCCCGAGGAAGGCAAAAGCATCCTCCCCTTCGTCATGGTCGATCCCATGCGCCACACCGACGCTCAAGCCGCCGAACTCATTAAGCTGCGCAGCGAATACCGCTTCTACGGCATCAAGATCCAAAGCACGATCATCCAGGCCGACATCAAACGCCTCGCTCATGAAGGCAGAGTCTTCCTCGATCTCGCCCGCGAATGGGACGTGCCTTTCATCATCCACAGCAGTGTCGCCAAAGACGACCTCTGGGCCCAGGCGCATGACATTATCGACCTCGCCGAAGCCAATCCCGACATCCGCTTCTGCGCGGCGCACTCCTGCCGCTTCGACAAAGAATGCCTCGACCGCATCCAGGCTTTGCCGAACGCCTGGTTCGACAACTCCGCGCACTGCATCCACTGCGTCGGCGCCGTCGATGACCTCGCCTACATCGCCCCACGCGACCGCCGATTTGATAGCGACTACAGCGACCCCGCCCGCGTCATCGCCGATCTCGCCGCCGCCTATCCGCACAAGTTCATGTGGGGCAGTGACTCCCCCTTCTACAGCTACGCCGCCGCCATCAGCGGCAAGGTGGTGAAGCTCATCAGCACCTATGAAAAAGAGATGACCGCCCTCAAAGCCGCAGGCGAAGAAGTCGTCACCCGCATCGCCGCCACCAATACGCTCAAATACCTCAAGCTCCCCGATGAAAGCATTCTCTCTTGAGGGCCACGCCGCTCTAGTCACCGGCTCGTCACAGGGCATCGGTGCCGCCATCGCCCAGAGCTTGGAAGACTGCGGATCTGCCGTCGTCAGGCATGGTCTCCAAGTTGAGCCTTCATGGGTTTCATACATCCCCTGTGACCTATCCGTCCCATCGGCTCCCGCACAGCTCATCGACTCCGCCTTCACTCGCCAGCCCACACTCGACATCCTCGTCTGCAATGCCGGCAGCTTCTTTGATACACCGTTCCTCGAAATGACGGCCACCGAGTGGGAAAAGACCATCTCGCTGAACCTCCGTGCTACCTTCTTCCTCACACAAGCCTTTGCAAAAAAGCGTATCGCTCTCGGTGGTGGGGGCAGCATCGTCATCGTCAGCTCCACAAACGGCTTTCAAGCCGAGGCCGACAGTGTCGCGTATGACACCAGCAAAGGCGGCCTCGTCATGATGATACGCTCGCTCGCCGTCTCCCTAGCGCCGCATGGCATCCGAGTGAATGGCATCGCGCCCGGCCTCATTCGTACACCGCTCACCGGGACTTGGATGGAGTCGCGCGCCGATGATTTGCTGAAGCATTACGAAAAGAAAATCCTGCTCGGCAAAGTCGGCCAGCCATCCGACTGCGCCGGAGCCGTTGCCTTCCTCTGCTCGCCCGCAGCCAGCTACATCACCGGCGAGATCATCACCATCGATGGCGGCCTCACCACCACTCAAATAGGCAAGCTATGAGCACTCCATTTTCCCTCCAAAATCACGATGTCTGGGTCATCGGCGGTGCCGGTTATCTCGGTCAGGAAGTCGTCAAGCTTCTCACCGAACTCGGAGCGTCAGTCTTATGTGCTGACCTCCCCGGCAAAGCCAAGGTAGCTCCAGACGTCACACCTGCTGATCTCGATGCTGCTGACATCTCCGCCCTCGAAAAATTCGTCACAGCCCAAATCGCGGCTCGTGGCGTGCCGCATGGTCTCGTCGTCATGACGTATGCCTCCACGGCCAAAAAGTTCAACGACCTCACCGCCGCTGACTTCGATCATGCGAACCACGGCAACCTCACCGCCACCTTCACGCTCGCCCGCGCCATCGGCAATGCCATGGCGGAGCGCGGCAGCGGCAGCCTCGTGCTCTTTTCCAGCATGTACGGCACTGTCTCCACCGACCCACGCATCTACGAAGCACCGATGAATCCGAACCCCGTCGAATACGGCGTCGGCAAGGCCGGCATCCAACAGCTCACGCGCTATCTCGCCGTGCATTACGGCCCGCGCGGCGTTCGCTGCAATGCCATCAGCCCCGGCCCTTTCCCCAATCCGAACATCCAGGCCAATCAGCCCGACTTCATCAGCCGCCTCGCCCAAAAAGTGCCGCTCGGCCGCGTCGGCCAGTCGCCCGAGATTGCGGGAGCCGTGGCCTTCCTTCTCGGAGATGCCTCCACCTTCATCACTGGCCAAAACCTCGCCGTCGATGGCGGCTGGACCGTTTGGTAAACCGACACTTTATGAAATATCTCCTCATTGCTCTCGCCCTCGCGTTCACCGCCCACGCCGAGAGCCTCGTCACACTCAACGTCGATCCCTCGACCGAGCACCCGCGCAACTCCGAAGGCTCCTTCGCCACACTCGCGTCCGGCCGCATCATCTTCATCTACTCGCAGTTCTACGGCGGTGCGGCGGATGAAAGCCCCGCACGCCTCGTACGCATCCATTCCGATGACCAAGGCCGCACCTGGACCGTGCCCGTCACCGTCGTGGAAAACACCGGTGGCAACAACGTGATGAGCGTCTCGCTCCTCCGCCTCGCCAGTGGCAAGCTCGCCATGTTTTACTGCCTCAAAAATAGCTGGCTCGACTGCCGCCCGCACATGCGCCTCTCCACCGATGACGGCACCACTTGGAGTGATGCCAAACTCATCCAGCAAGCTCCCGGCTACTTCGTGTTGAACAACGACCGCGTCATCCAACTCACCACCGGCCGCCTCATCGTCCCGCTCGCTTTCCATCGCTCACGCGGCAGCGATCCTCACTCCAGCAAGTCCTTTGATGCCCGCGCCATCGCCACCTGGCTCTACTCCGACGACGAAGGTGCCACCTGGACCGAATCCGCGAGTTGGTGGGCCATGCCCGTGCCCAGCGGCAGCGGCTTGCAGGAGCCCGGTGTCGTCGAGCTCGCAGACGGCTCCATCTTCTCCTGGTGCCGCACCAGCAATGGCGGCCAATACGGCTTCCGCTCCACCGATGCGGGCAAGACCTTCTCGCCGCCTGAGCCCACGGAAATGAAATCTCCCAACGGCCCAGCCAGCATCAAGCGTCTGCCCGGCAGCAGCGACCTCCTCGCCATCTACAATGACCACTCCGGCATGTTCCCGTTCCCGCCGAAGAAGCGCAATCCCTTCGTCGCCGCCATCTCCTCTGACGGCGGAAAGACCTGGCCGCAGCGCAAACTCATCGAAAGCGACCCCGACGGCCTCTACCACTACACCGCCATCCATTTCATCGG
>CAYMHJ010000011.1:0-42562 GCA_964390165.1 uncultured Prosthecobacter sp. | reverse complement strand
CGTTGATGGCCATGGCGGTGAGGGCGATGGTGGTCTGCTCGCCGGTGGCGAGGAGGACGTCCATCTCACGCTCGACGGGTTCGCGCTCGGGGGAGACTTCTTTGGCGAGGCGGATGAGGTTGTCCGTCACGCCGGACATGGCGGAGACGACGGCGACGACCTGGTTCCCAGCGCGCTGGGTTTCCAAGATGCGGCGGGCGCAGTTGCGGATGCGCTCTGGGTTGCCGACGGAGGTGCCGCCATATTTCTGGACGATGAGGGCCATGGTGGGGGGGAGGAAAAGGGCCGCGATAGTGGCACGGCTCGCGGGTGCGGCAAGGGGAAATCCGGGGGCCCTGATCAGAGGCCGCGCGGGGCGAGGAGGCCGAGGTACCAGTTGAGGATTTCGGTTCCGAAGAAGACCCAGATGAGGGCTCCGGCGGCGAGGTAGGGGCCGAAGGGGATCTTTTGCCCCCACTCGCTGCGGCCGAAGATGCGTGAGAGGCCGGCGATGACAGTGCCCAGGAGGGAGGCTGCGAGCACGGTGAAGAGGACGCACTTCCAGCCGGTGAAGGTGCCGATCATCATGAGGAGGAGGACATCGCCGAAGCCCATGGCCTCGCGCGGGATGACGACGCTGGTGGTGGTGCCCTGGAGGTGGGTGACGCCTTCGATGGCGAACTCCTGGAGGCTGCCATCGGCGCTGCGGACTTTGAGTTTCTCCATCCAGAGTTCGGCGGTGACGTCGGTGAAGCTGAGTTCGTTCACGCTGAGGGCAGGGGAGGTGATGATCATGCGGTCGCTGGCGCGGGAGTAGATGTCGGCCCAGCTGGTTTGTTCGCCGTCGAGGGTGACGATGGGGGGCTCTTCGTCGTTGGGCTGGGTGACGCTCCAGGGGGCGGGCTTTTCAAAGCGGAGGCGTTTGCGGCCAAAGGCGAGCTTGCCGAGCTCGACGACGAGCCAGAGGCCGCCGAGGCCGAGGGCACCGCTGGCGAGGGAGAGGAGAAAGCCACGAAGATGCAGCTCTTCGCCGACGAGGGAGGGCACGAGGGTGGCGCTGATGAGTCCGGCGACGGCTCCGCCCATGGTGATCTCGTGGGGGAGGATGTAGTGCTCGATGTCGATGAAGCTGCCGGCGACGAGGAGGGCGGTGAAGATCCAGAGGGCGAGCATGGCGGGGCCCCATTCCTTGATGAGGGTCCAGTCGCCGCCGACTCTCCAGAAGATGGCGTAAAAGAGCAGGCCGGTGAGGAGCTCGACGCCGAGGTAACGCGGGGAGATGGAGCAGCCGCACTTGGCGCATTTGCCACGGAGCATGATCCAGCTCACCAGCGGGATGTTCAGCCACATGGGGATCTGATTTTTACACTTCGGGCAGTAGGATCGGCGGGGATTGTTCACCGAGATGCCGAGAGGCAGGCGGTGGATGACCACGTTCAAAAAGGAGCCGATGCCGGTGCCCATGAAGAAGAACAGGACGTGGAGCAGGGCGTTGAGGAGATCGTACTTGGTCATGCGGACGGCGGGGAAAGGTGGAAGCGGGCGGAAACTTGCCTTGCCATGCTGCTGAACGGAAGCAAAAAAAGGCTCTATGTTATCGCGTGAAGCTGGAAGGAAGATCGCAGCGGCCTTGGTTTTGCCGCTGCTGCTGGCCGGTTGTGCCGGAAAGCAGGGTGCGTTTCATCCGAAGCGGACAGTGGAACTGGCGGAGAAGTTCGGGCTGGTGGATGTGAGCAAGGAGGTGCCCGACATCGTGGTGGATCTGCGGTACAAAACAGCTCAAAACGTGACGGGTAAGCCGCTCTACCCCTGGCGGATGCCCTGCCTGCTGCTGCGCCCGACGGTGGAGCGGCTGAAGCTGGCGCAGGCGAGGCTTCGGGCTCAGGGTTACGGTCTGAAGATCTGGGATGCCTGGCGTCCGATGGAGGTGCAGGAGAAGCTGCATGACCATGGTGGGAAGACGGGGATGTTTCTGAATCCAGAGTTCGGCTGGTCGCGCCACTGCGGCGGGGTTTCGCTGGATGCGACGCTGGTGGATGCCAAGGGCCACGAGCAGCTGATGCCGACCTCTTTTGATGAGAACCTGGCTCACGCGGCGAGCAACCAGACACCGGCGGACCCCGTGGTGCGCCGGAATCTCGCGCTCCTGCACAGCGCGATGCGTGAGGCTGGTCTGATGCCGCTGCCAGCGGAGTGGTGGCACTTCGACGACATCGACTTTCTGTATGAACCGGGTCTGGTGATCCGGGGAAGCGACATCGGGGTGGTGGTGCGGTGACGGGGTTAGCTTGCTGTCCGTCGCCGTCCAAGGAAGCGCCGCCAGGCGAGGGCGAAGCCGGTCCAGACGAGGAGGATGGCGGCGAGGGTGCAGAGGGCGGCGAGGGTCTGGCCGATGAAGCCGAAGAGCTCTCCGGTGTGGAGGAAGCGGGCAAACATGCGCAGGCGACGTCCGAGGTTTTGCTGCTGGAAGTCGTCGGGACTGGGGAGGATGGCCTGCTTGCCGAGGTCGAGATTCAGCATGGTGCGGAGGTGAGGTTGGCCGCGCCCGCCACGGTCGAGCATGAGGGGTAGTGGGCCGCCTGGGGCTTGGGACATGCGGAGGCTGATGCTGCGCCAGCCGGGATAAGTCTGCTGAACCTGCGTGAGGAGGGTATCGAGGCCGGTGAGGTTCGGAGGCGGGTGGGCGGGTGGGTTTTCACGCCGTTGCTCACCGCCGGGAGCTCCGCGTCGGGCTTCTTCAGCGGCCATGGCGGGCGGGCTGCTGCGCGGAGGCGGCGGTTCATGGCCGGTGAGGCGGAAGAGGAGGTTGTTTGCCCAACCGTAGCTCATGATGAGGCCGGTGAGGATGATGAGCAGCATGGGGAAGGCGCTCCAAAAGCCGATGACGTTGTGCCAGTTCCAGTCGCGGGCACGGCCTTTGAGCTTCGCGTTGAAGAGCAAAGCAGCCTTGAGATTCGCCACACGCCAGTGGCGGGGCCACCAGAGATAGATGCCGGAGACGAGCAGCAGTCCAAAGAGAAGCGTGCCTGCGCCAGTGATGGCTTTGCCGATGGGCCGCTCCAGTCCGGTCTGGGTGAGGAAGCGGTGCCAGTCAGTGGCGGCGTGGAAGAAGTCATGCCAGGCCTTTGCTCCTGAGCCGAGGTCTTTCCCGGTGTAAGGATCGAGGTAGTGGATGCCTTCACGCCCAAAGGTGAGCGTCACGGGCATAGCGGGATCGGACTTCCAAGTGATGCCGGAAGGCACCTGCCCGGGCTGGATTTCCCGACCTCGTGCGAGGAGATTTTCGATGCCGAGGTGGGTGGCGTTTTTCGCAGGCGGAGAGACGCGGAGATCACGGTTCGCCCAGTCCATGAGCTGGACTTCATAGGCGATCAGCAGACCGCTGATGGCCATGGAAAGGATGACAAGTCCGGCGATGATGCCGACGATGAGATGCCCCCAGAAGATGAGGCGGTGAAAGGTGGGATGCATGGGAGGGAACGGCTCTTTTACATCTCCGCCCACTGGCGGAGGAGGTTGTGATAGACGCCGGTGAGCTGTACGGAGGTTTTTTCGGCAGTGGGGTTGCCTTTCAGCTCGCTGCTGAGGCGCTGGATGGCGAGGTCGAGATCAAACATGAGGGAGCGCTGGCCGTCGTCGCGCAGCATGCTTTGCAGCCAGAAGAAGGAGCAGATGCGTGCGCCACGAGTGACGGGCGTGACGTGATGCAGGCTGGTGGAGGGGTAGAGCACTAGGTGACCAGGCGGGAGCTTGACGCGATGCACGCCATAGGTGTCTTCGACACAGAGTTCGCCGCCGTCGTATTCTTCAGGTCCAGCAAAGAAGAGGGTGGCGGAGAGGTCGGTGCGGATGCGCAGCGGAGTGCCGGGAATCTGTCGGATGGCATTGTCAACATGGGTGCCGAAGGACTGGCCGCCGGAGTAGCGGTTGAAGAGCGGAGGGAAGATGCGCAAAGGCAGGGCGGCAGCGAGGAAGAGTGGATTCTTCCCCAGCGCACCCAGGATCATTTCGCCCAATTGGTTGGCCGCAGGATGGCCTTCGGGGATCTGCATGTTGTCCTTGGCACGTGCGGACTGGTGACCGGCGGTGACTTTGCCGTCCACCCAGTCGGCGGCGTCGAGGATCTGACGCGCCTGGGTGACTTGTTCGGGGGAGAGAAGGTCGGGAATGGTGATGAGCATGGCAGCGTGGATTAGAATTTGAAGCTGGCGGTGAGCACGGCGGAGCGGCCTGCGCCGGGGATGAAGTGACCACCACCGACACGGTCGATGTATTCCTCGTCGGCGAGGTTGTAGAGGTTCAGGCGGAGCGAAAAGTTCTCGTTCACTTCATAACCCACCATGGCATCAAAGAGGCAGAAGCCGGGTGCTTCGCGGGCGGTGCTGGAGTTGGAGTTATACCGGGTGTCGGTAAACTGCACGCCACCGCCGATCTGGAAGCCATGCGGCAGGTCATAGACCGTCCAGATATTAGCGCTCTGCTTCGGCGTGTTCATGACTTCGCGACCGACTTCGAGCGGGTTGTTGGACTCGACGACCTCGCTGTCGAGATAAGTGTAGCCGCCGAAGACGCGCCAGTTGTCCGTGATGCTGCCGGCGAAGCCGAACTCGATGCCCTGCACACGCTGGGAACCATCGAGCACCACGGTGTCCGCAGTATCGGCGGGATCAAAGGTTCGGGCGTTCGTTTTATCCGTGCGGAAGACGGCGGCGGTGAGCTGGAGCTTGTCCTGGAGGAGGTCCCACTTGGTGCCGAGTTCCACGGTGCGGCTTTGCTCGGGATCGACTTCCAGATTGTTCGCAGCAGTGGCGGTGGTGCTCAGGGTCAGGCCTTCAGCCGAGGGATTGAAGGAGGTGCCGTAGCCGAAGTAGATGCTGCCGTTTTCGACGGGCTTGTACACCAGACCGGCACGCCAGCTCATCATTTCATCGACGCGTTCGAGTCGGGTGACGGTGCCGGATTTAAAGGTTGGCGCAGCGGCGGTGCCGGTCGTGGCGACGGATTTGTAATCCACATCGAAGCGATCATAGCGCAGTCCGCCCGTGAGCTGCCAGTGATCGCCGAGGCTGATGGTATCAAAGAGATAAGCCGAGAGGGAGAGGGACTCCGCATCTGTGTAGGCTCCGCTGCGTTTGATCAGGCCTGGGAAAGGCTGGTTGGGGTTGGGATTGTTGATGTTGCTGTCAGGAGTCGCGGTATTGGGGACCGCAATGCGGGCGAAGTTCTTGGAGGTTTCGTAAATGGCTTCACCACCTGCGACGAGGTCATGTTTCAGCAGACCCGTTTCAAATTTGGCGATGAGGTTGATCTGCTCCGCCACGATGCTGTCCTTTTGATCGCGTGACTGGAGCTGACGGGTGATGGTGCCGTCGTAGGTGACATTTGCCCCGCTTTGCACGTCTTTGAAACGCGGCGCGGTGATGACAGAGTCGCGCGTGGTCTGCCCAGCACGAATGGTATTGGTGATCTTGACGTTGTCGCTGAACTCATGCTCGAACTGGACGGTGGCGATGTCGGTGCGGATGATTTCATAATCGCGCGTCATCAGGCCGAAGTAGCTGTCATAAGGCACGTGCGGGTCGTCATTGATGTGATCACCCAGACCATTGTTGTAAGTGGTGATCACCGTGGTTTGCGTGGCCGGGTCAATGGCCGTGCTCGGCGCAGGCACCCACGGGATGCCGTAGTCAGGCATGCCATTGGAGTCCATGTGGAAGTAGCTGAGAGTCAGTCGTGTGTCGGTGCCAAGACCAAAGGCAAGTGAGGCGGCGATGCCCTGCCGCTCTTCCTCGGCCTCGCCACGTCCTGGGACCATGGATTCGTGGTAGAGTGCATTCACCCGCAGAGCCATGTGATCACCGATGGGCTGATTGAAGTCCACTGTGCTGCGGAAGTAGTCGCTCGTGCCGACTCCGACCTCTCCGGCGTATTTTTTTTCGAGCGTCGGGGTCTTCGTGACCATGTTCACCGAGCCGCCCGTGGAGCCACGACCTGCATTCGAGGAGGACGGGCCTTTGGAGACCTCCACCTGCTCCATGTTGAAAGGGTCACGCGTGTAGCCGCCGAAGTCGCGGATGCCATCGACGAACATATCCGTGCGGGCATTGAACCCTCGGATGCTCATGTTGTCGCCAGCAGGCACACCGCCCTCGCCGGCCTGCATGGTGATGCCAGGCACGTTTCTCAGCACGTCGCGAAGGCTGGTGGCACCACGCTCCTGAATGACCGACTGTGGCACCACGGTGATCGTCTGGGGAATGTCGCGCAGTGGTTGGGTGTACTTGGGCGTCTGGACCCGGTCCGGCTTGTAAATCTTGTCCTGGGTGCCCTCGATGATCACTTCCGCCAGTTCGGTAGCGTCGGCGGGTTTGTCCGCTGGTTTCGTGCTGGCGGTCTGGGCGGAGAGGCTGCCTGCGGCACATAGCAGGGTGGTGACGACGAGGCTTTCGGAGCTTGGAGTGCGGGGCGTCGAAGTGGCTGAGCGAGTGGATTTCATCGGGTGAAGTAATGGGTAGAAATGCAGCGGTTTAAGTTGGAACTGAGAATCAATCGCAACTCAATAAATGCGATTAAGTCTCAGGAGCATTTGTGTCAACAGTGGAAACGGCTTCTTTTGTTGCCGCTCAGATTTTATCCATTGAGCCCGTTTGGGGGCTCAACTTTGGCCAGCTTCGTGGTGCCAGGCGATGATCTGGCCCGTAGCAGCCTCCAGTTTGGCCATCATTTCGAGCAGATCCCCGACACGTTTTGGCCCCAGCGCTTCGATCCCGCGATGGCGCATGACCTCAGTGGCGATCATCAGAGACTCTTCGGCGGCTGCAAAGAATGCCATGTCCAGGAAACGGCCTGCCTCTGGGCGCAAGACATCGAGCATGAACTCCCCCAAGAAGTGAGGCTGGTAAGCCAAATAGATGCGGGAGCCGAAGCGGAAGAGCTGGAGCGCGATCTCGGTAAAGTCTGCCTGGTCGCGCCAGAAGCTCACCAGGGCTAGCGCTTCCTCGACATGATCGGTCGCAGCCAAAATCCAGCCATCCGCCTTGTCGATATTCACCGGCGGCGACTCCAAAAGCAGCGCCGTTGCCTGACAGTAGCGATGCCGTGCCTTGAGTGATGCCTCTGCGGCGAGGACCTCATGCTTTTCCAGAGGTTGCAGTCTGGCCAGCGCTTGAATGGCGGCTTCTTGAGCTTCTTCAGGACGGGATGGCTCCATTTCCATGAGCGCTGCCGCGCGGTTCATCCAGGCACAGCCGAGCGTTCCGAGATCCCGCAGCGTGGTCATGGAGGGGTGACTGAGCACCTTGATCGACTCATCGAGAGAAGCCAGCGCGGCGTCGAGTTGGCCGAGCGCTTGCTGCGTCAAGGCGCGGTTCATCCATGCCAGACCGAGCCGCCAGCGGAAAGCGGTCTCCATCTCCAAGGGCAGCCTTTGGAGATGCTCGATCGCACGGTCATAGGAGGTCAGCGCTTCCTCATGCCTTTCGAGTCGCGACAAAGCATCGGCCCGGTTCATACAACCTGCCGTCAGCCCCCAGCGATACCAAGGCTGGACCTCCAACGGCAAGCTGCTGCGCAGCTGGATGGCCTGCTCAAAGCAGCTCAAGGCCTGCAAAAGCATGCTGGTTTCTGCCGAATTCAGCAGTTCGATCCCCTCCTGGGTAAGGCGATTTGCCCGCGCATGACACGCCTCATCCATCTGCAAAGATGGGGAGTGGGGCGGGGGAATCTCCGGCATGAGAGGCAGAATGTGCGCAAGAAATGATCATTCAAGCGCATTTATGCAACAGCGTCTCAATAGCGTTTGACGCCTCCTCCTCGCGCTGCATCATCCGCCACTCCTGACTCGTTTTACCCCGCCCATTCCATGTCACGCTCGGCCCTCCTTGCTCCTCCAAACATGACACTTTCCGTGTCCGAGGAACCTGCTGCGACCAAGTCCAAAGCGACTGCCTGCCCATCCATGCGACTGAAGCGCACCCAGGATCATCTTTTCCTCTCCTGGCTGGTGGCGATCACCGCCAGCTTCCTGGCCGTGGGAGTCGCGGGCATGTTTGAAAAGGAAGATCTGATGCCCATCCTCCTCTCAGGAACCAAGGGTGAGAAGGGTGGCGAAAAAGAAGCGATGCAGGCCGCCATGGTGGAGCTGCAAACCGAGGAAGTGAGTGCCGAAACGGTCGAGGAAACCACTCCCGATGTCCTCGAAGTGCCGCCGCCTATCGAATTCATGGAGCAGCCGCTCGATCTGCCCGAACTCGCAGAAGCGATGGTCACGGAGGATGTCTTCGTGATCCCCACGCCTCCCAAGATCGAAGACGCCCTCCGCCCGCAAGACCCCGCTCCGCCCAAACCGAAGCCAAAACCAACAGCAGTACCCGCACCACGCCGCATGGTGTCGCGAACCTCGACTAGCGGTGCCAGTGGAGCCGCAACTTCCCAAGGCGGTAGCGGCGGCTCAGGCAATACAGGCTCATCCAATTTGCGCGGCACCTTCAACATCCCGCGCCCGATTTATCCCAGCTCTCTGAAATCCATGGGCGTCCAGGGCACCGTGCGGCTCAGCATCTCCGTCGGCAGCTCTGGCCGTGCCGAAAGCGTCTCCGTCATCGGCAGCAGCGGCAATTCCACGCTCGATCAGTTCGCCGCCTCCTGGGTGCGCCGGAATGGGCGCGGCCCGGCGGGATTGTCAGGCACCTTCATCGCTCCGCTGACCTTCGTCATTCGCTGATCTTTCTGTTCTTCCTTCATGCTAGCTTCCCCCATCCTCGCCAACGCCGTCGTCGAATTGATCGTCAAAGGAGGCCCCATCATGTATCCCATCCTCGTGGTGGGAGTCGTGGCGGCCTGCGTCGTCTCAGAGCGCGTCTTCTGGTGGCTCCGCTTCGGTGCCAAACGCCGCCCCAAGCGCCTCGATGAAGTCTATGCTGCGCTTGAAGAAGGCGACCTGCCGAAGGCCGTCACTCTCTCCTCCGCCAGCACTGACCCCGTCGTGCGCATGGTCCATCATGGACTCATCCACCACCATAGCTCCATGCAGGGCGCGCTGGAGGTCGCCGCAGGTCAGGAACTGCAAAACGCGGGCCGTTTCCTCGGTGCCATGGACACCATCGTCACCCTCGGGCCGCTGCTTGGACTGCTCGGCACCGTCACCGGTATTATGGGCTCCTTCAGCTCCATCGGCAGTTCGGAACTCGCCGTGGAAAAAGTCACCGGTGGCATCGGCGAGGCCCTCATCGCCACAGCCGCTGGACTCGGCATCGCCATCACCACCCTGGTGCCCATGAACTTCTTCCACGGCCGCCTCACCAAGCTGCAGTTCGAACTCGAAGCCGCCGCCAACAACGTCCTGATTTTGGCTGCCCAGCACGGCTTTGACAAAGTCAGCCGTAAAGCCTAACCGAGAACTGCGAACAGTCCTGTGAAGCTCCACTCCCCCATCCCGCAGAAGAAGACGCGGCTGGAGATCATCCCGCTCATTGACGTGATGTTCTTCCTGCTGGCCTCCTTCATGATGGTCAGCCTGACCATGACGAAACAGCAGACCATCAAGGTCAACCTGCCCGTTGCCTCAGCCAGCCAGCCGGATTTCAAGCCCGACATGATCAACCTCGCCGTCAATGCCACGGGCGACATCTACCTCGACACGCAGCTCGTCAGCCTGCCCGACGTCGAAAAGAAGCTCTCCGCTCGTTACGGTCAGGACCCAAACACGCCCGTGTACATCAGCGGCGATGCCGAGACGCGCCATGCTGACATGGTGAAGGCGCTCGATGTCGTCCGCCGAGTCGGCTTCAACAAAGTCGCCTTCAACGTCAAACCCACCGCTGTCGGTGCCGCCGCTGCTCCAGCGCCAGCCACACCTCCCGCCCCTGCGAAATGAAGCGTGTTCTCATCGCTCTGATCGTCCTCATCTCGCTCGGCCTGTGCGGCGTCTGCGTCGTGCAGTGGCAGCGTGAGTTTCGCCTGCGCGAAACCATCGCCAGCCTCACCGCAAAGCTCATTGAGGAAAACAAACAACGCATCGCCGCCGAGGAAAAGGTGGAGCAATACAGCCAGGAGATCGAGCGCCTGAACGGCATCCGCATGGACATCGAGGCGAAGCTCCTCACCACCACCGAGGAACTCCGCGACCGCACGCTCGACCAGACCGCGCGCGGCTTCAGCATCGCCATCCTCATGAATGAAACCATCCGCTCCACCAGCGAGCTGGCCGCTTATCAAAAGCTCGCAGGGCAGGGGAGCGATGCGCTAAAGAGGCACAACGAAACCGTCTCCGAGCAGAACGCAGCCATCGAAAAAGCCAACGCTGCGCTGAAGCAACTCGTGAAAGAGCGTGACGAAGCCATCACCAAGCTCAACGCCCGCACTACCGAGTTCAATGAACTCGTCGAGAAGTACAATAAGCTAAGCCGGTAGTTGCGGCCCAGGTCAGGCGGCTTTCTTCCCACCGGTTTTTTTGCCGGAGGGAGTGAGATCAAGCTGGATCTGAAGGTCCGCCGCAGGGATGCCGAGGAACTTGGCGGTCTGGGAGATGTCGTCGCCGTAATGACGGTAGGCGAGACGGCAGAGTTCCTTTTCCACCCAGGGGATGAGATCAATGTCAGGCTGGGTCTGCGCCACGCTGATGAGCATGGAGAGTGCGTCCTTCATGCGTGTCACCGTGCTGGCCGGATGGGTGAAACGGCTGTTCGCGATGCTGCCCAACGGGATGTCTGAGGGCAGGAGAACGTCCGAATTTGCCAGGGCGCAGGCGCGTTGGATGGTGTTTTCCAGTTCGCGGACATTGCCCGGCCAGTCATAGGCTTCGAGCAGGCCGAGTGCATCTTCGGTGAAGCGCATTATCGGACCGCGACGGCGGGCCGACTGACGCTGAAGGAAGAATTCCGCGAGCAGGCGCACGTCATCACGGCGCTCACGCAGCGGCGGGATGTGAATGCGCACGACGTTGAGGCGGTAAAATAAGTCTTCACGGAAGGTGCCTTTGGCCACTTCGCTTTCGAGGTCCTTGTTCGTTGCTGCCAGGATGCGCACATCACACTTCAGCGTTTGATTGCTGCCCACGCGGCAGAATTCACCTTCCTGAAGCACGCGCAGCAGCTTGCTCTGCACCGCCAGCGGCATATCGCCGATTTCGTCGAGGAAAAGAGTTCCGCCATCGCACTGCTCAAAGCGGCCCATGCGCTGGGTCACGGCACCGGTGAAGCTGCCTTTCTCATGTCCGAAGAGCTCGCTTTCCATCAGGTTGTCCGGAATGGAGGTGATGTTGATTCCCACAAATTCCTTCGGGGAACGCGGGCTGAATTTGTGGACTGCGCGGGCCACGAGTTCCTTGCCGCAGCCGCTCTCTCCCGTGATCATCACCGGCGCATCGCTACGGGAGACACGGCCGATCATTTTAAAGACTTCCTGAATCGGTGCCGAGCGACCGATGATCGTTTCCTGAATGGTTTCGGCGGGCACCTCGGCAGCCAGGGCGCGAGTGACGCGGCGGGATTCATTGGCCCGCAGCGCGCTTTCGACGACGGTGCGCAGTTCGTAGGGCAGCTTTTCCTTGCCCAATACGTCGTAGGCTCCGAGTCGCATGGCCTCGATCACATTGCTGTTACTCGCCAGCCCGCTGAAGAGGATGACCATGGCGTTCGGGTCATTCATGCGCAGGCGCTTCAGTAGCTCGATGCCGTTCGTGCCCGGCAGGCGCACCTCGGTCAGCACGAGGTCGGCGCGATTTTTCTGGTAGGAGCTCAGGGCCTCTTCCGCGCGTTCTGCCGTGACGACGGTCACACCAGGTGCCTTCAAATGGCTGCAAGCCCAGCTCAGAAAATCTGAGTCGGCGTCCACAATGAGTATGCGGGAATCCTGAGGAGATGACATTTGGCGGTAAAGAAGTCGTTTTCGTAGCTGGTTGAGTCTCCCCCGTCAACACACGTTCTGAAAGAGATGTCTATGTGTGCTGTCAGGATTCTCACGTGGAAGGAACGTGCTTGCCTGCTTTTCGGGCTACGGTGATAAAGGCTTCCTGAAGATAAAACGGCTCCAATGTGGTGGCGCAGCTCTGCTGGAGTTCCGCCTCAGGGAGGCATGAGATGAACTTTCCGAGCGCCGTCGTGTCAGGCTTGGCCAACGTCACTGGCAAGCCGAGAGGCGTGCGTTCGTCATAGCTGAGCCAGGTGCCGCCACCAGCCACAAGCTCGGCTGCCTTTTCCGCCGGGATCAGCACTGGAGCCTGGGTCATGCGTCCTTCATGGATGAGCGCATGATAAAACTGCCCGCGCCGGGCATCACCCAGCACGGCATAGCTGGAGAGTTCGGATGTGGCGATGGAGGGCCAGCCCAGCACCTGCCAGCCGCGTGACAAAGCCAGCCCCTGTGCCGCTGCGATGCTGATCCGCACTCCTGTGTATGATCCCGGCCCTATGCCCACCACGATGACGGCCTTTTCATCCGCAGGCATCACCGCCAGAGCCTGCGCCAGCGGGGCAAAGACTTGTGCGTTGTGAGAGCGCTCGGACTGAAACGATGCCTCAAAAAGCACTTCAAGTCCTCTCACCACAGCTATGACGCCACGCGGGGTGGAGAGGTCAATGGCGAGGACGAGTCGAGGGCCGGTCATGATCGGAGTTCTTCATCCCATGGCCGACCACGTCCCGCAAGCGGGGATGCGGACTGCTGAATTCAAGACTGCTGCGAGGTTGTTGGCTTACTGAACGGTGATGATGACCGGGTCGCTGATGACCCCTGCCGGGGTGACTGGGTTGTAAACGACGACATCGTAATTGTAATCTCCTGCACCTGCTTCGGCCGTGATCTGGACGGTTGCATCCGTGGCACCTGGGATGATTTCACCGTTCAGCCTCCATTGGTAGGTGAAGCTGGCCCCACCCTCCGCCGAAGCTGAAAAGTTCAGGATGGTTCCACCTGCCACGCTGGTGTTGACGGGATCGGTGAGCAATGCGGTGGCTGTTTGGACAGGGTCCATCACGTTCAGGGGAACGCTGGCACTGGTGACGCCGGCCGGGGTGGCGAAGTTCGAGACCCTGACTGTGTAGAGGCCGCTGCGGGCTGGAGTGGCGCCATTGATGATGAACGTGGCGTTTGTTTCTCCCGGGATGTCCGTGTTGTCCTTGCGCCATTGGTAACTGACATCGGAGCCATCAGCCACTGCCGTGAAGGTGATGCTGCTGGTGCCGGTGATCAGGCTGCTGGCCGAGGGAGTTCGGGAGGCCGTGACGGTGGTGACGGGGATGGAGACCAGGAGTTCGATGGCGGAGCTGGCCACCCCCTGCGGCACCAGGGTACTGGTGATCACCACATCATAGCTATCAGGATTGGCTGTGTTGGCTTCCGCACCTGTCACGAGGTTAAGGGAGGTGGAGGTCTCACCATCGATGTTTACCCCGTTTTTACGCCACTGATACTCGAATGGACCGGTGCCCTGATTGGCTACTGAAAAGGTGACCGGGGTGTTGGGCAATGCCGCCACTTCTGTATAACTTTTGGTAATCACGATGTTGGTGATGGCCTGGGTCACGTCCACCTGCACCTCGTTGCTGTCCACCGGGGTGCTGGTGACGCTGTTGGTGACCTGGACCTTGTAGGTGCCGATGTCTGCCAGGGAGGTGGAGCCGATGGTGAAGGTGGCAGCCTGGGCGGTGGGGATGGGAATGTTATTCTTAAACCACTGGTAGGTCCGTGGTTCGGTGCCATTTGCCGTAGCGGTGAACTTGAGGTTGCTGCCAGTGCCGACGAGGGCGGAATTGACGGACTTCGAGACGGTGACAATGGTGACCGGGAAGGCATGGCTGAGTGACTTGGCCGCGCTTGTGACGGTGTCCGAGTTGACCTCGCGTTTCACGATCACCCGGTAGTCACCTTCATCGTCCACGGTCATGGAAGGGATGACGTAGGTGGCAGCGGTTGCGCCGGGAATGTCCACATTGTCTTTTTGCCATTGGTATTCGAATGGTCCGGTGCCCTGGTTTTCGACACTGAAGGTGATCTGCGCGCCCTCGGGCTGCAAGGTTGCTGGTGGTGTCTGGGTGACGATCACATCACTGACCGGATCATTGACGGTGAGCGTGGCAGACTCCGTGGCGACGATGTTGACAGTGAGCGGAACAGCCTCGGATTCACCAGCCGGGGTAATGGAGACGGTCTGCGTGACGAGGCAGTCGTAGCTGCCTTCATCGCTCTGATCGACGTCGGCGAGGTTGAGCGTCGTGGTGGTAACACCGGAGATGCCGGTGCCGTCGGTAAGCTTGACGCCATTTTTCCTCCACTGGTAGCTGAGGCTGGCTCTGGTATCATCGAGACCGCTTCCGGTGGTAACGACGAAGGAGAAGGAGGTATCAGCTACAGGTTCGACGGTGACCGACTCAGGCTGAGAGGTGAAGGTGAGAGGCTTGGCGGAGAGCCTGGCCTTGCCAGAGCGGCGCTCGGTGACTTTGGTGGAGGGAGGCGTGGGGAGCTGATCCAGGAGGAAGTAACCCGCGCCATAAGTTCCCGTCGGGGAGACGGCAGCCTGCTCGTCCAGGACGGTGAGTCCGCTGGTGTTGACGACTGCTGGTAGGGCCGGGATTTCACTGATTGAGGGGATAATGAGGCCCAGAAAGGTGACCGGGCGCTTCTTCCCAGCATCCAGTAGGGTGAAGGTGCCAGAGTAGGCTCCGGTGGTTGGATCGACTTTGAGGGTCGTGAGTGTGGGATTGGGGGTGGGGAAGGAGGCTTTGTTGATGCTGTTGAGCGTAAGTGCGGTGTCTGGGTTCTGGGCCGCTGAAGCGAGGCCACCTTCACTGAAGTCGAGCCGAGCGTTTTCGGCGACGTTGGTGAGGTTCATCACAATGGATGTGAGGGTGGGGTCTGGCTCCTGATAGACCCAGCCGCGCACATCCATGAGAGTGGCTGGGATGCCGGTTTTGTAGAGAAGTTCTTTGGTTGGCGCTGGCGGGTTTTTGATCAGGCGAGCCTCCCCGTTGTAGCTGTTAAAGAGCAATCTGGCGTTGTCACTGTTACCGTCGCGCGGTGTGCTGATTCTGACCCGTGAGAGTAGGGAGCCGGCATTGCCATAGAGCATCTGAAAAAGAATGACCTCAGCCTGTCCGCTGCTGACAATGGAACTACCCGTGATGGTGGTTCCGTCCGGCAGGCGTCCGGCCAGGGTGCCGATGCCATTGCGGGCGCTGCTCAGGGTCATGTAGCCGTCTCCCTGGGGGATTTCAGGTTTGCCGACATCGTCTGCACGGAGGCTGAGGGCCAGATTAAATCTACCGCTAAAGTTATTGGGCAGACGGGTGGCCTCCCAGAACTGCCGGAAGCCAGAAAGTGTGGCCGCGCTGGTTCCATTACTGACCTCGCCGATGACTGTGCCCGTGCCGGCAAAGATGTTAAAAGATAGGGCGAGTACTTTTCCCGCCTTGGATTTGAAGTTGAGGGTGGTAAGGTAGACGGAGTTGCCGTTGTTGGAACCGAGGATGAGAGTGCCTTTGAGGGGATAAGTATCTTTGCCGAGTTGAAGGCTGGCGCTGAAGGCGGCGTTGTCTGTGATGGTGAGCTGGAGGCGGCCACCATGGTTGCCATTGATTTCAGGAGAAGGATTGATGAGGGCCACATAGCTTCCGGTTGTGGCGGCGAGCATGGAGCTGATGGAAATGGTGCCGCTGACGATGTTGCCGGCTCCAGTGGCGTTTTTGGCCTGGGCGGTGAATGTGAAGCTGCCGGTCTTGGTGGGGATGCCGAAGATGCGTCCGGTGGCTGCATTGTAGGTGAGTCCAGGAGGTAGTTTCTTGATGATGAAACTGCTCGGGGTGTTCTGGTCGAAGGGGTCTCCATTGTCATCGCGAGGGTAGGGAACATCGAAGATATAGACATTCCCGACGATGCCGGAGGGGGGGGCGTCATCACCCGTCATGGGGGAGAGTTGCGGGACATTTGAGACGGCCAGATGGACGATGCCGCTGACAGTGGCGGGCAGAGTGCCTGGAGGGATGACGACGCAGGTGTAGTCTCCACTGTCTGCACCAAAAGAAGCTGCTTTGATGGACAGTGTTGCGGAGGTCATGCCGCTGAAGCCGGGCTCGTCGAGGGGGATGTTGACCCCGCCTTTGCGCCAGCGGTAGGAGAGGAAGGGGCCGGCCACGGGAGCGATGAGCTTGACAGGTTTGCCGGGGGCTGCGACGACGGTTTGTCTGGCTTTGTCCACGATGAGGACGCTGCAGGTATTGGTGACGTCGGTTTTGCCATTGGCAGCGGTACCTTTGTAGATTCCTGCATCTTTCAGGGTGGTGGCACTGATGACCAGGCGTTTGGTGGTCTGGCCCTTGATGACGGCACTGCCTCGACGCCAGGTGAATGTGGGCTCTGGGGTTCCAGTGACGGTGACGGAGAGATCGAGCGGCTGACCTGCCTCGATGAGCAGCTCATTCGGCAGCGTGGAGGTGATGTCCGCCGGGGCGCGGATACCGAGAGTGACCGGGGCGCTGGTGAGGGTGCCTGTGGCATTGCTGACGAGAACATCATAGACGCCGGTGTCTCCTGCCTGGACATTGGTCAGGGCGAGCGTGGGTGCAGTTTTGTCGGTGATGTTGGCTCCACCACGGCGCCACTGGTAGGTCAGATCCGTGCCGGTGGCGTTGACACTGAATGTGGCCGGCTTGCCCACATTGACGATGAGGGAAGTGGGCTGCCTGGTGATGGCCGGAGGTAGGTGGCCGGGGGTCACGGTGATGGTGAAGCTCTGACTGATGGTGTTTCCATCGAGGTCACGGGCGGTCACATTCACGGTTCGGCTGCCTGCGGAGAGTCCGGTGATCTTGAGCTGCCCATTTTCGACCACGACGGCGGCTATGTCGGCGGAGACGTCGTCGGTGCTGAAGCTGAGGGCGGGGATGACGGAGGCGCTGAGGATGCGGACGGTCTTGTTCACATCCATGTCTGCCGGTGCTGTGGCGGCATTCATGGGGAAGCCACTTGCGGGGGTGGTAGATGTCGGAGCACTTCCGAAATTGATGGGTGAACCATCCAGGAAGATGCGCTTGTCCAATGCGGCATTGTAGCTGGCTCCGGTATTGTTGGACGGGTTCAGGTAGTAGCCCTGGGGCAGTGCGGCGATCTGGTCGATGACGGAGAGACTAGCTGTCGTCATGCGTCCGAAGGTGGTGAAACCTCCGTTCTGGTTGTCCAGGTTGTCGGCGTTGTTGGCGAGGTTCAGAAAGAAGTCCGTTGTGGCGCTGTTGGGCAGGCCGATGTATCCGTAGTCGTCGTCTCGGGCGATATCAGTGGATCCGTTGTTGAAGACGGAATTGCGGGCACCGATCTTGGCGCTGGAGATGGTGCCACGGAGGTTGGAGATGCCGGGTTCGTTGAGCGGTGATGGTCGGCTGCCGACGGTGGAAAAGAACCTGGGGGCGGCCACGGCGCGGAAGCTGCCTGCCTGGATGACGAAGTTCGCCACGGAGCGGTGAAACACGACATTGTTGTAGTCACCAGCGTTGACGTAAGCCAGGAAATTGGCCACGGCTGCCGGGGCGAGACTGGGGAAGAGCATGAGGTCGATGTTTCCGCGTGAGGTGATCATGCGCACGGCTGTCTCGGCGTCTGGGTCGCTGAACTTGTCAGCCAGATTGACGTAGGCTGGGTTGTTGAGGCCGACAGTGATGTTTGGAATCGGGCTGGTGGCGGTGGGTGTGCCGGGGACGCCGAGGACTCGGAGGGTCAGCGTGGAGCTGGCGGAGATGCCATTGATGAAGCTGGCGCTGAGCTGGCAGAGGAATAGACCACCGACGGTCGGAGTGCCGGTTATCAAGCCGGAACCGCTTTCGAAGCTCAATCCTTCTGGCAAGCCTGAAACGGACCAACTGCTGCGTTCGACGCTGTCTGAAGTTGTGAGCTGGTAGCTGAACGCCTGACCCACCTGCGCAGGGTGATAAAGCCGCGTCATGGTGAAGCCTGGGCGCGGAGTGGCAGTGGCGGTGTTGCTGCTGAGGGAAACGACGCTTTCACTGTTCCCCACCGCCTGTACGACAAATTCGTATTCAGTGCCGGGGGTGAGTTTGACAAAATTCGTGGCGGTGGGCCTGCCATCTGAGCCGACGGTTCCGGCGATGGAGTCCACGCTGACGCTGGTGACGCCCGGCTGCACCGCTCGGGCAAATTTGAAGCTGCTGGAGCCACCCGCCGGGCGTGCCAGGATGTCAAAGCCTGACTCTACGAGAGAGTTGTCCTTCCAGGTGAGCAGGATGGTCGCGTCTGCACCTGGTGATGGGACGGCAGTGAGCTCGGAAGGCGCTGCGAAGGTCTGGGTGCTGGCCTGGGCGGAGCCGGTGCCGTAGTCGGAGTAAACTTTGGTCTCGGTGGTGGTGCCTGTAGGTGTGTAGGCGAAGACGGCCCGAACTTGAAACTCAATGGTGGAATTTTGGGAGACTGGAATGGTGACGGTGTTCGTGTTTTCACCGACGGTGCCCGCGAGTTCGAAGGGGGGATTACTGCCGCCGGAAATGGAGCGGAACTCGACTTCGTAACCAGTCTCCTTCGTGGAGTTGTCCGTCCAGGTGAGGCGGACCTGGGTTTCATCCACGGTGCTTGCGTTTAGATCTGTGGGAGCCTTGAGAGGCGGCATGGTGATGGGTTCACAGCCAGTTGAGTTGGTCCATTCGGTGTTGTTGTTGCGTGAGGCGCGGACTTGAAAGTCATAGGCTTTTCCGGGAATGAAGAGCGGCTGGGCATTCGAGATGAATTGAGTGGGAAGAATGATGCTCGTCTGATTGAAGGGAAGCAGGGGAAGATTGACCCAGTCGTTATCTGTGACGCCTGTCTTGAACTCTCTGGCGCGAACCAAAAAGTTCTGTTCGGTGCTGCTGTTATCTTTCCACTCCAGTAGGATAAGGCCGTCTTCCAGATCCGTGATCTCGGGCGATGGATCTCTGTCCATCATTCTGGGGTGGAGCTTGGGGGTAATGGTCACGGTGGGGGCGGTAGTGTAACCTGTGCCAGGTGTGGTCACGGTGATGGCCGTCACAGCACCACCTGTCAGCGTCGCTGTCGCCACAGCGCCTGTTCCATTGCCACCACTGATGATGACTGAGGGGGGGACGGTGTAGCCGCTGCCGGGGCTGGTCACGGTGATGGAGCTGACCTCACCTGCATTGATGGCTGCCGTGGCAGCGGCACCTGCGCCTGACAGGGCTGATGGTGGCGAAAATTCAGCTCCGGTCTGGGCCGGGATAGAGGTGGAGATGGTGTGGAAGCTGGATTCCACAGCCAAGCCATTTCTCTTCCATGCCTCGATGCGGATCTGGACGGGGAAGCCTGCGGAAACTCCCTCCACGGAAAATGAGGTGCTGGTGGTGTCTGGATTCAGAGTGTCTACCGGGTAAAAGGGGCCCACCGTGCCGTAACGAACGGTGACGAAATAGCCTTCTTCGTCATTGGCATTGTCTTGCCAGGTGACATGCCAGCTCCGCCAGTCAGCCGAAGGTGCGTTGTTTGGATTGTTTTTGGGATAGCCAAAGTGGGTGTACTCAGCCCTGCCGTTCGATGGGGCGGCGGGTGCCACAGCATGAAGGCTCGTCGAAAAGGCGCTGAATCCGAGCAGGAACAGGGCGGCGAGACGATGGCGGAGGCGGGGGGATTGGGCGTTAAACATAGTCGGTCAAAAAGGCGGAGGCCCCATTAGGGTTGTAATGGGGAGCGGGTTAGGAGGCGTGGTTGATGGTTGTGTCAAACTCCATGGCGAAATCACGGATCGACGGTGAGGACATTGGCGCTGGAGGTCACGCCGCCGACGGTGACGGAGTTTCTGACGGTGACGGTGTAGCTGCCGGAGTCGGACTCGGTGCTGTTGGAGATGGAATAGGATGACTGGGTGGCATCAAAGATGGGATCAACGCCTTTGAACCACTGATAGGTGAACGGACCAGTGCCCTGGGCCGAGGCTGTGAAGGTGATAGCAGTGCCTGAGGCAACAGGGTTTTCAGGCGGGGTGCGCGTGATGATGACATCTGTCACTGGGGCAACCGGGCTGACGACCAGTTCATTGGTGGCGGAGATCTCGCCAGTAGTGGAAACCACGTTGGTAATCTTCACCGTGAATGTGCCAGAGTCTGACTCGGTGCTGCTGGCGATCGTGTAGGTGGAGGCTGTGGCACCCAGGATATCCTCACCGTTCCTCTGCCACTGGAAGCCCAGTGGTTTCGTCCCCTGGGCGGTGGCGGTGAAGACGATGCTCTGGTTGGAGGCGACCGGGTTGGCGGCCGGAGTGCGCGTGATGACGATTTCAGACACGGCGGTGTCAGGATCGACGGTGAGTACATTGGCGCTGGAGGTGACTCCACTTACGGAAGCGACATTGGAGATGGTGACAGTGTAGCTTCCAGAGTCGGCCTGGGTGCTGTTGGCTATGGTGTAGGTGGAGCTGGTGGCACTCTGGATGGGCTGGCCGTCCTTCAGCCACTGGTAGGACAGGGGCGTGGTGCCCAGTGCGGCTGCCGTGAAGGTGATGGCGGCGTTGTTGGCGGCAGGATTGGTCGGAGGGGTGCGGGTGATGGTGATGTCACTGACCGGGTCATTGACGTTCAGGAAGGCCGCGTCACTGGTGATGGTGAAGGAGCCGTTGCTGATCACGCAGTCGTAGTCGCCCTGGTGGGTTTCGGCGGCGGCTCCCAGATTGAGCTGGCTTGAGGTGGCTCCGGCGATGGTGTTGCCATTTTGCCTCCATCGGTAGGTGAGGGTGCCCTGGCTGCCAGGCTCGACTGCGACACTGAAGCTCACATCCGTGCCGGGATTCACGCTCTGATCCTGAGGCTGGGTGCTGATGATAATGGGGTGGCCCAGGAGGCTGACTCTACCGGAGTTGATCTTGGATTTGGTGGTGCTGGGCAGAAGTTCGGGCAAGAGGAAGTATCCCACGCCCTGGGCTCCGAACCCTGGAATTTCATTGGCGAGAACGACATTGCCCGAACTGATGACCGCAGGCGTGTGAGGAATGGTCGGGATGATGATGCCCTGGTAGGCGACCCTGCGCCTGACGCCATTGTCTAGAAGCTCGAAGGAGCCGTTGAAAGTGCCTTTGTCAGTTTTCACGGAGAGGTTGGTCTTGGCATCGCTGGCGATGGGGTAGCTGACGCTGTTGACGGTGGTGATGCGCACGTTGCGGTCAGGGTTTATGGCCGCGGAAGAGAGGCCGCCCTCGCTGAAATCGATGACGGTGTTACTGGTGGTGGTGGAGACACTTGGCAGCCCCAGGATGATCTGATTGGTGCCGGGTTTGTAATAAATGCCGCCAAGGATGGTGAGGAAGGTCTCGGGGATGCCAGCCTGGTAATTGCGCTCGGTGGCTGGCTGTATGGCGTCCTTGAACCAGCGCATCTGCCCGTCCACACGAAGCTGCGCGGCCTGCGGTGTACCGAGATTGGTGTCCCCGATGTCGATCTGAGCGAAGACCGAGCCGGTGTTTTTGTAAAGCATGAGGAAGAGCATGGACTCGCCAGCGGGGCCGACCATCGAACTGGAGGTAAGGGTCGTGCCATCCGGTAGGCGTCCGCTGTAGGTAGCGATGCCTTTGTCGTTCACCTGCATGTTGAGATAGCCGCTGCCCTGGGGGAGGAGGGGCTTTCCCTGGTCTGCGGTGGCCAGAGTCAGTCCGAGGTTGTAAGAGGTGCTGACTGGAGTGGAGCCGTAGGCGCAGGGATTCCACGTTGCGTGCCAAGACTGGCGGAAGCCCGAGAGGCTGGCGGTCTGCGTTCCGTTCGTCAATACGCCGGAGACATAGCCACCATCAGAACTCAGTTCGTAGGTCAGGACGAGAAGGCTTTTGTCCTTTCTCTTCATGGTGATGCGGCTCTGGTAGGTGATGGTGCTGGCGTCGAAGAGACCGACTCCGATGCCCAGGACTCCAGCGGCGTTGATGGATTCCGTGCCGAGGATGATTTTGCCTGAGTAGGAGCCAGTGTCAGTTATGGTGAAATCAAACCGACCGCCCTTGTTCTGGTTCAGTGTGGCGGCGCTGATCGTGCCGGTGAAGGTGCCAACGTTCGATGCCGGCAGCGGGTCCACCGTCAGGCTGCCACGGGATGCCGGGGAACTGGTGCCGGCGACGTTGTTGGCCGTAGCTGAAATGGCAAAGACTCCTGCCTTAGTGGCAAATCCGCTGATGACACCAGTGGCGGTGTTTAGCTTCAGGCCGGTTGGCAGTCCGGTGGTGCTGAACTTCGTCGGGGTGTGGACAGCCTCTTCGGAGAAGGGCAGCCTCCATTCATAATACACGCCGATGAAAGCCCTTGGCGGCGCATTGATGCCGGTGAGCTGGGGAAGCACTGGCTTGGTGACGATCTGCAGGTTCATGGCTCCTGTCTCCGTGCTGCCCAGGCCATCTGGAAGTCCGACTTCACAGGTAAAGGCTCCGCTGTCGATGTCCTGGGTTCCGATGATCTTCAAAACAGGGTCCTCCATGCCGCTGTGGCGAGCTTCATCGAGTGGGATTTCCACACCGTTCTTTTTCCAGCGGTAGGTCATGTCTGGTCCGGCGACTGGGGCAGTGAAGGTGATGGTCTTGTTGATGCCGTGAGTGAATCGTTTTTCAGCCTTGTCCACGACGCAGACCTTAACTGTGCCGGTGGCGGCGGGTGGTTTCACGATGTTGCTGGCGGTGGCGGAGTAAATGCCAGCATCCGTCAGTTTGGCGGCGGGGATGTTCAGCGTGGCTTGGTTCTGCTTCGGGACGGTGGCGGTGCCGCGCTTCCAGACGAAGGTGGGGGCCGGGGCTCCGGTGACGTTGTTCACGGTGAGCATCAGTGGTTTGCCGACTTCGACGAGCTTGGAAACCGCTAAAGTGCCGACCGTCGGGGCGAGGCGTAGATCGAGTCTTGCCGCCGAGCTGGTCAGGCTGGTGGTGCCATTGCTGACCACAACATCATACACGGCTTCGTCCTCCACCTGGGCGGCGGGGATGATGAACGTGCTGGCATTGGTGCCGATGTTTTCAGCCGCAGCACTGCCTTTTTTCCTCCGCCACTGGTAGTTCAGCGCTGTGCCTGTGGCAGTGACGCTGAAGGTTACCTTGCTCCCCGCCACCACAGCCTGGGTCACGGGGTGTTTGGTGATGACGGGGGCTTTGTAGCCTTTCTGCACGGTGACGTTGAACTGCTGGCTGGCCTCCCGACCATCCAAATCCCGCGCGAGGATCCGCACGAGGGCAGATCCTTCAGTGGCTCCGGTGAGCACCAGTTCCTTAGTGTTTGGATCGAGGGTGACATTCACCACCCCCAGCGGCACCGAGGGCAGTACGACGTAGCTGATGGGTGATATGACGGATGCCTTCGATACCTTGATGGTTTTATTCAGATCCATGTTCGCCGGTGCCGGGCTTTCATTCATCGGGATGCCCGAAAAAGGGGTAAAGCTGCCGTCGAGGATGATGCGCTTGTCCAGGCTTGGGTCGTAGTTGCTGGTCGTGTTGTTGTTCAGGTAGCTGCCGGTCGGAAGTGTGGCGATGCTGTCCACCACGGTCATGCCGCTGCTGACGACCCGGCCAAAGGCTGTGAAACCGCCGTTCTGGTCGTCGAGGTTGCTGGCATTGTCGCCGAGGTTCACAAAGAAGTCCGTTGTCGCGCTGTCTGGATTCCCGACATAACCAAAGCTGTCATCACGGCTGAATGTGCCGTTGGTCAGGGTGGCGGTGGAGTTACGCGCGCCGACTTTTGCGGAGGCGACCATGCCACGCAGGTTGCTGATGCCGGGCTCATTGCTGGCAGGAGTCCGTGAGGCGATGCTGGCAAAGGTGCGCGGGGCGGCCACCGCCCTGAGACTGCCGCCCTGCAGGACGAAGCCGGAGACCAGCCTGTGAAAGACCATGTTGTCATAGTCGCCAGCGTTTACATAGGAGAGGAAGTTGGCGACTGCCTCTGGAGCCAGGCTGGGGAAAAGCTGGATGTCGATGTTCCCCTTGTTTGTTTCCAGTCGCACCGCTGTCTCCGAGTCTGCGTCGGCGAACTTGTCTGCCAGCGGGATGCGGAAGGGGGATTTGATGCCGATGGTGGTGCCGGGGATGCCTTTGATCACAAAAGGTGAGCTGATGGAGCGCAGGACACGCAGGGTGAGCGTGGCCTGGGCGCTGCCACCGCCGAGAAACTCAGCCGTCATCACACAGGCAAACAAACCTGCCTCCTGAGGGATGCCAGTAAGCAGGCCGTTACCCGAGTCGAAAGTCAGTCCCGCGGGCAGGTCGGTGATGTTCCAGTCGGTACGGTTGGTCGCATTGGTCGTAACCGCCTGGTAGCTGAATGCTTGGCCGACCTGGGCCGGTTGGTAAAGGCGGCTGGTGAAGCCATCTTTGGCAGCGGCACTAGCCACGTTGCTGTCACCGGAAACCGTCGTTTCATCTGAAGCCACCGCCAGCACCATGAAGTCGTGAGTCACCCCTGCTTCCAGTGTGGTGAAGACAGGCTTGCCGGTGGAGTCGTTGCTGTCCGTTCTCGAATTCACACTGACCTTCTCCACCCCGTCGCGCACGGCGCGGGCAAAGAACCAAGTGCTGGTGCCTTCGGGCTTCGAGTAAACATTGAAGCCGTACTCGGACTCGCTGTTGTCCTCCCAGGTCAGATCCACGGTGTTCGCCACGCCAGAGCTCGTGGTTGCTGTGAGATTGCTTGGAGCAGGGAAGGTGGTGCTCAGGATGGCGATGTTTGAGGGCTCGCTGCGCAGTGTTGTGGATGTGGTGGCACCCGTCGGGGTGAAGGTGTAGAGCGCCACCACCCGCCAGTCATAGTCTGCTCCCTGAGGGACTGGGATATCCACCACCGTACTCCCTTCACTCACCGTGCCCCTGACCGTGAAGTCGCCAGTGCCTTCGCCGTTGCTAGGACGGTACTGGATCTCGTAGCTGGTTTCGTTGGTGGATTTATCCTCCCAGCGCAGGCGCACGGCAGACTCCGTGAGTACATCGGCGTGGAGATTGACCGGAGGAGCCATGGGCAGCGTCTTGATATCGACCGTATTCGAGAAGAGCGAGGCCAGACTCGGCTGAGTAGTGATGGAGTTTCTTTCACGTGTGGCCCGAACCCGGAACTGGTAGTCGGTATCTGGTCTCAGCCGCAGTCGCAGAGTGTGGGTTGTCTTGGCTGGTAGGTTGACACTGGAATGATTCACAAAACCAAGTGTCTGCCAGCTCAGCTCAGGCGTCTGTTTCTCACGGAAGTCGATCTGGTAATAGAGTTCCGAGTTGCTGTTGTCCGTCCAGGACAGCTTGAGTTCACTGTCGGTTACATTGGTCACCGTGAGTGCAGTGGGGTTGTTCAGATTGTTCTGAACCGTACCTTCTGGAACTGTAAAACTGAAGACGGGGGAGGTACTGGTCTCGACCCTGGAGCCATTGAATTTCCAGGCGATCACCTGGAAATTCACCACCTGACCCGCAGCCAGCCCTGAGTAGTTGGTATTTAGGGCCTGCACACTGTTCGCCGCCACCCGTGCCATGGTGGAAAAGGCTCCCGTCGTCCCGGCTCGGATCTGTACTTCAAAGCCTTCTTCATCCAGGGAATTGTCCGTCCAGGTCACGAGGTAGGAGTTAAAATTTCCGAGAACCACACTCCCGTTTGAGTCATGACCGACTCTTGAAAAATCCACACTCGTGATTTTTGGTGCCTTCGGTGCCAGGGCAAGAACACTGGGTGCGAGGGCTAAGATCAGACTGTAGACCAGGGCGGTCATGATCAGTCTGATGGTGGGTTTTTGGGAAAGTTGCATGGATTGGTTGGGGGAGGACTGCCTTGTACCGACAGTGCCGAGACCGGTATTTGCTCGAAAAGAATACCGACTTTGTGATTACAATGTCAATTCTTCCACATCTCGTCCGAAATCTTTTTCTCGCTCTATGTCTAAAAACTGATCAGCTTCCTGCCAGCCATGCTCAGACTTCTCACCACATTCGCCATCCTCCCGCTTGCTCTTCTCGCAGAGTCCATCCCCAATTTCCTCCCTCAGGAGATCGACTCTGCCGTCGGCATCGGTTACGGCCTGGCCCTCGCTGATGTGGATGGGGACGCCAGGACAGACATCCTGCTCTGCGACAAAGACCTTATCGTCTGGTATCAAAACCCCACCTGGAAGAAGCACGTCATCGCCGAGAAACTCACTGAAAAAGACCACGTCTGCATCGCTGCGCGGGACATTGACGGAGACGGGAAGTGCGAGATCGCCGTCGGTGCCCAGTGGAATCCTGGCGACACCACGGGCAGTGGAGCTGTCTTTTATCTCGACCCGCCTGCCGACCGTACCCAGCGCTGGAAACCTGTGCAGCTCAGCCACGAGCCCACCACCCACCGCATGAAATGGGTGCGCAACCTCGCCGGGCGTTACGACCTCATCGTCGTCCCCCTGCATGGTCGGGGAAACAAGAATGGTGAAGGGGCCGGCGTCCGCGTCCTCGCCTATCATAAGCCAGACGACGTCTCCCAGCCCTGGAACACCACCCTCGTCACTGATTCCATGCACATGACTCATAATCTCGACATTGTCCCTCCCGGCAATCCCTCGGAAGCCGAGTCCCTCCTCCTCTGCGGTCGCGAGGGCATCATCCGGCTTGACCCCTCCAGTAACGGCTGGCGCACCCGCTGGATCGCCAAACATGACCAGCCCGACCTCCTGGGCGCGGGGGAAGTGCGCTGGGGAGCCTTCGCCGGTGGTCAACCCTACATCTCCACCATCGAGCCCATGCACGGAAACCAGGTCGTCCTCTACACCCCGCCCGCAGATGGCCCGAAGGACGGCCTCTGGCAGCGCCGCGCCCTAGATGACACCCTCACTGACGGCCACGCAGTTTCCTGCCACGACCTTCTCGGTCTGAACAACCGCCAGATCGTCGTCGGCTGGCGCGCTCATCACAAGCTCGGCACCCGCGTCGGCGTAAAGCTCCTTCACACCACCAAGGAAGACGGTAACGGCTGGGTGAAAAACCTTCTCGATGACAACACCATGGCCTGCGAAGACCTTATCGGGACCGATCTCGATGGGGATCGCGATGTCGATCTCGTTGCTGCGGGACGAGCCACGAAGAATCTCAAAATCTACTGGAACCAGCGGCTGAAACCCTGAGTCCTAAAACGTTACTTTAGCACTATTGCCAGTGTTCTTGGGTTAAAATGTAACGTTATATTCATTTCATTATCGGTCAGGCTTTAAAGCACAGCCGTGGAGTGTCATTGGAGCCAACGGTAAAGTCAGGCTGCGGTGGGGTGGCCGTGGTTTCTGCGGATGGTGTAGCGCTAGAGCGGTTTCACTTCATATTCGTTAAATATCAAAAAGTAACGCTTTAAGCGTGGACGTAAGCGTTACTTATAAGTTTATCGATCACCTTATCTCTAAAACGAAGGTACATCGACGATGGCGGCAGCTTTCTCGTCCCCGCTAATGTCGCCTTGGCACAGTGGGCGCCTATCCTCGTGCAGAAATCCAGCCCGATCTCTTAGCTCCATGATCCATTCGAGGTTTCCAGAATGGCAGCCACTGCTACCTGCCAACTATTCCACTCCAGCCCAATCTTCCTCTTTCGCTTGGACGATCTGCCCTTATTCTCCGCGCCCTTTTTCCCGCGTTATGATCAAAGTCGGACTCGTCTCCCTCGGCTGTGCCAAAAACCTTATCGACTCTGAAATCATGGTCGGCCACCTCCAGCAGGCAGGCATGACCATGACCCCGGAGGCCGACCTCGCCGACGTTCTCATCATCAACACATGCTCCTTCATCGACATGGCGAAGAAGGAAAGCGTCGGTGCCATCCACGAAGCTGTCGATGCGCGTGGCGAGTCGAAGAAGCGCAAAAAGCAGAAGATCATCGTCGCCGGCTGCCTCTCCCAGCGCTTCCGCGAAGAGCTGCCCACCCTGATGCCTGATGTGGACGCCTTCATCGGCCTCGACCAAATCACCCAGGTCGCCCCCATCATCCAGGGCCTCTTTGGCAAAGACCACGCCCAGGAAAACCTCGTCACCAAAGGCCCGCAGTACATCCCCGACTACGACACGCCCCGCTTCCGCCTCACGCCGAAGCACATGGCCTATGTTAAAATCGCCGAGGGGTGCAATCACCCCTGCTCCTTCTGCATCATCCCGAAAATCCGCGGACGCCACCGCAGCCGCACCCAGGAAAGCGTCGTCAAAGAAGTCCGTGACCTCGTCAAAAGCGGCGTCAAGGAGATCAACCTCATCTCCCAGGACACCACTTACTTCGGCATGGACAAATGGGAAGGCGAGCGCCCCAAGCCCACCTCCGGCGTCGATAGCACCAAGGGCGAATCTTTGAGCACCCTCCTCCGCGAGCTGAACAAGATCCCCGGCGACTTCTGGATCAGGCTCCTCTACACCCATCCTGCGCATTGGAGCGACGACCTCATCGCCGCCATCGCCGAGAGTCCAAAGGTCGCCCGCTACATCGACATCCCGCTCCAGCATATCAGTGACAACATGCTCACTCTCATGCGCCGCGAGACCAATGGCTCCTATATCCGCAACCTCCTGAAGCGCATCCGCGCAGGCATCCCCGGCATCGCCATACGCACCACCTTTATCGTCGGCTTCCCCGGCGAGACCGAGGCCGACTTTAACGAATTGCTCCAGTTCATCGAAGACGAAAAATTCGAGCGCGCCGGTGTCTTCAACTACTCCCGCGAAGAAGGCACCCGTGCCGACAAGATGGACGAGCATGTCCATCACATGACCCGCAAAGCTCGCTGGAGCGAAGCCATGCGCGCCATCGAGCGCAACGTCCAGCACGTCAATCAGCGCCACGTCGGCAAAATGATGCGCGTCCTCGTCGAAGAGCCCGGCATCGCCCGCAGCGCCATGGATGCCCCCGACATCGACACCACTGTCTTCGTTGATAAAAAGCTCCCCGTCGGCGACTTCGCCGAAGTGAAGATCAGAGACTGGCGCGGTTACGACCTCGTCGCCGGCTGATCCACTGCGTGGGGACTGGGGGTAGTCCATTATAAAGTGAATTTCTGTAGAGTTCTTGCTACATGCTTTAGTAAAAGTGTGGGGCTCTTCCGCACAGAAAATACTGTCTTCAACTCCAGCGGTTTGTTGCTGCTAGGTCCATCCGATGCCGCACCGCGATATTGCGGCCAGTTTCGGTGTTAGCGGCCAGAGGTGAGGCCACGAGGACGAGAAAAAGGACGCCGAGTCTCACATGCTGCCACAGCGGCTTCTTTCTTCTGATGATTCGCGCAGACCGATGGCTTGGAAGTGTTGGCGGGCAAAAGATTCGCAAGGTTGACCTGATCTCGTGTCGTTCTTGTTCAGCGATGCGCCTGCTTAACCGTTCATTGCTCTGCCTGCTCGCCGCCGCCAGCCGTTGCCTTGCCGCGTCGGCTGCCGACGACGCAAAAGCCGTCGAGTTCTTTGAAAACAAGATCCGCCCGGTGCTGGCGGAAAAATGCTACTCGTGTCACTCGTTGAAGGCGGGGAAAAATAAAGGCGGGCTGCTGCTCGACACACGTGAAAGCATCCGACAGGGCGGCAACACGGCGGCTGTGGTGGTGCCGGGGGATGCGGAGAAGAGTCTGCTGCTCAAGGCCATTGGTTACGCGGATGAGGACCTGCAAATGCCGCCGAAAGAGCGCCTTTCGGCCACGGTGCTCGCGGATTTCTCCCAATGGATCGCGATGGGAGCGGCCGACCCTCGCGATGGCAAGCCGGGCTCGGTGACAACGATCAATATCGAGGAAGGGCGCAAGCACTGGTCGTTTCAACCGATCACGAAACCGCCCGTGCCTGCCGTGAAGGATAAGCAGTGGCCGCGCACGGACATTGATCGCTTCATTCTCGCCGCTCTGGAGGAAAAAGGGCTAAAGCCGGTGGCCGATGCCCCGCCGCATGATCTGCGCCGCCGCATCTTCTTCGACCTCACCGGCCTGCCACCCAAAGAAACACAAATCACCGATTCCATATCGCAGATCGAGACGCTACTGGCCTCGCCGCAGTTCGGCGAGCGCTGGGCGCGGCATTGGCTGGACATCGCGGGCTACAGCGAGGCGAGCGGTGGCCTGCAAAATGTCACGCTGCCGGTTAACTACCGCTTTCGTGACTATGTCATCGACGCATTCAAAAAGGACAAGCCGTATGACCAGTTCGTGCGCGAGCAACTCGCGGGCGATTTGTTGCCTGCGGCGAATGAGACGCAGCGCAACGAGCAACTCGTCGCCACGGGCTTCCTCAGCATCGGGACGAAGAACACGCTCGAGATGTCCGAGCATCGCTACATCATGGCCATCGTCGATGAGCAGATCGATAGCCTGGGCAGATCGCTGCTCGGGCTCACGCTGGCCTGCGCGAAGTGCCACGATCACAAATTCGATCCCATCCCCACGCGCGACTACTACGCGCTCGCCGGCATCCTTAGCAGCTCCGAGCCGCTCACCGGCGCCTCGCGGCGGCACTTTGGGCGCTGGTCATCGGGCCTGCAGCCGCTCGCGGGACAGCCCGCCGGGTTCAGCGATGCCGAACTCGCGACCCTGCTGAATGCGGCGAGAGATCGCTTCGCCATGAATTCGAAGATGACGAAGGCCAAGCGCGCCGCCGTCGTCGCGGCGGGCAAACAAAACGCCAAAAAAGAGGAGCAGGAAGCCTTTGCGATGAAGCAGCCTGACATCATCGCGATGAAGGCCAATGCAGATCAACTCCAGCACACCTACGACACCCTGACTGAGCGCTTCAATGCCGCGCTGCCGCACTCCGCCTCCGCCATGCGCGATGTGCCAAAGCCCGCCGATTGCGCCATCCACATCCGTGGCGAGGAGTCACAACTCGGCGAGATCGTGCCACGAGGCTTTCCCGCCGTGCTCACCACCGCGACGACCCCGAAGGTGAATCCACTGCAAAGCGGTCGCATCGAGCTGGCGCAATGGATCACCAGCCCGGATAATCCGCTGACCGCACGCGTGATGGTGAACCGCATCTGGCAGCACCTCTTTGGCGTCGGCATCGTCGAATCGTCCGATGATTTCGGCAAAACCGGCCAGCAGCCTGCTAATGCCGCGCTGCTCGATCACCTCGCGCAGCGTTTCATCGCGCAACGCTGGTCGGTGAAGGCGATGATCCGTGAGATTATGAGCAGCCGCGTCTATCAGCTCGGCACCGAGCATGATGCCGCCGCGCATGAGATCGATCCCGCGAACCGTCTGCACTGGCGCATGAACCGCCGCCGCCTGGATGCGGATGCCATTCGCGACTCGCTGCTCATGGTCAGCGGCCAGCTCGTGCTCGATCCTCCCAAGCCGCAAATCCATCCACGCGGCAAAGACACGCGCATCAAGACGATGGATTCAGGAAGCATGGCGAAACTCTTCGGCCCCACAGATCGCCACCGCACCGTGTATCGCCCCATCATGCACGAGATCGTGCCCGCTGACTTGAGCGTCTTCGACTTCCCTGAGCCAGAACTCGTCACCGGCCGCCGCAGCGTCACCACCGTGCCCACCCAGGCGCTCTTCATGATGAACAGCGACCTCGTCGTCAAACACTCGCAACAGACCGCCCAGCGCCTGCTCGCCGGCAGCAGCGATGACCGAGATCGAGTTCAGCAGGCCTATCTGCTCATGCTCGGCCGCGATCCAACCGAGGACGAAACCGCCGAGGCCATCGCTTTCATCAGCGCCTATCCGTCCGCCGCTCCCGATGACAAAAAAAAGGAGTTCGCCGCATGGTCCGCGTTCTGCCAGACGCTCTTTGCCTCGGCGGAGTTTCGTTACCTCTACTGATCTGCACCGCCATGAACCCGCCTGCTTTTCAATCCCGTCGCGACATGCTGCGCAGTACGCTCAATGGCTTCGGCTATCTCGCGTTCGCAGGACTGAGCGCGGAGGCCAGCCCGACTTTGCCGCGCCCGGCGCTGTTTCCTGCCAAGGCCAAGCGCGTCATCATGATCTTCATGCAGGGCGGTGTGTCACATGTGGACACCTTTGACTACAAGCCGAAGCTCAATGCGGAGCATGGCAAGGCCTATGGCGAAAAGGGCACGTCGAAGCTCTTTGGCAGCCCGTGGAAGTTCGCGCAGCATGGGCAGAGCGGGCAGTGGGTGAGCGAGCTGTTCCCGCATGTCGCGCGGCGTGCGGATGAGCTGTGCGTCATCACCACGATGCACACCGATCAGCAGGCGCACGAGACGGCGGTGCCCATGTTTCACACTGGCAACGCCTCGCAGGCGCGGCCCTCCGTTGGTGCTTGGACGCTCTACGGCCTCGGTTCGGAAACCGCCGACCTGCCCGGCTACATCGCAATGAATTCGCTGCGCAGTCTCGGCGGGCAAAATCATGGCAGCTCGTTCTTGCCAGCGGCGTTTCAGGCCACCATCGTCAGTCCCGGCGGCAGGCAGGACACGGCTGGAAAGCCGCCCGTGCCGAACATCGCGCCCGCTCATCTCACGCCCGCGCAGCAGCGGGTGCAGCTCGATTTGTTGCGCAAGATGAACCTTCGCCGCCTCGCGCTCGATGAGGTGAACGCCGAGCTGGAAGGCGTGATCCATTCCTATGAGATGGCCTTTCGCATGCAGGCCGCCGTGCCCGCGCTCATGGACCTCAGCCGCGAGTCCGCCAGCACTCTGAAGGCCTACGGCATCGGCGATGCGAGGACGGATGACTTTGGCCGACAGTGCCTCTTTGCACGGAAATTTGCCGAGGCAGGCGTGCGCTACATCGAGATCGGCCAGGGCGGCTGGGATCATCATTTTGATCTCAAAAATCTGCTGCCCGCCAGTTGCGCCGCCGTGGACCAGCCCGTCGCCGCGTTGCTCACCGATCTCCGCCAGCGCGGCCTGCTCGATGACACGCTCGTCATCTTCGCGGGCGAGTTTGGCCGCACGCCGTTTGCTCAAAGCGATGGCCGCGATCACAACAACCGCGCCTTCACCATCTGGATGGCCGGTGGCGGCGTGAAGCGCGGCCACCGCCACGGCATCACCGACGACTACGGTGCCGAGGGTCTCGAAGGCCGCGTCCACATCCACGATCTACACGCCACGATGCTGCACCTGCTCGGCCTTGATCACGAAAAGCTCACCTATCGCTACAGCGGTCGCGACTTCCGCCTCACCGATGTGAAGGGCGGCGTGGTGAAAGAGATCATCGCGTGAGCCGCATGATGTTCCCCTTCGCCATGTTGCAGAAAAGCAGCTCGCCATCGCGCGGATCGACGCCGATGCCGGTGATGGCTGGCTCGAAAGCGATGATTTCCTGCTGCCAAAGTCCATTCTTCTCACGCGCCGCGATCACGCGGCCAAAGGCGTAGTCGGCACAAAGATAGGCGTCCTTGAAATCGGGGAACTTCGAACCGCGATACACGCAACCGCCGGTGATGCTGATGCCTGTGGTTCGTGGATACTCAAAAATCGGGTCACGCGGATGAAAGTCGGCAGGAACGGCCTCTTTGCCGGGTCCGAGATCAAACGCGTGAAATCCTTCGCGATGGCTCCAGCCATAGTCGCCGCCTTTGACGATGAGGTTCACCTCCTCGTAGAGATTCTGGCCGACATCGGCTGCAAAGAGCCTTCCCGTCGGCGGATCGAAGCTGAAGCGCCACACGTTGCGCAGGCCGGTGGCCCAGATCTCGGTGCGCACGGTCACAAGATCGATTTTCTCGCCGTGATGCGAGGTGGTGCCGACAAAAGGATTGTCCGCGGGCACGGTGTAGGTTCCGACATGCACCGCAGGATGAGGGTTCGGCGGCAGGCTGCCGGACTTCTTGTCAACGTCGATGCGCAGGATCGCGGCGTGGAAGCCTTTGTTGATGAAGCGCGCGTTGTCGAACGCATCGTTCGCTCCGCCACCATCACCGACGCTTATGTAGAGACAACCGTCCGGCCCAAAATGCAGATCGCCACCGTTGTGATTGCCCGCTGGATCGAGCTGTGTGATCAGCGGTTGTTCTTGATCGCCATCAAAGCGCGAGACGCGCTGATGAAGCTGACCGCCGATGCGCAGGCTGTAGCAGACGAAGAGGAGCTTGTTGCGTGCGTAATCAGGATGAAATGCCAGCCCGAGTAATCCGCACTCGCCTTTGTCATCGAGCTTGCCGTCGGGACGCTCGATGAGATTCAAGAACTCACTTTTCACCGGCACAGCTTGATCGAGTTGCGTGACGACCTGGATGCAACCGGTCTTTTCGACGACGAACAAGCGATCCTTTTCACCCGGAGCGCTGACGACAGCCACAGGCATTGAAAAGGTGAGCCCTCCAAAAGCATCCTCCAGCGCATAGGCCATCGGTGGCAGCGGCGGAGGCACAGGTGGCGGCTTCTTCACCTTCGTCGTCTGTGCGGCGACGAAACTGCACCACAGCATGAAGATCAGAGCAGCGATGCGTTTCATGGCGGGTTATTTCGTTCCCAGAAGATGCTTGATGAAGAAATCGTTCGTCTCCTGGGCCGTATTCGGCTTCTCGTCGACGTGGCGGATCGTGCATTCGATGCCGAGCGCGTCCATCTGCTCCTTGAGCTTGATGCCAAAGTTGATGTGATGGATGCCCGTGCCCGGTTTGGCATCAGGCGGCAATGGGCCGCGTGGCTCGGAGTAGAATGCATACACGGGCGGATCGTCCTTCGTCAGGTAGGTGATCGCGGCCGCCTTCTTGAACATCTCGCGAGCGGCGGGTGTTTGATACTGATCCCACTTCAGGCCGTAGAAGCCTTCGAGCGCCGGATGACGTGCCGCAGCCTCGCCGATCCATTCGGTGATGGTGATTGGATCATAAGTGCATTGCGCGCCAAAGACGGCCATGCAGTTCAGTCGCGTGGACTCACGAAGCACGGGGTCTTTACTCTTCGGATCGGCCATGTCATCGTGAAAGCCGATCCACAGCGACGTGCCCGCGCCAGCTGAGCCGCCGGTCGCGCCGATGCGTGTTGGGTCGATGTTCCACTCCTTGGCATGAGCACGGGCATATTGGATGGAGCGCGCGCTGTCCATGTAGTGTGCGGGAAAGGTGACCTCGGGTGAGAAGCGATAGTTGATCGCCATCAGCGAGATGCCCTTGTTTAAAAGGGCGAAGAGAGAGCCCGAGATGCCCTCTTTGCTTCCTGCGCGGAAGCCTCCGCCGTGGATGAAGACGACGAGCGGCGTCGGCTTGTCCGACTTCGCCTTCCACACGTCGAGCACATGGCGCTCGTGTGGTCCGTAGCGGACCTTAACGAGGTCGGGTGCGCGTTTCTGGGCAGGCGGAGCCTTTTGTTGGGCATAGCTGACGCCGTGGGTGAGGAAGCTGACGAGCAGCATCGCGAACAGTCGAATCGATGTGGAAGAGTTCATGGCAGGTGGTGGTGAATGGTTCACCGGCGCTTATAGCAGCCCGAGGACTAGCCCGTCGATAACAAAGGATCGGGCCAGCGTCAGGCAGTCTTGCCATTTACACGGGTTTCAAAAGCCCGGAAGTAATGCAGGCTGGGATAGTCGTACTGGTCAGCGAGGGCGGCTTTGAGTTGGCTGAGGCTCTCCAATCCATGCTCGGCAGCGGCGGCGCGGAGTTCGGCTATTTGCTCGGGGGTGAAGTAATCGTGCAGTTCCGCTTTCAGCTCACCTTGCTGGATAGCCTGCGCGAGGTGGCTGTGGACGGTGCTGATGACGAGGCTGCGCTGGGCGGCGATTTGCTCGGGACTCAGGCCTTGGCGGTGCAGGCGCAGGGTTTCTAAAGAGGTGCCGTTGATGCCATCCTCCGTTTTCATCTTCGGGGCTGGCGGCGGCGGGGCCTCCGTAGCGAAGTTCTGGCGCTCATGCGCGGCGAGCCATGTGGTGATGGCGGCCATGAAGGGCACTCCGTAATCGGCGAGCTTTTGACTGCCGACTCCGGGGATGGAGAGAAAGGCGCGGTCACTCTGCGGATAGGCTCGGCACATGTGACGCAGGCTGGTATCACCAAAGACGACGTAGGGCGGGACTTCACGCTCATCGGCGAGCTTTTTGCGCAGCGTGCGGAGTTCAGCGAAGAGACCTTCATCACAGGCGATACTGCCCGCTTTGGCGACCTTGGCCGTGCTGGTGCCAGCGACCAAGGGTGTTCGTGCGAGGATGATGGGTGTGCGATTCATCAGCGCTGCGAGACCTTGTTTGGAAAGCGTGAGCGTCTGGAATGAATCGGCGCTGGCATCAATGTAGCCCTGGCGGATGAGCTGGCGGCCAAGCGAGGTCCATTCTTCACGCGGGGTGTCTTTGCCAATGCCGTAGGTGCTGAGCTTGTCGTGATACCATTTGCGGATCTTCTCCGTGTTGGCTCCAGCGAGCACTTCGACGACGTGATTCAGCCCGGTGCTGAAGCCGCTCTTCTGCCGGATGCGGAAGATGCAGCTCAGAAGCTTTTGAGCCTGCGTGGTGGCATCCCAGGTCTCGCGCGGTTGCAGGCAGATGTCGCAGCCGCCGCAGTTATCACCGGGCCACTGCTCGCCGAAGTAGTCGAGCAGCGAGACGCGGCGGCACTCGCTGCCTTCCGCGAAGTCAGCCATGAGGCGCATCTGCCGCGCGGCGATCTCGGCGGCTTTCGCGTCCGTCATTTCATCGAGGAACTTCAGATTACGCACGAGGTCGCCACGCGAGTAGAGCAGCACGCATTCGCTGGGCAGACTGTCGCGGCCAGCGCGCCCTGTTTCCTGATAGTAGCCTTCGATGTTTTTCGGCAGGTCGGCGTGGATGACATAGCGCACGTCGGGTTTGTTGATGCCCATGCCAAAGGCGATGGTGGCGCAGACAACATGGGCCTCATCCCGGATGAAGGCTTCCTGGTTCGCCGCACGCTCCTCGGGCTGGAGTCCGGCGTGATAGGCGACTGCTTTCACACCTTCGGCGACGAGTGCAGCAGCGAGGCTATCGGCGCTCTTGCGCGACTGGACATAGACGATGCCCGATTCGCCGGATCGCTGACGGATGAAATCATAGACCTGGCGCGTGGATTTGCTCTTCGGCACGATGCTGTAACTCAGGTTGGGCCGGTTGAAGCTGGCGAGAAAGAAGGCTGGCTCGTGCAGATGGAGCTGGCGAATGATGTCGCCGCGCACCTGCTCAGTGGCGGTGGCCGTGAGGGCTAAAAAGGGCACGCCGGGCAGCTTGTCGCGCAGTTGAGCCAGCATCCGATACTCGGGGCGGAAGTCGTGCCCCCACTCGCTGATGCAGTGCGCTTCATCCACGGCAATGGCGGTTACATTCCAGCGCTGGAGATCGCTGATGAAGCTGTCCATCATCACGCGCTCGGGTGCGGCGTAGAGCAGCTTGTACTTGCCGTGCTCCAGTCCGCTGCGTCGGCGTGCGGCCTCACTGCCTTGGATGGATGAATTGATGAACGTGGCAGCGACACCACTGGCGACGAGCGCATCCACCTGATCCTTCATCAAAGCGATGAGAGGCGAGATGACGAGTGTCACGCCCTCACGAGCCAATGCGGGGAGCTGGAAGCAGAGCGACTTCCCTGCGCCAGTCGGCAAAATGGCGACGACATCACGATTCGACAGAGTGGCCTCCATGATCTCCCGCTGGAGCGGGCGGAAGGAGTCATAGCCAAAGGTTTGCTTCAGCAGCGCGGGTAGCTGGGCGGTCATGTCTGCATCGTGAATGGAGCCGGGGAAAAGGCAAGATTACGGCGCAGGATCTCCGTGCTCCCGGAGCCAGTTGGACAGATCAAGCTTCATGTCATCTCGCCGGTCTTGGTGGGCGGGATCGGCGCTCATGTCGTGCAACTCATGCGGGTCGTTTTGGAGGTCGAAGAGCTGCTCGCGGCCAGCTTGGGGATAGGCAATGTATTTCCAGTGTTCATCGCAGATCATGCGCTGGGTGTCGGTGAACATGCCTGTGACGAAATCATGCACGCGGTCGGTTTGATGCCGCAACAGTGGTGCAAGGCTTTTTCCTGTCACGGTGGGTGGAATCGTGGTGCTGCTGAGATCACAGAGCGTCGGGAAAAGATCGTGCAGCGTCACGAGGGCCGTGCTGCGTTCGTTTTTCGGCAAACCAGGTCCGCCGATGATGAGCGGGCTGCGGATGCTGTGCTCGTACTGGTTTTGTTTGCCGAGCAGGCCGTGGCTGCCGAGCGCAAGGCCTTGATCAGCCGTGAAGATGATGATCGTCTCATCTAACGATGGCAGCGCGGCGAGGATGCGGCCGAGTTGTGCATCGAGATCGGTGATCATCGCGAAGTAGAGCGCCAATTCCTCGCGCACTTCAGTTTCTACACGCGGGATCGGCAGCAGAACTTCATCGCGCCCGCCACGGTTGCCGTGATCGAAGGGATGGTCCTTGGCGAAATTGGCCGGAAGCGGCATCTTCGCCGGATCGTAGCGGTCCTTCATGGCTGCGGGCCACTGACGCGGATCATGAGGAAAGGCGAAGTTCACATGCAGCAACCACGGTTTGTCGCGTGGAGCATTTTGAATCGCGTGGATGGCTCCGTCGGCGATGTGGCGGCTGTTGTCGGATTGAAGGCCCACGCCTTTGTCGAGTTCGGCATTGTTCTCGGCGTCCTTGAAGGTCCAGCCGCGATAACCGGTAAGCGGACGGCCGCGGTCGTCGATCTCTGGCTGCTTGATGCCTTTCCCTCCGCCGCTTGAGTAAAGACCGCTCGTCGTCGTGTAGCCGCGTTGCATGGGATGGCCGTCGTTGTGCCATTTGCCGGTGTAGCAGGTGTGGTAGCCCGCCTCTTGGAAGGTGCCTGCAAGCGTGGCGAGCTTTGGATCAATCGCTCCGCCGGGATACTTCGGCAGCGCTTTGAAGGCATGAGTGCCGGTCAAAATCTGCGCCCGGCTCACATGGCAGATCGGATAGCCTGCGTAGGCCCGCATGAAGGCAGTGCCGCGTGCGACGAGTCGGTCGAGATTCGGAGTCTCGATCACTGCATTGCCCAGTGCATGGATCGTGTCGGGGCGCTGATCATCGCTGACGATGAAGAGAATGTTCGGCTTTGGAGCAGCCTGGAGTCCAGTGCTGATGATGAAGGCGAAAGCGATGCAGCGTAGTTTCATGCCGTCGATCCAACGGGCTGGGTGGCGCAAACTCTCCAAGAGAATGATTGTCATGATGGAGAGGAAACGATAAAACCTCATTAATCCGTCTCCCCCCAGCGGATGGTCAGGCAAAAGTTTAGTGAACTTTCAACCCCACCATCAACATGCTGACACCGACCGACATCGCCGAATATGGAGAACGCCATGTGGAAAAATGGCTCACTGATAATGGCTACCGCTGCCATCACCAGACCCAACGTCATGGCACGAAGGATCTCGAAGCCTGCAGCGCTGAAAATGAAATGCTCGTGCATGTGATCTCACATCTGGCATCCACTCCCGCACCCGCCCTTAGCCAGACGGAACACGATAGCGTCTGCTCGCGTGCCATCACGCTCGGCTTTGATGCCTGGCTGGCTGAGGTTCAAATCGACCGTTTTGGAGATCAAGTCGGCGAGATTCAGTGGAAGCAACTCGGCTGAACCGCTTGATTTGGAACTCAAACTCTGGGCAAGGTAACGCCGCCGATGATGGTGTGCTTTACTTCGAGGCGTTTGCCGAGCACCAGGACATCTGCGCGTTTACCTTTCTCCAGGCTGCCAGTCTCGTCTGCAATGCCGGTGCGCTCCGCCGGAGTCAGGCTGGCCATGCGGACGGCATCTGGCAAGGTGGCCGAGGTGCTGCGGAACATGTGGCGCATCATGTGATCCATGCCGACGATGGCGCTGGCGAGGCTGCCACCAGAGCGGCCCACGAGCCCGTCACTCTCAAACCATGAGCCGTCTTTGGCCGAGCCAAAACGATAGCGACCGGGCGGCATATCGAGCGCACGATTGCTGTCGGTGACGAGGCAGAGTCGTTCAGCGCCTTTCATGCGGAAGGCGAAGTCGAGTAGTTCGGGCGAGAGGTGGTGCCCATCCGCTATAACCTCCGTGCTCATGTCCGCCGTGGCGAGCACGAACTGCTCCATGCTGGCCTGCATGGGTGTGCCAAAGCGATTGCGCAAAGAAACAACGCTGCTCATGGCACACCAGAAATGATCGACGTGCCGCATCCCGGCGCGGAAGGCCTGCGCCATCTCCGACCAGCTGGCATTCGAGTGTCCGCAGGTGATGAGGCAGCGGTTCTTCTTTGCCGCAAGGTAGAAATCGAGAGCGCCCTGCAACTCCGCCGCGCAAGTGGCGATGCGCACGAGGTCATCGCGGAACCAGGCGGCGTATTCCTCCACACTCGGCTCGCGGCGGCCTGACTGGGAATGACAGCCAACTTTGTTCTCAGCGAAGTAGGGACCATAGACATGCACGCCTGCGATGCGCGCGCCGTGCTTTGGTTCCCCTGAGTCACGCACTTCACGGCAGGCAGTTAGCATGGCTGTGATCTGCTCCGGGCTGCCGGTGGTCGTGGTGGGGAAGATGCTGGTTGTGCCGTGCCTGGCATGGGCTTTCAAAGCTGTGCGCACCGCTTCGGCGCTGCCATCCATGAAGTCCGCACCCGCGCCGCCGTGGACATGGATGTCGATGTAACCTGGGCTGATATAGCCACCGCGCGCTTCGATGATCTGAGCGTCCAGCGGGCGCTTTACACGCTTGCCGAGGGCGGTGATACGACCACCTTCGCACACGAGGCTGGCTTTCTCGATGAGTCGATCCGGCAGGATGAGCGTGCCGTTTTCGATGATGAGGGCGGGTGGCAGAGTCATGGCAGGGTGAGCGGATTCACGCGCGTCTGAAGTGGGAAAGCCACCCGCTGGCCGCCGAGGCGATGAGATTCAAAGACGGCGCTGATGGCCTCAATCGTTTGTTTGCCCTGCACGCCATCACAAAGCGGCATGCGGTTTTGCTCGATGCAGGTGATGAGGTCGCGTCCGGCTACTTCGTGACTGGAGACCAATCTGCCGAGATCCTTGATGGGCTCGGCCACGCCGACTCCGCCCGTCGTGATGGGTACCCAGGCGCGTGGTTCCGTCTTGGGTTGGAATGGGCTGCCCGGCAGCAAATGGGCTAGGGGTTCGGCATCAATGCGGAAGTCGATGATGCCCTTCGTGCCGATGATCTGAAGGCCGAAACCCGCCTCTTTCACCCCCGCATCCTTCATGGAGTCGAAGTAAAGGATTATGCCTTTGGAAAGTTCCAATCGCGCATGGACTTCATTGCCCGCGAGCAGGCCGATGCCTTCATCACCCTGCTTCACATCCGCCTTCGTGATGAGGTGCCCGTCCTGCTTCACCTCGGCGCTGCATGAGATGGGGGCACCCCCGAAGAAGCTCGCCAGATTGATGACATGCGAGCCGAGCACCCAGAGGTCCAGCGAGCCACCGCGAGTATCTTCTTTGCCACGTCCACGCATCTCCAGTACGCGCCCGATGAGCCCCTCCTCGATCAGTTTGGCGATCATAGGCAGCACGGGATGCTGCCGATTGCGATGCGCGATGGCGAGCTTCGTTCCAGCGTTCTCACAGGCAGCGAGGATCTCGTCCGCTTCCTCCAGACTGCGGCAAAAAGGCTTCTCGACATAGACGCCTCGCGCACCCGCCTGCGCCGCCGCGATGATCATGTCACGATGCTGATCCACATGCCGAGGACCAACGGCGACAATGTCGGGCTTCGTTTCCGCGAGCATCTGCCGATAGTCGGAGAAGCCTGTGCTGACGGAGAGCTTCTTCTTCGCCCCTTCGAGCCCTTTTTCATCAGCATCGGCGACGGCGACGATCTCCGATTCCGGGATGCGCAGCCACATGGTGTCGAGTCCGTGCCCGTAATTACCCCTCCCCGTGTGGCCGATCACGCCGACACGCCATTTTTTATCAGCGGCAAAAGTTTGTGAAGTGGCGAGGATGGAAGGCAGAGCGGTGAGAAGGGTGCGGCGATTCATGGCAGGGTGTGAAAACGCAACAGCATGAGCAAAAACGCGGCGATCTCATGATGAGATCATCTCAAGATCAGTGCAGCCAATGACAAGAGAGGCGGGGTATTGTGGGGGCAAATTGCAGAGACTGGTATTGTAAGCATACCCACTACCATGAAAATCCACCTGTTCATTCTCCTCGGTCTAAGTTTTCTATCCATCACTGCGGCCATGGCTGCGGATGCGCCCAAAGTGGACTTTGCCACGCAAGTGAAGCCTCTGCTCACCAGCCGCTGCATCAACTGCCACCACTCCGGCTCCATGCTCGGAGAACTCAGCCTGGAGAATCGTGCTATGGCCTTTAAGAAACGGGTGAATGGTCCGGTCATCCTGCCGGGGAAGCCAGACAGCAGCATGCTCTACCTCGTGCTCAAACTGCCCGCGAAGAATCTGAAGGCGATGCCCGCCGCCGGACATCGTGTGGCGGATTCGGAGATCAACCTCATCCATGACTGGATCATGCAGGGCGCCGAATGGCCGGAAGGCAAAGAGGGGGTGATAAAACCAAAGACGGATAACTCGTAAAGGGAAGGGGAGGCAACTGCCAGCCGGACTCACCAGCCGATCAGTCGCGTGATCGCCGCCCGCAGCGCGGTTTCGAGGATCGCGGCTTCCGAGTGTGTGACGGGGATCGTGATCTTCTTCACGTCTTTCGTCGCACCTTCCTGGCGGGACATGCTCATGAAGAACGGCGCTTTCTGCGGATCGTCGCGATAGGTCAACTCGAAGGCGCTGTTC
>CAYMHJ010000010.1:0-43804 GCA_964390165.1 uncultured Prosthecobacter sp. | reverse complement strand
CCATCCCTACAGCCCGCAGTATTTCGGCGGGACGTCGGGCTTGAACTGCCTGTTCCCTCCGGTTTGATCTGACCTTGCTTGAACTTCGCGATCTCTTCCGGCGTGGGCATGATGGCTTTGCGGATGATGACCGGATTTGGCACTGTCACGGGAGGCGGTGGTTTCGAGAGATCCAACGGTGGCTTGATGGGAGCGAGTGCTGGCTGAGGTGCCTGTGACGGAGTCGTCGCAGCTGTCGTTGCTTTCGTGGGCACGACAGGCGCTGGTTTCGCAGGCTCAGGGGTGGTGGCGATGCCTGTCGCGGGCTTCTCTGGCTCGGCAGCTGCTTTTGGAGGTGTCGGCTCAGGCGCTTTCACGGCGGCGACCTCATCCTTCTTTGGCTCCTCAACTTTTTTCTCAGGAGTTGGTTTGGCCTCGACGGGGGGCGTGGTGGCGACAGGAGCCTCGTCGGGCTTTGATCCTGGCATGAACCACCAGCCCAGCAGGCCGAGAATTACGACGGCAGCGGCGGCCATGACGGGCCAGTTGGAGCTGCGTTTGCTGTTTGAATGATGATCAAACTCATGTGCCTGAAGACGGCGTGAGATCGGGGAGACGGCGGGATCGTCGAGATCATCCGAGGTCTGGTCGTCGTCGAAATCTGACACACTGCCAACGCTTTCCATTTCCTCCAGCGCCACGGAGGACCCACGCAAACGGGAGGCCAGATCAGGCATGGCCGGGCCGGACATGATGGACTCGAATCGATCCACGAACTCCGCCGGGGTAGGTGTCACGCCGCGCTGATGCGATGTTTCGAGTGTTTCGCGAACGAAGACGGCAAGAGTCTCAGGCACCGCCTCAGGGAAAACAGGAGCATCAGCGATCTGCCGCTGACCCGTGAGCAGGAAGGCGGCTAGGGCGACAAAGGAACGGCTGCGATGCTCGCGATCTGCGAGGTGCTCGCTCTCATATTGATCGGGGTTTGGCGGCTCAGCGAGCGGTGGCTCGTAAAGGTTCCGCATGGTCACATGCGGGCGGACTTTGACGTGGAAAGGCGGCCAAGCGTCGAGACGCTTCTGCATCAGGCGCTCATGCTCGCGGACGAGCATGGGGCCAGCTTTGCCGACGCGCAGGAAAAGATTCGAAGGATGCAACTCCAGTCGTGACACACCGCAGTCGAGGGCCTGCTCGATGCCTGCATTCACCTGACGCAGAACCACGGCGACTTCCGATGGATTCAAAGTCATGCGCTCGGTGAGCAGTCGGCTTAGTGAGAACCCGGGGTCGCGCTCCTCGGTCAGAAAGCTCCATTCCGGGCTCTCCCAGAGGCTGAGGCTGCGGAGGATGTTCGGGTGCTTCTCGGGATTGAAGCGCCAGCTTTGCAGCGGCACGGCGTCGTATTGCGTCTTGTCCACCACACGTGAGGGCGGCAGCAGATGCACGGTGATCGGCTGCTCGGTCTTCGCGTTGATGCAGGGGATCGAGAAGGGGTAACGGCGTGCGTTATCCTCGTTTTCGACACGGAAGCGGCTGCCCAGGACGCGCTCAACGGGCACGCCTTCGAGCAGGAGATCCTGAAGCTGGGAGCGCGGTTGCAGTGTCGCGGTGACGACGAGTTGCTTGCGGCCGTTGCGCGAAGTGATGCTGCTTACCTGGGATGAGTAGGCCTCGCGGAGATCGTCGCGCAGCTTTTCCAGGGAGACGGGCGTGTTGTTTGGGTCCATGAGCGCCGTGCGCACAGTCGTGCGCAGGCTCATTGGCAGCGCCGTCATGGCGGGATAGCGATCAGGATTATCACCGGTGAAAACCTTGCCCGTGAGCATCAGGAAAATCAGCTCGCAGACTTGCAGCACCTGGCGGGAGTTGTCGCTCGCAGTCTGCTCGGCGGCCCCGAGACCGAAGTCGTAGAGGCGGAGTTGCAGGAAAGTGTCCTCGACCGTGGTGATCATCACCCGGTCCAGCCGGAGCTGTGGCACGAGACGATGACGATCGGCCAGCAGCATCACGTCATCCAGCAGTTGCAGCAGCAATGAGAACACCGTGGCAGGCGGCAGCGCTCCACGACGGGAGACGTAGTCCGCCATGAACTCTCCTTCGTTCAGGTTGCTTGTGTAATACACAACGCCCTGATCCTCACCCACTTCGAGGATGCGCATGAAGGTCGGCCCGCGAATCTCCGAGGCCTGCTGCGCGCGCTCCATGGCGGACTTTTTCAAAGCGCCTTCCATCGGCTGACCACCGCGCAGCATGTGCAATTCCACGAGCCGCTTCGTCTGAGTGTCAAAGGCCAGCAGAACTACCTCATCAGGCGAGCGCACAAGCCTCACGTTCTCACCGCTGGCGCGGTGGGACAGGGTTAAGTGCCCGAAGCTTGGTAGTTCAGAGGACATGGTTCACAGTGATATAGAGCGCGAAGTGTGCCGTTGAGGACCTCGGAAAAAAGTATCCCTCAGAAGCATTTGGCATTCTATTCTCAAATTCTAAAACTTGGAGCGCAACTTTGCAAAGAAAATTCTCATAAATATAACAGGTTCATATAAACCAACGGTCAACCTGTATGGAAATTTGATTCAAAATGGATGCTTTGGCTAGCTCTGATTCAACAATCCATCAGCACTTCCTGAATTCTCGTTCTTCAGTGCGTTCTGTAAGCTTGCCAAACCTCCCCGTCCTGCCCCAATCTCCCGCTTTTCTATGACCAGCCCCGCTCCGACTCAAGACATCACCCGCCTGCGCGACCTCTCGCCTCATCAAGTCCGCTCTGGCATCGCCGCCTGGCTCGGCTGGCTCTTCGACGGGCTGGACATGCACTTATATACGCTCGTCGCCACCGCCTTTGTGGCCCAGCTCATGGTCCTGCCGGAGAGCGACCCCGCTGTCGGGCAGCACGGAGCCATCATCCAGGCGGCCTTCCTCGTCGGTTGGGCGCTGGGCGGGGCCTTCTTCGGTCGTGTCGGCGATCTCCTGGGCCGCAGTCGCACATTGACGCTCACCATCCTGACCTACGCCTGCTTCACCGGTCTCTCCTTTTTTGCCCAGACTTGGTGGCACCTCATGATCTTCCGCTTCCTCGCCGCGCTCGGCATCGGCGGTGAATGGGCTGTCGGCGCTTCCTTGCTCTCCGAGACCTGGCCGAAGAAATGGCGGCCCTGGATCGCCGCCACGCTGCAATCCGCTGTGAACTGCGGTGTCCTCCTCGCCTGCCTCGCCGGCTACCTCCTCGCCGGTCAGGAGCCGCGCTACATCTTTCTCATCGGCGTCTTGCCCGCCTTCATCACCCTCTGGATTCGCAAGGCCGTCCCCGAGACCGAAGAGTGGGAGCAGGCCCGCGAAGGCCAGCCGGTCCCGCGAATCGCCGACCTCTTCGGGCCCGCCGTCCGCGGCATCACTTGGCGGGTCCTCATCATCTGCGCTGTGTCTCTCACCGCGCATTGGACCTTCCTCTTCTGGCAGCAAAAGCACATTCTCAGCCTGCCTGAGATCGCCGGTTTGAGCAAAGAAGGCAAAGACGGCGCGCTCGTCACCGCCCTTATGTGGATCATGCTCGGCAGCCTTATTGGCAACTTCATCGCTGGAGCGCTCGCGAAGCTGATGGGCTACCGCAAAGCCATCGTCCTCATGATGCTCGCTTATTTCGCTATCATGTACCTCAGCTTCTCCCGCACCTGGAACTGGGAGACCACGAAGATCCAGTTCGCCATCATCGGCGCGTGCCAGGGCGTCTTCGGTCTTTTCACCATGTGCCTGCCGCCCATCTTTCCCGTCCTCCTCCGCACCACCGGCTCCGGCTTCTGCTACAACATCGGCCGCATCGTCGCCGCCGGTGGCACCGTCTTCTTCGGCATCTTCGTCAAAGTGGGCGACTACCGCGAAGCCCTCCTCTACGCCGGCTTCCTCTTCATTCCCGCCGCCTTGGTCTCCCTTATGCTTCCCCTGGAGAAAAACGAACCAGCCATCCTCGATCAGCCCGCCGACTGATCCCCCGCGAGTTCTTCACCGACAGCTTGAGCCCATCCTTTTGAGCGATTAGACTTCACCATGGCCGTCACCCTCGAATCCTTCAGGCTCCGCAACTTCAAAGCCGTGCGCGACACCGGCCTTTTGACATTCGGTGGCTTCACGGTGCTCATCGGCGGTAATGGCAGTGGCAAAAGCAGCCTACTGGAAGGTCTCGAAGTTTTTCAGGCTCTCGGCACCTCCGATGTCGATGCCATCTTTAACCAGCCGCGCTGGCGTGGTTTTCATCAAGTATGGAATAAGGCAGTCCCTCATTTACCAAATGGTAAAAATGCAGGCGTTAAGTTGTATTCAAATCCAATGACGTTTGAAGCAACTATACGAAGATTCCAGACTATTGCGCATAAAGGACGGCGTGCTGCGAATCCACAATATGCGATGGAATTGGATCTAACTGTAACTGAGTCGGAAGAGGTTATCATTTCTCGTGAGCGTCTTTATTATCCTGCTCTTTTACGTTCGTTTGAACGTGGGGCGGATGGTGTGATTTATGACGTTGATAAAGATAATAGGGTGAAGTGGCGCGAGGTAGATTCAGGAACATCTCTGCTGACTGTAACAAAAACAGGAATCTTTAACCGCCGCTCGCAATTCCTGAACCTCAATCCCCCAGTCATGGGCCAGCCAACCCCGAAGCTTGGCGGCAAGATCATCACGCCGATGGCCTCAGATGGCTCCAATCTCGCCGAGTTCATCCGCAAGCTCAGCCCCCAGGGAAAAGAACGCCTCGCCGACTCCCTCAAGCAGATCCTCGGCTATGCGGGCGGGCTGGATGTTGGGGAGTTCAGCTCCGTGGACCGCACCATCTACTTCATGATCCAGGAGGGCGAGTTCCAGGTGCCCTGCTGGCTCATGTCCGGTGGCTCTGTGCGCCTCGTCGCCATCCTCGCCTGCCTTTACAGCGATGAACCACCGCCGCTGCTCGTGATCGAGGAGATCGAGAACGGCCTCGATCCCCGCACCGTCGGCTACCTTGTCGGCGAACTCCGCGAGGCCGTCGAATCAGGCCGCACGCAGGTCATCGTCACCACCCACTCGCCTCACTTTCTCTCCCAGGCTGCGCTTGAGCATCTTCTGCTCTGCCAGCGCATGCCGAATGGCGAACCCAAGTTCTGGCGACCTGCCGACTCCGAAGAGTTGCGGCAGTGGGCCGAAGATTTTAATCCCGGCGAACTCTTCGCCACTGGTCGCATTCAAAAGGCGATGACCAAGGCCCTCCGCAAAGCATGAAGATCGGCCTGATTGTCGAATGCGTGCCGGATGGACCTGAAACCAAGGTTCTTCCAGCGCTCGGCAACCTCCTGCGCGAAGCCCTGGACTATGAAATCGAGCCGCTGGGCAACAAGCCCAAGGTTCTAAACGACTGCGGGCGCTATGCCAAAGCCCTGATTCATCAGTCAAAGTGTGATCGTGTCCTGGTCGTCTGGGATACGCGCCCACGTTGGAAAGATGAAGGCGTCGAGATCGACCCTGAGAAGGAGAAGCTCAAGGCACGGGCCTCACTCGACGCTCATGGGCTTGGAAAAGATGCCCGCATCCACCTCATTTGCATCGTCGAAGAACTCGAAGCTTGGCTCCTGGCCGATGGACGCGGCCCCACTGCCCGCATCAATCAACTCCGTGGATCGAGGGGCCGGCTCAAAGCCCGAGTCGCCGACACCAAGAACGTTGAGACCATCGTCTGGCCGAAGAGCATCATGGATAACCTCTTTCGCAAACACGAGGTGCGCGGCTACAACGACTGGCAGGACGCGGGCCACATCGCCAGCGCCATTCCTGATGCCCGGAAGCTGCTCAAACACAGCCGCGTCTTCCCCGAATTTCAGTCCGCCTTGATGTAAAGTTTCTCCATGCCCACGCCGACCCACTTCCACTGGCTCTACGACGGCTCCATCGTCGGCATCTACCTCCTCGTCACCATGGCGGCGGGCATCGCCATGCGGAAGTATGTCGGGAAGCTGGAGGACTACCTCGTCGCCGGGCGCGAGATGAATCTCCACCTCGGCATCGCCTCCCTGGCCGCCACCGAGTTCGGCATCATCACCTGCATGTACACCGCCCAGGCCGGCTACACCCAGGGCTTCAGCGGAGCCATGCCCGGCATCTGCCAGGCGCTCAGCATGGCCCTCATCGGCCTCACCGGCTTCTGCATCAAACCCCTCCGCCAGGCCGGAGCCATGACCCTCCCGGAAATGTTCGAGAAGCGCTTCGGCAAAAGCGTCCGCTGGCTCTCCGGCATCGTCATCGTCATGGGCGGACTCTTAAACATGGGCGTCTTCCTCCAGATCGGCGGGAAGTTCCTCTGCACCGTCGCCGGGTTCGATCTCTCCAACCTCACCCTCATTATGACCGCCCTGCTGCTCATGGTCGTCATCTACACCGTGCTCGGCGGCATGTTGAGCGTGCTCGTCACCGACTTCCTCCAGTTCGTCGTCATGAGCGCCGGGCTCCTCGTCGTCAGCGTCCTCATTTTGAAAAACATCGGCTGGGATACCCTCGTCGCCACCGTGCAAAAGCACCACGGCGAAGGCGGATTTAACCCCCTCGTCAATCCCACCCTCGGCTGGCCCTTCCTCATCAATCAGTTCATCGCCAATGCCGCCGCCGCCCTCACTTGGCAGGCCGTCATCGTCCGCATCCTGTCTGCCAAAGACAGCCAGACCAGCCAGCGCATCTACACCCGCACCAGCTTCTTCTTCGTCTGCCGCTTCCTGCTGCCCGGCATCTGGGGCATCGCCGCGCTCGCCACCCTCGGCTGGCAACCGCTCAAACATCTGAGCGACGCCGACCGCTCCGCCATCCCCGCCGCCATCCAGCAAAAGATTACCGACTCCGCCATCGGCGCTCCTTTGGCCAAACTCACCCCCGAAGAGACCGCCACCCTCAGCGCCGATACCCAAGCCACTCTGTCCGATGCCTCCCTGCTCGCCATGCCCGAATTCCTCGGCGGCTTCCTCCCCATCGGCCTCATGGGACTCCTCATCGCCGCCATGCTCGCCGCCGATATGAGCACGAACTCCTCCTACATGCTCAGTTGGGGCAGCGTCATTTATAATGACATCCTCGCCCCCTTCCGCCGCCGAGCGTGGACTGACCAGCGCGCCATCCTTTGGAATCGCTGCATCGTCGCCCTCATCGGCGTCTATCTCCTCATCTTCGGCCTCTTCTACAAAATCGAAGGCAACGTCTGGTCCTACCTCCTCCTCACCGGCTCCATCTATTTGAGCAGCATGTCCGTCCTCCTCATCGCCTGCTGTTACTGGCAGCGGGCGAACAACTGGGGCGCCATCGGCGGCATCTTCCTCGGTGCAGCCGTCCCCATCACCCAGCTCACCCTGGAAAAACTCCCCGCCACCGCCGCCTTCGCCGCCAGCATCGGCAAAGACATCGCCGGCATCTCCGCCTTCATCGCCGCCGCCCTCGGCATGATCATCGGCTCACTCCTCAAACCGCGCGCCAGCCCATGATCACCTTCTGGCTTATCCTCACCGCCGCCGCCCTCCTCTGGTACAGCAGCGTCACCATCTACGTCTCCATTAAAGGCGCCCGCGATATCCGCGAGATGCTTTCAAGGCTAAAGGATCGCAGTTTGGATGATTGATGGAAGTGAAATGACGCTCTGACTGAGTTACAAAGGGAGGCACGAAGTGGTGAAAGCTGGAGTGTGCAAATTGAGTCATCCATTGATGATTAAGGTATTTTAATTATAAGCCTAAATTATATTGAAATTATATTCGGTATGGATATAATTATGGTAATTGATGGAACTCATGGACTCTTCCGAAACCCTGCTGCGGGGACACTTGGTGGGGGGCTCAACGCCTCCCAGCCGATTGGTCATGTCATTGCTCTCGAGGTGTTTCACCTTCATTGAAGCTGCTCTTGGCATACAGTCGAAAGGCTTAATGCGAAGCTTGCGGTTTGGCATGATGATAACCGGCGGAGCCTTGATTTTTCAGGGATCAGCGCTGGCGCACAACCTGGATCAGAAGGCAGACTACATTGGCTTTGATCAGGAAACTTTGCTGCGAATGCAGGCACGGCAGGCAGCAGGCCAGGCGCTGATTCAGACGGGTGATGTGGTGGGCCTGATCGTGAAGGCGACCCCATCTGTCGGCACTCGCACCGGGGCGGGTGGTTACTCGACTTTTTTCGTTCCTGTGGGCTCCCAGGTGGTGGGTGCGCATTACGGTCGTATTGATGCGACGGGAAATTTTGTGCCCATGGCGATGAAAGGGCAGTCGATTCTGGCGCTCGGCGACGGATCTGTGGGTGCCAAGGTCCAGAATGGACTCAAAGGGCTGGAACTCGGTCCGAACATCCTCGGTGACAAAGCCTACACCGTGGACAGTTCGAGCGGACTCATGCGCGGCACGATGGCGGGTGTTTACTCAGATACGGGAATTTTCTATTCCACAGATCCCAAGACCGCCTGGCAGAGCTGGGTGAGCATGGGGGGGCTGGATGGGAACCCGAGCACCTCCGACAACGTGCTCAAGACGAACTCAGGAGACAGCGTCACTCCCACCACCCGCTGGGACGCGGAGCAGCTCATCGCCTTCGGCATCAGTTCTCCCATTTCACCTATCCTCGATCCCGATGGCCGCGGCAACACGCCCTGGGGAATGGGCAGCGGCGTCGCAGGCCCACAAAGCGGTTATGCCTGGCAGTTTGATTACTCCTACTGGAGGACGAACACGAGTGATCCAGCCCGCATGATAAATGCTTCAAGAAACATGGGTCCGTGGAAGCGCATCAAATACCCTGGCAGCATGATCGCCAAAGACTCTCCAGGCCTGCGCAGCACAGCGCTTGGCTTTGTCGGCGTCGATGCTGGGCAGATCGGCCATGATCTCAGTGTGTCAAATCCGCTGCCTCCGACGACAAGCTGGACGGACACAACCAGCCCGAAAGCGGTGCGCCTGGCCTGGGGAAACCTGGAGCTATTCCGTCCGGAATACGCTCGCGTGCAGCTGAAGATCAATGTCGGTCCAGGCCAGCCAAACTCACCCTTCGATACGGGTGGTTATCTCCAGGCTTATGCTGACACCTTTGGTGGAGATGCGGGCGGGGAATTTACCAACAAAGACCACCTCTGGCGCTATTATCAGAACACCAATGTTTCCCTGGTGAGCAAGCCGATGATTTTCAAGCAGGCTTCCAAGGCATCTCTGGCACCGGGAGAAACCTTCACCTACACCATCTGGTTCACCACTTTTGGCAACAGTGCCCTGACCAATGTCGTCATCGAGGATACGCTGCCCAGTGGCATCAATTATATCAGTGCCACTCCCGCACCCACCACCACCAGTCCACTGCGTTGGAATATAGGGACGGTACAGCCCAACAGCGTCCGCAGCATTACCCTGCATGTTCGTGCTACCGGCAATGGTGTCATGACGAATACCGTCTGCGCCACCAGCGATCAGGCTCCGAGATCCTGCAATACCGAGACCATCGAAGTCGCTGCCGCCTCACTGCTCTACCCGGACAAGACCGTCACCCCCTCCACGGCCAACCCTGGTGATCTCGTCACCTACACACTCACGGTGGCAAACGAAGGCCCTTGCCCGAATGGAGTGCCGCTGATCATCCGCGAGCGACTGCCCACCGGCTTCACCTACGACAGTCTCGTTTCCGCGAAGCTCGCGGGGTCCCCTACCTCGGCTGTCTCCATCAATTCCAGCAATACCTCGCAGCCCGTCTTCACCGTGAACAAAGGCATCGATTATGGCAAAAGCCTCGTCATCGTATTCAGATGCCGCATCAGCGGGTCTCAACCTGCCGGCATTTACACGAACAGCTTCAGCTATGAATACGAAGGCAAGGTGCTGTCCACGGGGGCTTTGGCTCCTGTTACCGTTGGTGGCGGTCGCATCGGTGACACCGTCTTCCGAGATTGGGATGGCGATGGTGTGATGGATGCTGAGGATGAAGGACTTCCAGGCGTCACAGTGCAGCTCTTTGCCTCCAATGGCACCACATTGCTCAACAGCAAAGTCACTGATGCTCAAGGCAAGTATGACTTCGCTGCTCTCAGCGGAGCCACTTATGTGGTGAAAGTCATCCCGCCTGCTGCACACACCGCCACTTTTGACTTTGATGGCATCGCCTCGCTCAATCAGGCCACAGTCGTACTTGCCCAGAACGAGCAGAAATTGAATGTCGATTTCGGCTACCGCACAGGCGGCACGGGCAGCATTCAGGGCATGATCTTCGATGACGCGGGTAGGGACGGCGTATATCAGGCCAGTGATCCTGCTTTGCCGAGCGTCACCGTTCGTCTTTATCGCGATCAAAACGCCAACGGCACAGTGGAGACATCGACAGATGCACTCATCGATACCCAAGTGAGTGATCTGGATGGTAATTTTAATTTCACAGGCCTGCCGCTCGGTCTGAATTATCTCGTGGATGTGGATCAGGCGGACTCGGACATCGCCACTGGGCTTGGTGGCACGCCATACAGCATCACCACCGCCGATCCGCATCGAGTAACAGAACTCTCCGGGGCCTACGTCAAAGCCCGCTTTGGCTTCTGGCGGGAGGTTCCCGCCAGCATTTCGGGCAAAGCATTCATCGATGCCAATGTCGATGGTGTCATGAACATTGGTGAGACCCCGATTACAAACTTCGCCGTCTCTCTTTATGCGGATACGGATGGAGATAACAATGCCGACCCAGAGGAGTTGGTGCAAACTTTGCGCACAGACACCACCGGTTCCTACCGCTTCGAAGGCATCGGTGCGGGAGAGTTTCTCATCATTTGTGATCGTGAGGCTCCAGAGGTGCCGCCAGGCCATTTCCTGGCAACGCCTGAGCTAAGTGCCTCCGTGCTTTCGGGGACAAGCAACAGCGGTAATGACTTTCCATTTTCCAGGCTGCTGGCGAAGGCTGTGAATCGTTCTTCGGCCCAGGCTGGTGATCAAATCGTTTATACACTTACGCCTAGCTATCCAGGCTGTGAATTCCTTGGTGGTCTTACCATCACAGACCAAATTCCCGCAGGATCCAGTTTTGTCAGCGCAGGGCAGGGGGGGACTCATAGCGGAGGATTGGTTACTTGGAATATCGGCACGACAGAGGCGGCATTGCCCGGCACAGCGGTCACTAATCTCAATCTCTTTGCGTTCCGTGGTGCGGACACCACCACTTTCTGGACTTTCAATTCCAATACAACGACATGGAGTGCCAGAGCGAATGCTCCCGGCACGGTGAAGGATGGTGGGATGCTGGCCTCTGACGGCGTGAATATCTATGCGGTTCGAGGTGACAATACCAACGCCTTCTGGCGCTACAACGTGGCGGCTAACACTTGGACGACCCTGGCCAGCATCCCTGCTGTCATAGAAAGAAATGGCAATCGTCTCGTCTATCTGGCCCCGCACTTTTACCTTTTGCGTGGAGATGGCAGCACCAATCTTTACCGCTACAATGTCAACACAAACGCCTGGAGCTCACTAGCCAGCTTCCCAGGAGGTAACGTGGAGCACGGTGGTGCGATGACGACTAACAAAACAAACCTTTACGCCCTGCGTGGAGGTTCCAGCAAATACTTCTACCGATACAATGTAGCCTCCAATAACTGGACACGTCTCGCCGACACGCCTGATGGCATCAATAACGGCGGATCTCTCGTCTATGATGGCTCCCACATTTATGCTCTCCGAGGAGACGACAAGACGAACTTTTACCGTTATAATATCACCACCAACACCTGGGCTAGGATGGCTTCCGCTCCGGGCACGGTGAAGGAAGGTGGTGCCCTGAGTTATGGTGGTGTTTCCCTCTATGCTCTGCGAGGTGACAACAGCACTGCCTTCTGGCGCTACAGCACACAGTCGAATACTTGGACGACGCTTAACTCGACACCATCTGCAGTTCATTCGGGTGGCTCTTTGGTGGAGTACGGTGCCCCCGTGCCGACTGAAATCACGACTGAGCTCATCGCCTGCAACACGCTTGTCACGGATGGCGGAACTGCGACCATACAGATGACGCTGGGTTCCAGTGAAACGTCCATCAGCGGCGTCACGGCCCCTGCCTTGACCACAACTCTCACAGGCGGAGCCACTGCCATCCTGCTCAGCGGGCCCACACCTTCCTCCGGCACGGTGCCTGCCGGTGGCTCACTCACATTCACTTGGACCTACCGGCTGAATGCAGCCTCCACCGGACCGGGAAGCGTGCGTTTCAGCAATTCAGCCTTCACTGCGGGAGCTACCACGCTGCCAGCTGCATCGTCCAACAGCGTGCTCGTCACCCGCCCTCTTACCTTCACCGTCAGTGTGAACAGCGGCAGCGGTCTGGATAACATCGACAACGTCGGCAGCATTCAGACAAATGAATTCCGTGGCATCTATGCTGTGGCAAACAGCACCAATGGCGGTACGGCAGACCGACTTCTCAAAATCACCGGCAACACTGTCACAGATGCGGGCAGCACGGGCACCACTCAGATGAGAGCCCTGGCGATGAACCTCGATGGCAGTCTGCTCTATGGTGTGGATCGTGACTCATCCATCGGTTCTGGCGCGGATCGGATCATCGTAAATACTGCTAGTAGCAATCCCGCGCCGATCAGCCAATGGGCGTCATCCGTCGTCGGTTTCAGCAGCCAATGGAGCACCACCGAATGGTCTGCAGCGCAGGCTCTGGGAGCGCCAGACACCATGACTGCTGGCGACTTCAATACAGCATGGTCACCTGCCACGACAACCAGCAACCCCGAGTATTTGCACCTTGGCTTTGCCACCCCCGTGTATGCGACATCCGTCCGTGTTCGCGAGACTTACAAGGCCCCCTTTGTCACTGGCATCGAGTTGGTGGAACCAAACGGTACTGTGCATGTCATGTCCATACCCACGGATACCACCGTGGCTCCAGGTTACTACACCTTTACCTTCCCCAAGACCAGCTACCTTGTCGATGAAGTCATCATCCGTACCGCAAAGTCAGATTATGAGGAGATCGATGCTGTGGAAATCACCGGCACGCCCCAGGCCAGTGTTATGACGGCCCTTGGCCGATGTGTCAGCTCAGTGAATCCACTGGCTGGATCTCTTGGAAATATCACTGTGGCAGACATTCGTGGTCTGGCGTTTGACCCTGAAAGTGGAGAAATTTTTGCCGTTCACCGTCGTGAGGACGGCACTGCATCGAACACCCTGCTGGATTGCCTTTTCAAGATCAACCCTGACACCGGCTTCCATATCGACGACGCCTTTGGGACGGGAGTTGACTACATCGTCATCGCTACCAACACCCTTTCCACACCGCTATATAACATCGACGATATCGCCTTCGATCCAGGCAGTGGGAACCTTTACGCCATCGCAAACGATTCCACCGCTGCTGTGGATGATCTCGATCGCCTCGTCACTATCAACAAGGAAACCGGAGCCGTGACCAATGTCGGACGCTTCACCGTTGGAGCCACCTCGTCTCCGTTGCTCAATGTGCAGGGCATGACATTTGATGCCACTGGTATGCTCCGCGTCTCCACCGGCAGCAGTGGCGCGGCTGCGGCAGCCCTGACGGGAACGTATTTCTCCGGCACGAGTTTCGGCTCCACACTGCTCACCCGCGCGGAGACCAGCATCGACTACAACTGGAGCGCGGGTTCACCTCATGTGAGTGTTCCTGCGGATTATTATTCCGTGCGCTGGGAAGGGAATCTGCGCCCCACATCCACAGGCAATCACACCTTCCAGGTCGTGGCGGATGACGGGGTGCGGTTATGGGTGAACAACGTCCTTGTCATCGACAGGTGGTACATCCAGGCTGCCACTACCTACTCAGCCACCGTCTCACTCACCGCCGGCCAGACAGTGCCGGTGCGCATGGAGTTCTTCGAGCAAACAGGCTATGCCGAGGCCCGCCTCCGTTGGTCCGGCCCCAGCTTTGCCATGAAGACAGTCACGGAGTGGGTCATTCCGGGCAGTTCAGCGAACGCCATCTGGTCCGTCAACACCACCAACGGCCAGAGCACCCTTCAGGTGACTCCTTCGAGCACGTTCCCGGCTTACACAGACTTTGAGGGTATCGCCTCACCCGTAAGTCCCGTTGTGATTCCTCCCACGGCTTCGAATCTGGTTCAGACAGCCCTTACCGGCAGCATCGGTGACCTCGTCTATGCGGATGCGAACGCCAACGGCATCCGGGATGCAGGTGAAGCCGGAGTCGCTGGTGTTAAGATCGTGGTTAGAAGTGGTGCCACTACCAAAAACGCCACCACCACTGCTGCTGGAGCCTACCGTGTGTTCGGTTTGAATGCGAATGGAGGCACTCCTTGGAATGTGGAAGTCGATCTCACCACTCTGCCCACGGACTGGGTGATGACGACCTCGCCCACTCTCCAGCGCACCCTGGCCACGAACAGCACCGCCATCGATGATGCTGACTTCGGAATCTTTACCCCTGCCGCTCCAAACGTCGCCGCTGAGATTCGCGGCACAGTGTGGACTGACCGGGATGAAGATGGAGTCATTGAGGATCTCGAGTATCCGCTGGCGGACATCGCGGTGAATCTCTACCTCGACCGCAACACGAATGGTGTCCTTGATGCAGCGGATCTGCTCGTGCGCTGTGTGGTGACGGATGCCGACGGACTCTACATTATGCCACGCCTGGCACCCGGAGCCTATCTGGTGGATGTCATCGAGTCCACCGTGCCCGCAGGCATGGACTACGTCAGCGGCGGCAGCGCTGTGCGGCCGGTGACCGTCGTGGCGCGGCAGATCAGCACCGGCCACAACTACGGCTTCAACCACACCGCAAGCATTGGCGACCTCGTCTATTACGACACTGACAACGACCGTATGAAGGATGCTGGAGAAGCTGGTATCCCGAACGTGCGGGTTAGCGTCTATCTCGACATCAACAGCAACGGTGAGGTTGATCCAGATGAAGTTGAGGAAGGCATCGCCTTCACCGATGCCGGTGGCCACTACACCGTGCCGAACCTGCCTGCAGGCAATTATGTGGTTCGTGTGGATGAGCAGCATGTGCCCGCTCCAGCAGGCAGTCCGAATGCCGGTCAGTACAACACCATGCTGCCGACCAATGGTGAGGAGATCGCCGTCACACTCGTTGCCGCCCAGGTGGTGACCTCGGCCGACTTCGGCTTTGCCGAGCTTTCCCTGCTCGGTGGTTACGTCTTCTATGACGTGGACTTCAGCGGTATCCGCGACAGCATCGACACGGGAATTCCCAACATCAGTGTCGTCATCAATGGCACAACGCTGGGCGGTGCGCCGTTCAGCTTCAGCACCTCGACCAATGCGGCGGGTGAATACGAGTTCCTCGTCCCCGCCGGCACCTATCGCATCGCCTTTAACTCCAGTGATCCGGATTTCCCGTCGGGGATGACGCAGACGACCACCGCCCTCTACCACGATGTAACGGTGCAGGGAGGCTGGGAGCTAGATCGTCTCGATTTCGGCCGCGCCTATGCCGGTGCTGTCGGTGGTGTCGTCTTTGCTGATACAAACGGCAGCGGAACACGTGATTCGGGTGAGGGCGGCGTTCCGGGTGCCGTGGTCGAGCTGTTCGACAGCACGGGCAACTCATTCCGCGACATGCGCGTCTGTGATGGCAACGGCTCCTATCGTTTCAATGGTCTTCCAAATGGTGCCCATGTGGTGAAGGTGCGCAGTGACTCGGTCGAGTCATTGAATGGTGCGACGGTCACGGCTGACCCGGTGGCACCGATGGATGGCATCGCCAGCAGCACCATAACGAATGGTTCATTGAACTTGAATCTGAACTTCGGCTACCTCTCCAGCAACACGCCGATTGCCGCCAACTGCCCCGCTCCGCGCGGCCAGAGCCTGGGTGCGCAGTTCATGGTGACGCGCATGGGCAAGGATATCCTCGGCGGGCAGGCATACAATGAGGCGCAGACCATCATGGGCATGTCTCCAAACGGACGCTGGGTCACCGGTGTGCGCTTCGGAAGCTCCACCCGCGCCTTTGTAATGCAGGCTCCCACCGCTATTTATGCGGATATACCGAAGGTCACTGCCACGAACCCCTACTCCATCGGCACGGACATCAACAACGACGGTAATGCCGTCGGTCATGAGCGCCGGACCCTCGGCAAAAACGTCACTCTTTTTGGCTGGGTCCACACGCGTGCCACCAATCTCACACAACGCCTGCTGACCCCGTATGACACCAATGTGAGCATGACGGCCCGGCCGGTCAGCATCACCAATGACAATCTCCTTGCCTTCGGCACCGTGGATGCGGACGGCCCGGGATCGGCGGCGAGCCAGGGGGGCTACTGGACGCTCGTGAACCGTCAGTGGAACGCCATGCCAGGCATCCGTGAGGTGATCGATGCAAGTGCAGACGGCACCGTGCTCCTCGTCGTCAACAACAGTGGCCAGGGGCAGATCCTGCGTGGCAGCGTGACGGGGGGATGGTCCACCGTCGTCGCCACCTTCAGCGGCAGGATCAATGCCGGAGATGTCAGTCCTGGCGGACGTTTCGTCGCCACTTCAGAAACCATCGGCGGCATCCCGAGACCCTTTGTTTATGATACGCTGTACGCCATGCGTACGAACCTTCTGCTCGCCGCTTCGGACACGCTCGGCGGCATCATCGGTGCCATCAGCGACACTGGGCGGGTGCTCGGCAGCCTCTATCGCAGCGGCAGTATTGGGAGCATCGCTGTGATGTGGGAGTCGCCGACTTCCGAATATGCCACCATCATGAATGCGCTCAGCAATGACGGCCACATCCAGCAGGATCCTGCCTACACCGCCTGGAACATTTACAACGGCGGTGACTGCATCAGCGCCGACGGCATGGCCTTTGGAGTTTATGGCAACAACTCATCGGATCATGGGGACAGTCTTCTCTTCCTCACGCTGCCACCACCCAATGAGCGGCTCTGCCTCGGTAACGTTGTTTGGCTGGACGTCGATGCTGACGGCGTCAAGGAAGTCGGTGAGCCTGGCATCAGCGATGCCGTGGTGCGCCTTTATCACACGGGCGCGGACGGCTTGATCGGCGGTACAGGTGAGAATGCTGACTGGGAAGCGATGCCGAGCATCACCACCAGCACCTCGGGCAGTTATGTCTTCAGTCCTCTGGCTGGTGGCAAATACTACATCACCGTTCAGCCGACGGCCCAGTATCCCAGCAGTTCAGGCGCTCCTGACCTGGATGACAATGGCCAGGATGATGATAACAACGGACGCCAGCCCGCCGGACCTGGAACCCTGGCCTACGGCCCGGTCATCACGCTCCAAGCCGGCACTGAGTCCGTGAATGACGGTGACTCCGATGCCAACACGGACTACACCCAGGACTTCGCATTCAACAACGCAATGAACATCGGCAACACCGTGTGGAACGACGCCGACAATGACGGCATTTACGAACCTGCTGCTGGTGAAACTGGGGTGGAGGGACTTACCGTGGAACTGCTCAATGCCGGCACCAATGCGGTGATCATGAGCACCACTACGGACAAGGACGGCCTGTTCAGTTTCAATACCGCGACGGCTGCGAGCTACAAAGTGCGCGTTCCCTTCCTTCCCGAGGAACTGCCGCTGTCCAGTAGCAGTGTGGTGACGACGGACAATGGCGTGGACCATGACAACAACGGCGCTCAGTCTGGACTGAAGCGGACCTCCGTCACTTCCATGAGTTTCGCACTCGCTGCAGGCACCGAGCCCGGCAACAGCGGCGGCACGAACTACGAAAAGACGATCGACTTCGGCATCCGGCCATGTCCGGCCTTCATCATCACGCCCGCCACCCTGCCTGCGGGCACCCAGGATAGCACCTACAGCCAGGCGCTCTCAGCCGCGGGCGGAGTCTCACCTTATGTCTGGAATCCGCTGACGGGGGCTCTTCCCGCTGGTCTCTCCCTCAGCACGTCAGGTGTGCTCAGTGGCACGCCCACCGGGATCGGCACCGTGGTCTTCAGCGTCCAGGCCACGGATGCCAAAGGCTGCTCCACTCAGCAGACCTACAGCATGCTGATTAATTGCCCGACGGTCACACTTTCCCCCACCACACTGCCCGCAGCCACCCGCCTGAGCGCCTACTCCCAGGCAGTCACGGTGGCCGGTGGTCGTGCGCCTTATGTGGTGGAGGTGAGCAGCGGTACGCTTCCCGCAGGGCTCTCGATCAGCAGTGACAATCAAATCAAAGGGACACCCACCGACACACCAGGCACCTACAACTTCACCCTGCGTGCAACGGACAGCCAGGCATGCACTGGCACCCGCGCCTACATGCTGACGCTCAATTGCTCAAACATCACGGTGAATCCGGTCTCACTCATCAACGGCACCGTTGGTTCGGCCTACTCGCAGACAGTTTCCGCCAGCGGCGGCAGTGCGCCCTATTCATTCTCCGTGAGTTCGGGAGCGCTGCCTGTTGGGCTGGCGCTGAATGCCACTACAGGGGTGGTCAGTGGCACACCCCTCAGTTCCGTCTCAGCCAGCTTTACCATCCGTGCGACTGACATGGCTGGCTGCTCAGGCACACGCAGTTACAGCGTCACCCCTTCATGTACCACGGTCACGGTGAGCCCAGCCTCGTTGAGCAACGGACTCGTCAGTCAGGCATACTCCCAGACCGTTTCAGGCGGTGGTGGCATCGCCCCCTACACCTTTGCCATCGCCTCGGGGTCGCTTCCCGCCGGTCTGACTTTAAATACAGCCACAGGGGCCATCACCGGCACTCCCACGTCCAATGCCGCCGCCTCCTTCACCGTACGCGTCACGGACAGTGCGGGCTGCTCCGGAACTCGCCCCTACACCGTGACGCCGATCTGCCCGAGCATCACGGTGACGCAGACCACGCTGCCTGCGGCCACCGTCGGCGTGGCCTACTCTCAGACGCTCACCGCCATTGGTGGCGCATCTCCTTACACCTTCAGTGTCACCAGCGGCACTCTGCCATCTGGCCTGACCTTGAGTTCAGCGGGCGTGCTGAGCGGCACGCCGACGGCGACGAATGGTTCGGGAGTGGCCATCACCTTCCGTGCGCTGGATGCCAATACCTGCTCAGGAACACGCTCGATCACCGTGCAGGTGTGCCCGGTCATCACGCTCAATCCCACCTCCCTGAGCAATGGCACGGTGGGCACAGCCTACTCTCAGACATTGAGCGCCACTGGCGGTTCTTCGCCCTATACCTACTCCGTCGCCAGCGGATCGTTGCCATCCTGGGCCACTTTGAATTCGAGCACGGGTGCCATCACCGGCACGCCCAATAATGCAGCATCCTCCAGCTTCACCCTCAGGGTCACGGCACCCAATGGATGTTCCGCCACTCGCGACTACACCATCACACCCACCTGCCCGGCCATCACACTGAATCCCACAAACCTCGCCAACGGTTCCGTGGGCACGGCCTACTCACAGACGCTCAGCGGTTCGGGCGGTAATACGCCGTATGCCTTTGCCGTGACAGCCGGATCACTGCCAGCGGGTCTGACTTTAAACCCCACGACCGGTGCGATCACTGGCACGCCGACGGCCAGCGCCGCAGCCAGTTTCACCATTCGTCTCACTGATGCCCGTGGCTGTCAGCAGACTCGCAATTACATGGTTACGCCAGTCTGTCCGGCCATCACCCTGAATCCCACGAGCCTCGCCGCCGGGACGGTGGGAACCGGGTATGCCCAGACGATCAGCGCCACGGGTGGTGTGGCACCCTACAGCTTCACGCTGAGCAGCGGCACTCTACCCGCAGGTCTGACTCTAAATCCCACCAGCGGCTATCTGGGCGGTACGCCGACGGCGGCGAATGGGGCAGGGGAGTCGCTCACTTTCCGTGCCACAGATGCGAACGGGTGCTCCACCACGCGTGTGCTTTCGCTGAAAATCTGCCCGGTGATCACACTGACACCCACCTCACTGCCGGCGGGCGGCATCGGAGTTTCCTATTCTGAAACGGTGACTGCCAGTGGTGGAGCCACGCCCTATGTTTATGCGCTGACGAGCGGCACACTGCCTGCCGGTCTGACCTTTAATACGACCACGGGAACCATCAGCGGCACGCCAACCACTGGTGGTAACTCCAACATCACCATCCGCGGCACCGATGCCAATGGCTGTCTCGGTACGCGCTCCTACACCATCGCCATCGGCTGTCCTGTCACCACGATCACTCCCGCCACACTACCTGATGGACTTGTGGGTGCAGCATATTCTGAAGCGACGACTGCCAGCGGTGGTGCCGCTCCCTATACCTGGACGCTGAGTTCCGGCACACTGCCCTCGGGCCTCTCCTTCAGCGGTGGTGGCGTATTCAGCGGCACTCCGACGGCCAGCAACGGCGCAGGTGTGAACATCACCGTCCGTGCGCTGGACAGCTTCAACTGTGCGACGACAAAGAGCTACCTGCTGAAAATCTGCCCCGTCATCACCGTAAATCCCGTGACGCTGGCGGATGCCACAGTGGGCTCCGGCTATAGTCAGACCATCACGGCCAGCGGTGGTGCCACGCCCTATGCCTTCACTGTCTCCAGCGGCTCACTGCCTGCCGGATTAAACCTGAATGCCAGCACAGGAGCCATCACGGGAACTCCGACGAGCAGTGCTGAGGCCAGTTTCACCATCACCGCCATGGATGTGAATGGCTGCCCTGGTTCACGTGCCTACACGCTGACACCTGTCTGCCCTTTGGTCGTGGTGAATCCGGTATCTCCAGAGGCAGCGACCGTGGGTCAGCCCTACTCGCAGACGATCAGCGGCAGCGGCGGCACAGCGCCCTACACTTTCGCCATCACGAGCGGCACTCTGCCTGGCGGATTGAGCTTTGATACAAATACTGGAGCCATCACTGGCACACCAACGGCAACCAATGGCACTGGAACCGCTGTGACCTTCCGTGCTTTGGACAGTTTTGGCTGTGCGGGTTCCCGCTCTATGACCTTGATTGTCTGCCCGGTCATCACCCTGTCTCCTGCCTCACTGCCTGCTCCGACGGTGGGAACATCCTACTCGCAGACGATCAGTGTCACAGGCGGACTCGCGCCTTATGTTTTCAGCATCTCCAGCGGCGCTCTGCCGGGCTGGGCCACTCTGAATGCGGGCACAGGTGAGATCAGCGGGACTCCCGACAGCACCACCAGCGCCACCTTCACGGTGAGTGCCACCGATGCCAACGGCTGTCAGGCCACGATCAGCGACACGCTGACGCCCGTCTGCCCCACCATCACCGTCAGTCCGGCCACACTGACTCCGCCAGTGCTCGGCGTTGCCTACTCGCGGACGATCACCGCCGCAGGCGGTAAGGCACCATATGTCTATGTGGTGAGCAGTGGTGTACTGCCCTCCGGCCTGTCATTGAATCCCACCTCCGGGGTGATCAGCGGCACACCCACCAGCATCAACCTGGCCAGCTTTACCATCCGCGCTACGGATGACTACGGCTGTCAGGGCACCCGCGTTTACAATGTCACCCCAGTCTGTTCCCCGATCAGTCTGACTCCATCCAGCCTGCCTGGGGCGACTGTTGGGGTGGCTTACAGTCATACCGTGAGCGGCACTGGCGGCGTCTCCCCTTACATCTACACCGTCGCTTCAGGTGCGCTTCCGGCTGGTCTGACTTTGAATGCCACTACGGGGACGATCAGCGGCACACCCACCAGCACTGCCACCGCCGTCTTTACCCTTCGTGCCACGGACACGAACAATTGCTTCGGCTCACGAGCCTACTTCATCACTCCAGTGTGTCCTGCCATCATGGTTACTCCGGCCAGTCTGGCCACGGCCACGCTGGGTGCTGCCTATTCACAAAGCCTCACTGCCAATGGCGGCACGGCGCCTCATACCTTCAGCGTTTCCTCAGGCACTCTGCCCGCCGGTCTCTCACTCAACAGCGCCACGGGGGTGATTTCCGGCACGCCGACGGCCAGCAACGGTGCCGGGGCAAACATCACCATCACCGCGCTCGATGCCAATGGCTGCTCCGGCCAACGGGCCTATTCGTTGAAAGTCTGCCCCGTCCTCACGCTAGCTCCGGCGAGTCTGCCAAACGGCACTGTGGGCTCACCTTACTCGCAGACGGCGGCTGCCAGCAATGGGGCGACCCCCTATGTGTATGCCATCGCTTCGGGCAGCTTGCCCGCCGGCCTCTCGCTGAATACGAGCAGCGGAGTCATCAGCGGCACGCAGACCTCATCCACTCCCGCCAGCTTCACTCTCAGCGCCACGGATGCCAATGGCTGTCAGGTCACGCGCAGTTACACCGTCTCTCCCGTCTGTCCCAGCATCTCGCTGAATCCTGTCGCTCTCGTCCCGGCCACCGTTGGAAGTGCTTATGGTCAGACCTTCACAGCTAGTGCTGGGACCGCGCCCTTCACCTTCACTGTGACAAGCGGTACGCTGCCTGACGGGCTGGCTTTGAACAGCAGCACAGGTGTACTCAGCGGTACGCCAACGAGCACCACGGCAGCTTCCTTCACCATCCGGGTGACGGATCAATATGGTTGCTCGGGCAGCCGCTCCTTCACGCTCACGCCGACCTGCCCTTCCATCAGCGTTACTCCAGGGACTATGCCGCTGGCGAGCATCGGCACTGGCTACACTCAGGCTCTGGCGGCCGGTGGCGGCACGGCACCCTACACTTGGGCGCTCACCGCAGGCACCTTGCCGGACGGTCTCAGCTTTGACACAGGCTCGGCCACGATCACCGGCACGGCGACTGCGGCCAATGGTGCGGGCGTCTCGCTCACATTTACTGCTACGGACAGCTATGGCTGCCAGGGCACACTCACGACCACTCTCATCGTCTGCCCGGTCATCTCGCTGACTCCCACGGCACTGCCGGATGCCACTGTGGCCAGTTCCTATTCACAAACACTCACCGCCTCTGGCGGAGCCAGCCCCTACATCTACACCGTCACCAGTGGTGATCTGCCCATGGGGCTCGCTCTGAGCAGTTCGGGCGTGATCAGCGGCACGCCCACGAACAGTGATCCGGGCACCTTCGTCGTCACCGCCGTGGATGCCAATGGCTGCACGGGCACACAGACCTACACCATCATCACCGGCTGCCCCATCATCGCTCTTTCTCCCGCCACACTGCCAGACGGCCATCTCGGCGAAGCCTATAGCCAGACTTTCAGCGCCACGCCGCAGAGCGGACTCATCGGCCAGTATTATTCGGGCACGAACTTCAACACCCTCCTGCTCACGCGTGCCGACAGCTCCATCGACTTCAACTGGGCTGGTGGGTCTCCGCACGCTTCCGTGCCTGCCAATGTCTTCTCCGTGCGCTGGACCGGCACCCTCCTGCCGCAGACGACGGGCAGCTACACCTTCCAGACCACGAGTGACGACGGTGTCCGTCTCTGGGTGAACAACAATCTTATCATCGATCAATGGAATGATCACAGCGCCACCAATCACAGCGCCTCACTCTCCTTGACCGGAGGCTCCGCGGTCACCATCCGCATGGAGTTCTATGAAAACGGCGGAGATGCCGTGGCACGCCTGCACTGGTCGGGTCCAGGCTTCTCGATGCAGGCCATCACCGGCTGGCAGACCTATCGTTATACTGTTTCCAGTGGTGCCCTGCCTCCCGGACTCGTGCTGAATGATGTCACCGGAGAGATCTCCGGCACGCCCACCACTCCGGGCACCACCAATTTCACCGTGCGCGTTTCTGACGGCGGCACCTGCTTCGGCACGCGTTCCTACACCTTTGTCTCGGCATGTCCGGCGATCACGATCAATACCAACACACTTCCCGATGCCTTTGCAGGCGCTGCCTACTCGCAGACCTTGGGTGCCACTGGAGGTGTTGCTCCCTACACCTGGTCTCTCGACGAAGGCAAACTGCCCACAGGACTGAGCCTGAGCAGTGGTGGAGTCATTAGCGGTACACCCACCGGCGCGGCCGGCGGCAGCATCACCCTCCGTGTCACAGATTCGACCGCCTGCTTCGCCACTAAAACCTTCGTGCTGCAATCCCGTGACATGGCCATCGGCAACCAGATATGGGCCGACATGAACAACGACGGCATTCGCCAGTCCACCGAGAGCGGCATCCCAATGCTTCGCGTCCAGCTCTGGACTCCAGGTGTCGATGGCGCGCGCGACAATGGCGGAGGTGATGATGTGCAGGTTGGTGTAGACAGCTTTACCGATGTGAATGGGCTCTATCAATTCACCCATCTCCAACCCGGCATCTACTATGTCCGCATCCCCACACCGCCCGTCTATTATCCCGGTGTCGCCACCTCATCGGTCACGCTGGACAACGGCGTCAACAATGACAGCAACGGCATCCAGCCCGGCGGCCCAGGTACCCAGGTCGTCAGTCCGCTGATCACTCTCACCCCAGGAGGCGAGCCAGCCTCTGGCGTGGATGGCGACGACGCGGATCGTGACAGCACCATCGACTTCGCCTTTGCCAACGGAGACCTCTGCTACACCAACACACTCGTGGACAATGCCAGCTTCGAGTTTCAGCAGATGCCAAACTCCACCGGCACAGCCCTGGCGCTGCTCGGCTTCGATGGTGCCAGCACCAGCTTCGGAGACAGCATCAACGGCTATCAGTGGATCGGAGGAAGCAATGGTACGAGCGGTGTGGGAGAGCCCATCCAGCGCGTGCAGGTTCTCGCCGGCAACAACGGCTCCAAAGTAGCCTGGGTCGAAAGTGCGAAGGCGCGCCATGGCATGCGCTATATGCTCTTCCAGGGAACGAACTCCTGCGTCAGCCTGCGTGCGGCAGGCGGTGGCAACTGGGGCAGTGTGCTGCTGCCGGGCCGTGAATATCAGGTCTCCATCTGGGCCGCGAATGCCAGCAGCGCCGCCGCTTCCATCGTGCTCGACCTTGGGGCCAATGCACAAATCTTCCAGGTCATCAGCGGTTCCTCGCCGGGTCTGTATCAATACTACAGCGTCACCCAGGCGGAGATGAACGCCACGGCTCCCGGTGAGCAGCAGTGCTGCGGATTCGGCGGCAGCGGCGTGTCCTTCCCCGCCTTTGGGGCGGTGGATTATAATGGATGGACGGAGGAGGCCGCCAACATGCAGACACCTCTCTGGCGTCAGTTCACCTGGCGCTTCCGTGTGGCCAATGGTGCCACAGCCTCGCAGATCGACACCGCCAGCTTCGTCTTCTCGGGAGGCTCCAGCACCAGCCCCGTGGCCATGGACTACCTCACGCTGTGCGAAGTCTCCGCCTCTCCCACGCTGACTCTGGGTAACCAAATCTGGAACGACCAAAACAACAACGGCCTGCGTGAGGGCACCGAACTCGGAGTGGGTGGCGTTCAGGTGCAGCTCTTCAGCAGCACGAACGACACCGCCGGAGACGCGGACGATGTCCTCGTCACCTCCACCACCACCACACCCTCGGGTGCCTATAACTTCACCGGCCTGACTGATGGCAAATACGTCGTTAAAGTCACTCCGACCGCCGGTCTTCCCGCCACCAGCGGCACGCCTGTGACTCTGGACAATGGCGTCAATGATGACAACAACGGCAGCCAGCCCGGAGGTCCAGGCACGGCTCTCTTCAGTCCTGTGATCACTCTGCTCACTGGTTCCGAATCGATCACCGATGGAGATACCAACCCTGACTCCGAACTTAGCGTGGACTTCGGCATCTGGAGCGGCATCACCCTCGGCAATCAGGTCTGGGCAGACACGAACAGCGACGGTGTCTTCCAGAGCGCCTCCGAAAGCGGCATCAGCGGACTGACCGTGGAACTGCTCGACAGCACGAACACGGTGCTGAAAACCACGACCACCAATGCCAGCGGAGTTTACTCCTTTGTCACCTATCAGCCAGGCCAGTATCGTGTCCGCATCCCCACTCCGGCCCCTGGATTCCCGCTCATTACCGCAGTCAATGACCCTGCCGACAACGGTGAAGACAACGACAGCAACGGCTCCCAGTCCGGCGGAACCGCAGCGGCGGTGACCAGCCCTCTCATCACTCTCACCGCAGGCAGTGAGCCTGGCGTGGCGGGCACGGGCAATATCGAAAACACCATCGACTTCGGCTTCCGCACCTGCCCGGTCATTAATATCAGCCCGACCGCCCTGGCCTCGGCCATGCAGTACAGCGCTTACAGCGTGAATCTCAGCGCCACAGGTGGCACAGGCCCCTACACATGGAGTGTCACCAGTGGGACACTGCCCTCAGGTCTCACACTCACTACATCGGGAGTGCTCAGCGGTACGCCAAATGCCTCGGCCATCCCGGGTTATCACAGCTTTACTCTCCGCGCCTTTGACAGTGCCACAGGCTGCTCGAGCACACGCGACTACACGCTCACGCTGCTATGTCCCATCATCACCGTTTCCCCCACCACCCTCACTTCGGGTACGCAGTATGCCCTCTACTCGCAGACACTCACTGGCAGCGGAGGGACCAGCCCCTACTCTTGGAGCATCAGTCCCGTCGTTCCGACGGGGGCGGTGTCCTGGTGGATCGCTGAAAACGGCCCCGCTGATGCTCTCGCGACCAACTTCTCCGCCTCTTACAACGGTCTCGCTTATCAGGCGGGTGCCGTGGGCCGTGCCTTTGATTTCGATGGTGGTGACGACCTCGTCGAAGTCGCGGATACAGCCTCACTCAAACCTGCTCAGATCACGCTGGAAGCCTGGGTGAATCCCGCCACCAGCGGCATCCCCATGGATGCCACCGCGATCACGAAGAGCACCGGCAGCGCAGGAACTGATGGCTACGGACTCGGTTATCTTGGCAGCACCAGCACCTTTGGCTTCTGGCTGAATGACCGCGCTGGCAACCGCATCACCACCACACTCACCGCCGGAGTCTGGTCACACGTCGCCGCCACCTATGATGGCTCGAACATGCGGCTCTATGTCAATGGAGTGCAGGTCGCCACCAAAGCCTACTCCACAGCCATCACGCACAGCAGCAGCGCCCTGCGCCTCGGAAACAACGGTGGTGGCACCACGGCATGGAAGGGCGGCCTCGATGAAGTCCTGCTCTACAACCGCGCCCTCAGCCTGGCAGAGATCGCCGCACGCCATGTCGGCACCACGACAGGTAACAATGGACTGCCAGCCGGGCTCACGCTGAATACCAGCACCGGCATTCTCGGCGGCACACCCACCAGCGTGCCGGCCACCTACTCCTTTGTGGCTCGTGCCGGTGATGCCAATGGCTGCCCCGGCCTGCGCACCTACTCACTGGTCATCGGATGCCCTGCCATCAGCATCTCCCCCACCACACTGCCAGCCGCCACGCAGTTCGCCGCCTACTCGTCGCAGACCCTTGCAGCCTCGGGCGGCACCGGGCCATATACCTGGACCGTCTTCTCCGGCAGCCTGCCTTCCGGCATGACCTTCAGCAGCGCAGGTGTCCTGGCAGGCACTCCTGGTGCCAACCCCGGCACCTACAACTTTACGGTGCAGGCGCGTGATGCCAACAATTGTACCACCACGCGCGCCTACAGCCTCACGGTGAACTGCCCGCCGGTCACTCTTTCCAGCACCTCCTTTGGTAATGCCACCCAGTTTGCGGTCTACACGCCTGTCACCCTCAGTGCCAGTGGTGCCAATGCACCCTACACCTTCGCCATCAGCTCCGGCGGTCTCCCGACCGGCATGAGCCTCAGCAGCGCGGGCATGGTCAGCGGCACTCCCTCCGCCATTCCCGGCAGCTACGCCTTCACCGTCCAGGCCACAGATGCAAACAACTGCTCTGGCACTCGTGCCTACTCGATCACCGTGACCTGCCCGGTCATCGCGATCTCTCCAGCCTCTCTATCCAGCGCCACACAGTATGCCGCTCATACCCAGACACTATCCGCCACGGGCGGGAATGGTGGTTATGCCTGGAGCGTGAGCGCCGGAACCCTGCCGACGGGCCTAACACTCGGTACTGATGGAATCATCAGCGGCACTCCGACGGCTGCCCCTGGCAGCTATGGCTTCACTGCCCGCGTCGTGGATGCACAGAACTGTCCTGCTACCCGCGCCTACACCCTGACGATTGTCTGCCCGGCTGTGACGGTGAACCCAACGACACTCCCTGCTGGAACGGCGACGGTGGCCTACAGCCAGACTCTGACCGCTGCTGGAGGCACCTCAGCCTACACCTGGACTCTGCAAAGCGGCAGTCTTCCCGCTGGCATCACGCTCTCCAGCACAGGCATTCTCAGCGGCACTACATCGGCGGTGGGCGGCTTCAATTTCGTCGCCCGTGCCACAGATGCGAACCTCTGCTTCGGCTCCCGCAGTTACACGCTCAGCATTGGCTGTCCGACAATCAATATCAGCCCGCTGACTCTCCCTGCGGGCACCGTGAGCCAGTCCTATTTGCAGACGATCACAGGATCTGGTGGTTCTGGTCCTTATGCTTGGAGTGTGTCCAGTGGTGCGTTGCCCAGCGGCCTCAGCCTGATTCCCGCCCCCTTGAGCCTGGCGGGTCCAGGGACCAGCTACAATGATCTGTTCACCACAGATGGTTCGGTCACGGTTGATCCTCCTGACGGCGGGCTTCTCACTGTCAGCACAGGTGGCACGGCCGGGCCGACGGATGTTGGCCCGTGGTCTCTGAAAGCCTCTGGCGGAGCCAGTATCAGCCTGCTCGGGCTGGGTCTGCTGGAGACTGGAGCCAGGACGGAAATCACTTCAAACTCGCTCTACTTCAGGATGAGCAACAACGGCTCCACACTGCTGGGTGCTCTGGGCACTGGCACCTCCATTAATGCCTCCTGGGAAGCTGCCACCACCTTGGACAAGGTGGGTCAGGAGGTCGAACTGCTGCCCAACAGGCATTATGCGATGAGCTTCTATGTGAACGGTAGCAACGGCTTGCTGCAATCCGGCCTCGGCATCACCCCCAGCTTCACCGTCGAACTGCTCGATGGTGCTGGCAACGTGCTTGCCTCGGACGGCTCGGGAACGTTGATCAATCTTCTTGGCATCTTCGGCTCCGGCGTCACCAGCGGGACAGTGATGCTCACCTACACCACGCCAGCTACCTTGCCGCCCGGTGCCATCTCCATCCGGTTTAAAGGCAGCTCCGTTTTGAACACCACAGTTCTCGGACTTGGGCGCACCTTTGCCACTATCAGTGGCATCACCTTTATCTTGTGTGACCCGCCGGTCAGCACGGAAGCCCGTCTCGTGGGCACTCCCCTCTGTGCCGTTGGTCCGAACAGTTTCACGGTCCGGGCAGTGGATACCAAAGGTTGTGTCGGCACTCGTGGCTATGTGATGAACGTCAACTGCCCGCCTTTGATAATCACAACGACATCGCTCCCCAATGGCACGTCGGGATCAACTTACACGGAGTTGGTCGAGGCAACCGGGGGTATCGCCCCTTACAGTTGGCAGCTCGCCTCCGGCTCACTACCTCCGGGGCTGAGCCTGTCACCCTCAGGCATTATTTCCGGTGTTCCCGCAGGTGCCTCTACCTCCACTTTCACGATTCAGGCAAACGACTCCTGCAGTTGCGTGTCAACGCTTGAACTCACGATCACCACCGTCTGTCCCGTGCTCACCCTGACTCCCGCCAGCCTCGGTGGTGGCTACCGCGGTGTGGCCTACAGCCAGACGCTGGGCACCACGGGTGGCGTGGCACCTTACACCTATTCGATCACAGGTGGAGCCTTGCCCGCTGGTTTGAGCATGAGTACCGCAGGCGTGATCAGTGGTACTCCCACCAGCACTGGAACGGCGACCTTTGATGTTCGTTCGGTGGACACCCACGGCTGCCCGGTCACGACATCCCGCTCTATCACCATCAGCGGACTGAGCATCGGTGATCTCGTCTGGAATGATCTCGACCAGGACGGCTCCCGCGATGTCGGTGAGCAGGGCATCAGTGGAGTGACGCTCCAGCTCTTCAGCACGAATGATACGATCATCGGCGATGCGGACGATGTCTCGCAGGGCACAACTATCACTGGCGCGGGCGGTGCCTACAGCTTCACGGGCCTTGCACCCGGCATGTATTACGTCCGCATCAGTACTCCGCCTGCCACGCTGCCATTCTCTTCTGGCATCATTGTCACGTCGGACAATGGCATCCAGGATGACAACAATGGCAGCCAGCCAGGTGGCAAGGGGACGACTGTCACCAGCCCGGTGATCACTCTGGGCGTGGGGCGTGAGCCTGGAGATGTCTCGTCTGGCAGCGACCACGAAACGAGCGTCGATTTCGCCTTCCGCGCCGTGCCGCTGACGACGCCACTGCTGGAATATGACATGAACCTGAGCAGCGGAGGACTGCCTGCACCGCCCAGCTACCAGAACATCTGCATCGTCAACAGTGCCAAGATCCAGGTGGAAGAAGATCTCAACGGCCTCACTGACGTCAGTGAGCCTGCCTACAGCGGCCCGATCAAGGGCGGAGCCCGCAGCCGCCGAGTGCGTGACTGGGATGCCGGCTATGACATCGGCTACGATGCCGTCCGCACCAGCCTCACCCAGCAGCGTGACAGCCTCTGGGTGCGCATCGACATGGACCCAACGGCCACAGGGAATATCGGCAAACTCCTCATGGACGTACAGCGCGTGAACTCGAGCTCGCCAGTGAATGGCCGGGCCTTCCTGACCTGGAAAGATGGTGCCAGCTTCCACACCGCCAGAACAGACACCTTCATCATCGAAGCACAGCCGACCTGGTATTCGCTGGATCTGAACTGGACCAGCTTCATCGGCGGAGCCACCGCCCTGCCTACGGGTGCCCAACTCGCCGGGAAGTCATTCCTGCTCGAAATCTACCTCTGGGGTGGTGACAGCACCGGCTACATCGACATCGACAACATCGTGCTCGAAGGCAGCGCCACCTGCGATCCGCCCACGCTTTCCCTCGGCGATTTTGTCTGGAGTGACCTGAACTGCAACGGCGTGAAGAACGCCCGTGAACCCGGTCTGGCTGGACTCACCGTCGAGCTTTTCCGTGCAGGTGCGGACAGCCTCTCCAACACCTCTGATGATGCCCTTCACGCCACCACACTGACGGATGCAAACGGCTACTACCTCTTCTCCGGACTGCCTGCCGGAAATTACTTTGTGAAGATCCCAACTCCCAGCCCTGAGTGGCCGATGGCCTCACCTGGGGTGAATCTTGACAACGGGGTGGACAATGACAGCAATGGCCAGCAACCTGGCGGCCTAGGCACGGCGGTGCATAGTCCCGTCATCGCTCTCACACTCGGCATGGAGCCCGGGAGCAGCGGCTCGACCCACCGTGACATGACCGTGGACTTTGGCTTCTGCGCCAGCATGAGCATCGGCAATCTGGTCTGGGGGGATCTGGACAATGATGGCTTCGTCGATGCCGGTGAAACAGGGGTCGCCGGAGCCCAGGTGGAGCTTTTCTCCTCGGTGAACAGCACCGTCAATGACTCCGATGACGTGAAGATCGGCAGCACCATCATCACCGACAGCACCGGTGCATACAACTTCTCCGGCCTGAGCATCGGACGCCACTACATCAAGCTGACGCCACCGATCTCCCACCCACGCCGCAGCAGCACGAGCAGCAGCAGTGACAATGGCGTGGACAATGACAACAACGGCATCACCCAGGCCAGCCGTGGTGAGCCCATCTACTCGATGATGGTGAATCTCCAGGCTCTGACCGAGCCGGGAAATCTGCTCGCACCCTTCGGCAGCAATACCGAAACGACCATCGACTTCGGCCTGCGTCCGGTCTTTGTCAGCGTGGGTAACTTGGTCTTCAGAGATGGCAACAACAACAACCGCTTCGACTCCGGCGAGGGCGTGGGCAATGTGCGTGTGGATCTTCTCGACTCGAACGGCGTCTTTGTGCGCAGCACCACCACGAGCAACAGCAGCGGCTCCACCCGCGGCACCTACCTCTTCAGCAATGTCGTGCCGGGAAATTATTATGTGCGCATCCCTCCGACTGAATTCGCCACTGGCATGCCGCTGGCAAACACCCTTTCCCTGACTCCTGTCAACCCGGTGGATGATGATCAGGATGACAACCAGACCACGGGTGACAGTGGCATCGACAGCGCCACGCCAGTCTCCAACGGCATCTCCAGTCCGCTGCTGGCCCTCTTCGAAGACAGTCTGCCAACGAATGGTTCCAGCGAATCAGGCTTCCGCTACACGCTTGATGACGGAGATGATGACAATGGCAACATGACCGTGGACTTCGGCTTCAGGTCCGCAGGTCCGAGTGACACCGGCTGCTATCACCTCGTCTTCGGGGATGACGATCACGACGGCACCCTGCTGGAAGGAACCTCCGAGTGGACGCCCGTCCAGGCATACGACTTCAATTACGCGGCCAACATCGCCTACATCGACAACTTTGATCTAACCTACGACGCCGCCACGAAGCGCCTCCTGCTTGATGCCAGCTTCAGCCAGATCGGCGCCAGCAAGGTGGATGCACTCTGGATGATCGTGAGCACCGGCTCCGATCCTGCCACCGCCGACCACGCGGTGATCTATGTGGACGGCTTTACACGCGCCGATCCGAAGCTGACGATCTACCGCTATGACCCGGCACTGGGACATCAGAGCTGGCAGACGGCTGCCAACATCATGGTCAGCACGGCTGCTGGCGGTGCAAATGCCGCCGACGTGCTGCAAAACAAGGTCACCGAAACCGGACCCAGTGTGCGCTTCCAGTTCGTGGTCGATGTGAATCGCGTGAATACCGGAGCAAACTGGGCGGCAATGGGAGTCGATGCTTCGACTTGGGAAGGTCTGCTCATGGCAGGTGCCAGCGGCATGGTGGTGCGCACGGTGGATCTCGACAGCGCACCCACCTACGATGCGGCAGGCAGCCTGACCGCCTTTGCCTACGCGCCCGGCAGCAGCACGCAGGGCAGCTTTGAGACGGATCCCTCCGGCGTCTTCAGCATCGCCACCGAGCCATGCTCCACCTCCCCATGGGTCAGCCTGGGAAATCTTGTCTGGAGTGACACGAACAACAACGGCCTGAAGGACGCCACGGAACTCGGAGTCAGCGGTGCCACAGTGCAGCTTTACTCCCCTGGAGCTGATAACGTCATCGGCGGCAGCGGATTGGATGCAGACATCCAGGTCGGCAGTCCGCTGGTGACCACTGGCAGCGGAGCTTACAGCTTCACCAACCTAGTTCCTGGCAAATACTTCGTCCGCGTCACTCCACCTGCTACATTCCCCATGAGCGGAGGTGTGGCGGTCACGACGGACAATGATGTGGATGGTGACAACAACGGCAGCCAACCCGCAGGTCAGGGCACGGAACTTTACAGTCCTGTGGTGGATCTCGCCATCGGTGCGGAGCCAGCTTCGGCGGCGGATGGAGACGGAACCAGTGGCAATGCCACTGTGGACTTCGGCCTTTGGAGCGGCTTCACCGTCGGTGATCTCGTTTGGAGTGACGTGAACAACAACGGTCTCAAGGACACTACGGAAAGCGGTGTCAGTGGCGTGACTGTGGAACTCATGAATCCGGGGGCTGACGGCCTCGTCGGCGGTTCTGGAGCCGATGCCGACACCGTGCGCATGACCACCAGCACCAATGCCGTCGGTGCTTACAGCTTCCGCTGCTTCAGCACAGGGGCGCATTATGTCCGCATCACCCCTACGGCTGCTCTTTCCCTGGCCTCCGCCGTGATCGTGAGCACGGACAATGGCACGAACAATGACAACAACGGCAGCCAGCCCGGCGGTGCGGGCAGTGACATCTATTCGATGGTCTTCCAGCTCTCTCCAGCCACGGAACCAGGAACTACTGGCAATACCAACAATGAAACCACGATCGACTTTGGTCTGCGCGGCTGCCCCGCCATGTCCATCAGCCCGTCTTCACTGCCTACGGTCAGTCTTGGCGCGGCTTACAGCCAGACGCTCACTGCCGCCGGGGGGAACAGCCCCTACACCTGGAATGTTTCCAGCGGCACGCTGCCATCGGGCTTGAGTTTGAGCAGCAGTGGCTTGCTCAGCGGCACCACCACGGCGGCGACGGGGAACTATAATTTCACCGCGCGTGTCAGGGACATCTCTGGCTGCACCACCACCCGTGCCTACACGCTGACGCTCGCCTGTCCGGTGCTGAGCATTTCTCCTGCGTCCCTCAGTGCCGCCACCCAGGGTTCTCTTTACAGTCAAAGCATGACGGGAAGCGGCGGCGTCTCCCCTTACGTCTGGACGGTTCAGACGGGCTCTCTTCCTCCTGGGATGACTCTTTCTTCCGGCGGTTCACTCAGTGGTACGCCGACTCTGCCCGGCAGCTACAGCTTCACCCTCAGGGCCACGGATGCGCGGACCTGCTTTGTTGAGCGTGCCTTCACCCTGCCAGTGGCCTGCCAGGCCATCACGGTGAGTCCTTCCAGCCTCTCGGCCGCCACCATCGCCACAGCTTACACAACGACGAACTTCACCGCCACCGGCGGCACCTCGCCGAAGGTCTGGAGCTACACGGGAACCCTCCCCACTGGCATGAGCCTGACAGCGGGTGGAGTGCTCAGCGGCACACCCACGGGCGCTCCCGGCAGCTATCCGATCCAAGTCACAGCTACGGATGGAAACAACTGCTCCGGCTCCCGCTCGCTAACATTGACGGTGAACTGCGGCACCTTCACTTTCACACCGGCATCGCTCCCCGCCGCCACGCAAAATGCCACCTATGCTGCGCAAACTCTGAGTGCATCTGGCGGCACGTCCCCCTATGTCTGGACGATTTCAGCCGGGGCACTGCCTGCCGGAATCAGTCTCTCCAGCACAGGCGTCATCTCCGGCACACCCACAGCTGCACCTGCCACTTATAACTTCACAGTGCGTGCCGCAGATGCCTTCAACTGTGTCTCCACCCGTGCCTATTCACTGGTGGTGAACTGCCCGCCAGTGAGCATCACGACGGATACCCTGCCTGGAGCGGTGCAGAACTCCAGCTACTCCACCACGCTTTCCGCGATCAATGGTGGCACCCCCTACACCTGGAGCCTCACCAGCGGCACTCTGCCCACCGGCTTGAATCTTTCCGCGGGCGGCATCCTTAGCGGCACTCCCACGCAGCTCGGCACCTTCGCCCTCACCTTCCGCGCTGCGGATGTGAATGGCTGTGCCGCCACGCGAGCGATCAGTCTCACGGTCGCCTGTCCCGTCATCACCCTCACCCCGGCGGTGCTTTCAGACGCTCAAAACAACATCGCCTACAATCAGCAGCTCAGCGCCAGCGGCGGCACAGCGCCGTATGTCTTCACCCGCACCAGTGGTGCCTTGCCCGCGGGCATGACGCTGACCTCCCAGGGCCTGCTCTTCGGTGCTCCCACTTCGGGGCCGGGCAATTACAGCTTCACCGTGCAGGCTGTGGATGCCTCCGGCACCTGCTCCGGCAGCGCGGCCTACACGCTCGTTGTCACCTGCCCGACCATCACCATCTCTCCCGCCACACTTTCAAATGGCACGGTCGGTACAGCCTACACTGCCAGCCTCTCCGCCTCCTCAGGCACGGCACCTTATGCTTACTCGATCATTTCCGGCTCTCTGCCGACAGGTCTGAGCTTGTCTGGAAGCGGGCTCATCTCCGGTACTCCGACTGTCGCCACCACAGCCAGTTTCACCGTCCAGACGGTCGATGCATTCTCCTGCGTCGGCACCCGTGCCTACACACTGATCACTGTCTGTCCGGTCATCACCATCTCGCCAGACACCCTCATGGACGCCTATTATAACACGGCCTACAGTGAAACCTTCACCGCTGATGGAGGCACCGGCCCCTATGCCTGGAGCTTGGTCGCTGGCACACCTCCAGCGGGCATCACTCTCAGCAGTTCGGGCCTGCTCAGTGGCACGAGCACAACCTTCGGCACGGCCACATTCAGTGTGCGTGCCACAGACGTTTATGGTTGCACAGTCACACTCGGCGTCTCGCTCACGGTGAAGGGCCTCTCCATCGGCGACCTCGTCTATGATGACGCTGACTACAGCGGCACGCGAGATGTCGGCGAAGCTGGCGTGAAGGATGTCACCATCCAGCTCTGGGATCCGGGTGCTGACTTCGCCATTGGCGGCACAGGGCCTGATGCCGACGTTCAGATCGGTGCGGACAGGACCACTGGCGCGCTCGGAACCTATGTCTTCGACAACCTGCTGCCTGGCTCCTACTACGTCCGCGTCATCCCGCCGAACAATCTGCCGATCCCCGGTGGAAACCCCGTGGATGCAGACAATGCCATCGACAATGACAACAACGCCGCCCAGCAGCCCGGAGGCGCCGGCACGGTCATCTACGGCCCTGTGATCGAACTCACCACGGCTGGTGAAACCACTGACGAGGACGGTGACCAGGACACTGACTTCACACTCGACTTCGGCCTCTTCCGCGGTCTCAATGTGGGCAATCCACCAACGCCAAACTATGTCTGGGAGGACAGCAACGACGACGGCATCAAGCAGGCGGGTGAAAGCGGCATCGACGGCGTGACCGTCAATCTATGGTCCGCAGGATCGGACGGCACCATCGGTGGAAGTGACGATTCCCTCATCGAAAGCAAAGTCACGGCGGATGGCGGCGAGTATTCCTTCACCGATCTCCCGCCCGGCAGCTACTACCTCGTCATACCCACGCCGCCTTCCACACATCCGCTCTCCAGCTCCACCACAGCCCTGCTGGACAACCAGATGGAGGATGATGACAACGGCCACCAGATCGGCGGCGGTGCCATCTACAGCCCTGTCATCGAGCTCGCGGCAGGTTCGGAAATCAGCGGCGGCGGCTACAATGAAAGCTCCATCGATTTCGGTCTGCTGCCCGTCACACCGACGCTCTATGTCTCCGCCACCCAGGATGACAGCATCCAGACCTACGACACCACTCATGGTCACTTCACCGGCACGCTCAAGGCTCCCTTTGGTCTCAGTCACAACCAGGGCGATGGAAATCCTTTCGATGTCCCCTATAACATCGAACTCGGCCCCGATGGAAACTGGTATGTGGCCCACTTCGGTGATGGCAATCTCACCCGCATCACCCCTGCTGGAGATCAGACCACGAGCATCCTGAACAAGACCGGAGTCACGCTCTCCGAGCTTCAGAACTTCGCCTTCGGTCCTGATGGGAACTTCTATGTCGTCGATCACACCGGTGGCCGCATCGTGCGCTTCTCCGGGCCGCTGAGTTCCACGCCGGGCATGCCGCTGGGAGCCGCACCTTATACTTTCATCGCCCGATCTGGCATCCAGGACATCGCCTTTGGTCCTGATGGCAATCTCATTGTCGTCGTTCAGGATGCCGGCACGCGCGACATCCGCCGCTACGATGCCACCACTGGTGCGCTGATGAATGTCATCGTCACTGACTCACAGATCGCCGAAATGATCTCAGGCGGCCAGCCCACGCCTTTCGTCTCCGGAATTGATGTGTTTGGCAGCAACCTTTACGGCATCAACCGTTCGGATGGTGAGGTCTTCCAGATCAGCATCTCCGACCCGGCCTCCCCAGGATCGCCCCAGCTCATTGCCACCATCAGCAGCGCCGGGCTTGGTGATGTGGACACGCGTGACATTGAGCTTGATCCGCACAGCGGGCATCTTTTCATCATCGGTTACAACTGGGTCAGGCCCGTGATCGGCGGCACCTATGCCAGCGGTGCCCTCCTGCGCATCGATCCCGCCGGTGCACCGAACGGCACGGTGAATGTGTTTGAGTCTCCCATCCCGACACCGCCTGGCCCCAACAATGAAATCTGGTCCGGGCCGCGTGATCTCGCTCTTGGCAAACCTCGCGCCACACTCCCGCAGTCCATGTCTGTCGGCAGTCTGGTCTGGAATGATGCGAACGGGAACGGCATCCATGATGCCGGTGAAAACGGCATCCCTGGGGTGCGTGTCGAGCTTTGGCGTGATTCAGATGGGAACCCGGCCAATGGAGCTGAATCTCTCGTCGGCTGGAGCTTCACAAATTCTCTCGGTCACTACTACTTCTCCGGTCAGACACCCGGCACTTATCAGATCATCCTCCCGGTCTCGAACTTCGTGGACGGTCAGCCTCTTGCAACCACTGGCTTCAGCAGCCCTGTTACTGTCAGTCTCGACAATCAGACAGAGGGTGATGACAACGGCGCGCAGACCGGCGGCGCTCGCACCGAGGTGGTCAGCCCCCTCATCGTGCTCAGCCCCGGCACGGAGCCCGTGGGTGATGCCATTTTGGGTGTGGAATCCAAATCAGGTGGCGATCTCGATGACATCACCACCTCGGCCTACAGCGCTGATGCCAATGGCGACATGACCGTTGATTTTGGCTTTGTGGAGCCCGGTGTCATGTCCCTCGGCAACCTTGTCTTTGACGATGCGAATGGCAACCGCCGCTTCGACAACGGTGAAGGCATCAATGATGTCGTCGTTCAACTCTACAACTGGGGTGCCACTCCAGGTGTGAACCAGCCCGTCGCCAGCACACTTACCGCCAATGGCGGCAAATATCTCTTCAACAACCTCTGGCAGGGGCAGTACTTCGTCCACCTCCCCGCCGTTCAATTCCAGAGCACCGGCAGCATCCGCGGACTTTTCAGTCTCGAAGGCGTTCAGGCTGGCGACGACGATGTCGGTGAGGACTCGGTGGATTCACTCCAGCCTCACGTCGATGGCATCAGCACAGGCCGCATCATTCTCACCCGCGACAGTGCTCCCACCAATGATGATACCGAGACCGGCTTTGATGCCACCAGTGATGACAGTGATGATGTGAATGGAGACCTCACCGTGGACATCGGTCTTTTCCGCCCAGTCGCCCTCGGCAATCTTGTTTATCTCGATAACAACTCCAACGGACTCGCTGACAGCGGCGAGGGGGTAGATGGAGTTACGGTCGAGCTATTCCTCGCCACCCAGGATCCAAACATCGACAGCCCGCTGGCCACTACCGTCACCGCCGATGGTGGACTCTATCTCTTCAGCTTCATCCGCCCAGGCAGCTACCTGGTTCACATTCCGAAGGAGATGTTTGCCATCAGCGCACCGCTGCACCTCCGCGTCAGTGTGGATGAGGGGCTAGCTGGTGACGATGATGCTGGTGAGGACGGACGCAACGACACCGTGCCGGAACTCGAAGGTGTGACCACTCAGATCATCGCCATTTTCCCCGGCGGCTGCCCGACCGATCTCTCGGGTGAAACCGGCATCGGCTCCACCACCGACAATGACAACGACGCCTCGGTCGATCTCACTGTGGACTTCGGTTTCCAGACTCCCGTCGGTGTCGGCAACTTGGTCTTCATCGATGCCAATAACAATGGCAGCGCCGACTCCAATGAAGGTGTCGATGGTGTGAAGGTCGAACTCTATCAGGCTGATCAGACTCCAGGTCTCAGTGAGCCGCTCTTCACACAAATCACAGCCGATGGCGGCAAATATGGCTTCAACCATCTCTCCTCCGGCAGCTACATCCTCTTCATTCCTCCTTCAGAGTTCCAGCCTGGTGAGGTGCTCGGTCAGGTCGTCTCCATCGCGGGCTCCCAGCTTGACACCAGTGATGACGATCTAGGAGAAGATGGCATCGACAACAGCACTCCCGCCATCAATGGCATCCGCACCCGTATCTTTGCCCTCAATGTGGACAATGCACCTGTGGACAGCGGAGATGAGACCGGCTTCAGCTTCACGGATGACAACTTCGACGACAACAACTTCGACCTCACCATGGACTTCGGCTTCGCCGCCGCCAATGCCAATGTCGTAGGAGTCGGAAATCTCGTCTTCCTCGATTCGAATGCCAACGGCATCCACGACGACGGCGAAGGCGCTGATGGTGTCACCGTTCAGCTCTTCGCCGGAGCCGCAGATCCACTCACCGCCCAGCCCATGCGCACCACCATCACGGCGGATGGCGGCATCTACCTCTTCGCAGGCCTTGATCCAGGCGAATACAAAATCCACATCCCCGCCTCCCAGTTTGCCGCAGGCGCCGTGCTCTCTGGCTGGTCCTCCACCCCTGGGCAAGGCACTGACAGCAGCCTGGATGATGACAGCGATGAAAACGGCGGTGATGCAGACCCCGTGCTCAATGGGGTCACCTCCACCGTCATCACTCTCGCCATCGACGATGAGCCGGAAAACTTCGATGGTGAAAGTGGGCGCGATGCCTTCATGGACGATGCCAACGACGACAACACCGACCTCACCGTGGACTTCGGATTCTACCGCTCCGTCAGTGTCGGCAATCTAGTCTTTATCGACGCTAACTACAACGGCCGCGCCGAGGTGGGTGAGGGCGTCGCTGGTGTCGAAGTCAGGCTCTTCCAGAGCGGTGATTCTCCGATCTTTGACGCACCCGAGGCCATCACCACCACGGATGCCAATGGGCGCTACCTGTTCTCCAACCTCACTCCTGGTGACTACTTCCTGCATGTGCCTTATGAGATGTTCCTCAATGGCTCTCCACTCTACCAATACGCCAGCGTGTTTGGTGCCCAGCAGTTTGATGATGACCTTGGTGAGGACGGGCTCGACGAAGGTCGCCCTGACATCAACGGCATCAGCACCGCCGTCTTCACCCTCGCCGCCAACGGCTGCCCTGTGGGCACGGCTGAAAATGGCCTCGGTGGCAGTAGTGATGATGAAACCGCCGACTCCTCCACCGACCTCACCCGTGACTTCGGCTTCGTGGCGCGCGTACAAATCGGCAATCTCGTCTTCCATGATCTGAATAGCGACGGTGTATTCGACCCGAACATCGAACTTGGTCTTGATGGCATACCTCTCCAGCTATGGTCCAGCAGTTCTACCGAATCTGCCCCCCTCGCCACCACCGTCACGGCAAATGGCGGTCTCTACAGCTTCAATGTTGCCCCCGGCAGCTATCACATCCGCATTCCGGCCACCGCCTTTGAGCCTGGTGAACCTGCGGCGAACCTCATCGCTCCGCCGCCCACTGCCAACAGCGCCGGTCTCTATGTCGATGATGATCTCGGCCAGGATGGCTATTTCGATGGGGGCGACGTTCGCACTGCCGCACTGACCATTCTGCCAGGACTGGCTCCAGATGAAAACAATGGTGAGACCGGCTTCCTATCCTTTGACGATGACAGCTTCGAGAATGACTCGGATCTCACGGTGGACATCGGCCTGGCTCCAAAGCCGATCTATGTCGGCAACCTCGTCTTCAATGACCTGGATGCTGACGGAAACTTCACCGCAGGCATTGATGCGGGGATCTCGGGAGTTCTGATCGAGCTTTATGCCACAGGCGCTCTCCCTGGCTCCGACCTGCCCCTGGCCTCCACTTATTCAGGTCCAGATGGCACCTATCTCCTTCGAGCTCCAGGTGCCGGCAGCTACTATCTCCATATCCCACCCACGCAGTTTGATGCAGGTGGAGCACTGGATGCTGCCATGCCGGTGAACGGTTTCGGTGATGACGATGGCACGGACGACTCGGTCAATGAAGACACGCTCGCGTCTGCTGATCCTGCCAGCACAGGCGTTTCCAGCATCGTCTTCGATCTTGCCTATGGCACCGAGCCTTCAAATGCCCAGGAAAACGGCTTCCTTGGCGAGATCGATGACACCTTTGATGCCGATGCAGACCTCACGATCGACCTTGGCTTCACCGGAGCCGGTGGCCAGCAAGATCTCGGCATCGGCAATGTGGTGTTCATCGACAGCGACGGCAACGGTCATTACGACGCAGGCGAAGGCGTGCCGAATGTCTGGATGCTGCTTTATCGCGGTTCCGACATCCCGGGGCAGTTCACTCCCTTCCGCAGCACCCACACAGATACCCAGGGTCGCTACCTCTTCACCAATCTGCCCGCTGACACTTACACCGTCCACGTCGCCGCAGACAACTTTAAACCCAACATGCCGGCTCCTGGATTCCCCAATCCGACCGTATCCGGCGATGCTCCGCTGTTTGGCTTCATCTCACTCAGCGGCAACACTACCGGTGATGACAACACGGGTGAAGATGGCATCGATGTCAGCAATCTGGACCTCGTCGGCATCAGCACCACCCTGGTGCTTCAGGCCGGAACCCAGCCTGTCGGCGCAGCAGAGCCGGGCTTCGATGGAGCTTCCGATGATGCCAAGGATGCGGACTACAATCTCACCATCGACTTTGGCTTCAAATCGGGCACCGCAGGTGCGCCGCTCGCCCAGCGTGAGCGAAACACCACACCCGTGGCGGCTGGCGACACCATGCCCGCAGGCGCTGCCAACCTCACCTTTGCCACATGGCAGGAAGCTCATCCGGGCGCTGCTGAAGACGACACGGACTCCGACTCCGCTGCCAACCTCCTCGAATATGCCATGGGCAGCGACGCAGCCAGCGGAACCTCCCAGCCCGCCTTCAAACTCACCTTGGATGCCGACACGGGCCGCGTCGATGCAGTCATCATCCGCCCGACCGGTGGTCGCAGCGATGTCCGCCACTTCCTCAGTGCCAAGGCTGATGCGCGCAGCACGAACTGGACCCGTCTCAGCCTCACGCCAGCCATCACCCAGAACAACGATGGCACCGAAACCGTTCGTTACGCGGACCTCGCCGGTGCTGATGCCAGCCTCGGACTCGTCCGCCTCGAAGCCCATCTCGACTCCGACCTCGACGGCACCGCCGAAGCCACCGCCGCCAGCGTGCCGCAGGCATGGATGCGCCGCGCCATCACCCAGCGCATGACCTTCGCGATGCCGCTGCTGAAGGATGCCCTATTCACAGGCAAAGTCGCCTCCGTGGAGGGCAGTACTGTCACGCTCCCCGTCAGCATCACCCTTCCGGTGGACACCGCCTGCTATGTGGAAGTCCACAGCACGGGCCAGCGCTTCGAGATCGACGCATCCGAGTCCTCCGGCACAAGCATCAGGCTCACCGGCACTGCTGCGCCAGCGGCAGGGCAGATCATCACCATCCGCGCTCACTGGACGGTGAACGACCTCTTCTCCACCGATCTCTTCACCGCCGGTGCCGACGCTGACCATGCCGACCGCGTCATGTTCTTCGACTCCACCGCCAATGCCTTCCGCACCGCCTGGCTCGGCGGCGAAGGCTGGACGGGTGACTTCACCGGCACACGCAGCATCGCTCCAGGTGAAGGCCTGCTCGTTCATGCCCGCAGCGGCACCGTCACGATGACGCTCACCGGTGCCGTCCGCACCCATCGCTTCAGCCTGCCTCTGAAAGCCGGAGCTCAGCTCATCGGCAGCGGCCTGCCGATGGATCACAGCCCGCTCAGCCTCGGCCTCACCAAGGCGAATGGATTCACCGCAGGTGCAGATGCCGCATCCTCCGCCCGCCTCCGTCTATGGGAGGGAGATGTGACCGAAGGCGCCTCCACTTACCGCAGTCTCTTCCATCAGCAGCAGGCAGAGGGCACCGCCTGGATCATTGAAAGCGATGCCACGCAGTTCGACCAGACCCGCGCCCTCCTCATCCAGCCTGGCCAGGCGTTCTTCCTGCTTCCCAGCTCGGCCCTCCCTGATTACAGAGAACCATGAGGACCGGCTCTCGGGACATGATGCAATCACCTCGCTTAAACCGTCGAAGGCACGAGTTGTGCGTTGCCATTGCTACTGTGCATGAATGATGATTGTCCAGGCTAAGCCAGGATCTCCTTCATCACGCGGCCATAAACATCTGTCAGGCGGAAGTCGCGACCGGCGTAGCGGTAGGTGAGTTCTTCATGATTGAGGCCCATCAGGTGCAAAATGGTGGCGTGCAGATCATGCACGCTGGTCGGGTCGTCCTGCGCTGCAAAGCCGAATTCATCCGTGCTGCCATGGATGGTTCCGCCTTTGATGCCGCCGCCAGCCATCCAGACGCTAAAGCCGTAGTGATTGTGATCGCGTCCAAGCTTCGATTTGCCACCAGCGAGCTCAACGGTCGGTGTGCGGCCAAATTCGCCGCCCCAGATGACCAGCGTGTCCTC
>CAYMHJ010000009.1:12034-43875 GCA_964390165.1 uncultured Prosthecobacter sp. | reverse complement strand
GTTCCGATGGTTCGTGGGAGACTTCTGGCCTTTGTGCTTGCCTCGGGGCGTCCGGGTGTGGTCTTATCTGCGATCACTTCCAATCATGGCGGGCTTCCTGCGCGCCTCGTTTGCCCCCCCCGATTGCTGATGAAAACGAACGCACTACTTCTATGCCTGCTTGGCTTTTTATCGACGGTCAAAGCAGGCACCTGGAGCTCCGCTGCGTGGACGGGGGATGCCTCCAGCGGCATTGTGAATGGTGATACGTTGTGGGCTTATCGTTTCGGTGTGGGGGCGGATGCGGTGGTGAATGGGGTGGAGGTGCCTTTGGTGCCGACTTTTTTACCTGCGGTGGCGGGGAGATTCAGCACGAGTGACTTCAGAGATATCCTCGTGGGCGACGTAAATAACCTCACGGCACTCGGCGGCACGGGCAGCGCCATTTTGGGAAAGGACTTCCTGTATGGTGGCTTCCCCTCGGCCGGGCTGACGGTGAGTGGTCTGACGCCGGGGCGAAAGTATGTGGTCTCCATGCTGAGCGTGGGCTGGGATGCGCTGCCGACGAATCGCCAGATCCGATTCGTCTCGGGTGTTGACGAGCTGGTTTTGAATCAAAACGTGCATGGTGATAACTTCGGGCTGCACCTGGACTATGCATTCATGGCGAGCGCGGCCAGCCAGGCGATCACGATGGTTTCAGACAACGGCTTCAACGGCACTTTTCATCTGTATGCGGTGGCTTTGACCCAGGAGTCCCGCGTGGTGACGGAACTGGCGGACTCGGGGCCGGGCTCGCTACGGCAGACGATCGCCGATGCTCCGGCGGGGGTGCTGATCCGCTTTGATCCGGCGCTGGCGGGGCAGAGACCGCAAATCACGAGTGGGGAGATTGTGGTGGACAAAGACCTCGTTATTGATGGTTCGGCGCTGGCAGATGGAGCGCTCCAGGGGGCGGGGACGAACCGGCTCTTTTACATCCCGACGGGGCAGGTGGTGACTTTAAAAAACCTCAAGTTCAGCGGCGGCGGCGGTGTGGGCGCGGCGAATACAGGGCGCGGAGGTGCGGTGCTGAATGCGGGCACGCTGACGGTGACGAACTGCCAGTTCACGGGCAATAGCGCGGCGTTTGGCGGAGCACTTGCCACGGGCTACTCGGCTCAGGCGAATTCACTCATCATGCAGCGCTGCGTGCTTTCGGGAAATAACTCCAGCGGCGGGCAGGGCGGGGCGCTGGCAAATGTGGCGATCAATAGCATGACGAGCACGGCCACCCTCGAGGACTGCGCGATCACTGGCAATACAACCACGGGCAATGCGGGTGGGCTTTACAATATCGGCAGTGTCGGCACGGCGAACATGATGGTGAAGCAATGCACCATCGCCAACAACAGTGCCCAATTTTCCGGAGGCGGGGTGTATGCTCTGGCGGACGTCACAGGTGTGGCAAATCTGACTCTCAGCCACTGCACCGTCGTGGGAAATACTGCTGCCAACCTGGGTGGTGGGCTTTTTCAGAACACCACGGCGCCAGGCACAGCCACGACCTCGATCGTCTCCTGCATCATCGCGGGAAACAAGGCTCCGGTGGCGCTGGATGTGCGGCGGAGCAATGGCACGATGACCAGCCTGGGCACGAATCTCATCGGCGATGCCCAGGACAGTGCTGTGACCTGGCTCGGGTCTGATCTCACGGGCACACTGGACGTGCCGCTGGATGCGCGTTTGGCCCCCCTGGGAAACTACGGCGGCCCCACACCGACTTGTCCGCCAATGCTCGGCAGCCCGGCGCTGGATGCGGCACCGACGCCTGCCTTCTCCACGGATCAGCGTGGTCTCCCGCGTGTGGTGGATGCGGATGGCATTGGCGGTGCGCTGGCAGACATAGGCGCGTTGGAGTCGAAATTGATCCAGGTGGATGTGGCGGACGATGAACTGGAGACTCCCGCAGGTGAAAACGATGTCTCTCTGCGTGAGGCTCTGCGGGATGCACCGACAGGGGCCTTCCTCATCTTTGCCCCAGGGCTCAGCGGGCAGACTCTGACGCTGGATGGTGGGCTGGGTCAGCTCGACTTGGCGCGGGACGTGACGGTGGACGCCTCCAGCCTGCCTGGGGGTTTCGGCATCGCCCTGGGCACGGGGAATCACCGGCTGGTCGAGGTAAATGCCGGAGTCAGCGTCAATCTACGGAATCTCCGCTTCACAGGCGGAGCTGCAACGGCCTCAGTGGCAGGTGGAGCCATTCAGAATGCGGGCAGTTTGAGCCTCAGCCGTTGCTCGTTCACCGGGCTGAAGAGTTCCAACTCTGGAGGTGCCCTGCAAATGACTGGCGGCACGCTGGAGGTCTCTGACTCCACCTTTTCCAGCAACACGGCGGGTGGGAATGGCGGGGCGATCCGCATCCTTGATGGCAGAGCCACTTTCAATCAATGCACAGTCCATGGAAACACTGGCAACATCGTCGGGGGCGGCTTCGCGCTCGTGGGGGGCAACACAGCCCTGGTGCATTGCACGATCACGGGGAACAACATCTCCAATGGCAATGGCGGCGGACTTTATGCTGACACCAGCGCCACCCTCAGCCTGCATAACTCCATTGTGGCGGGGAATACCACCTCTCAAGCCCCGGCTGACATCGCCGACTCGTCCGTGGGTCTGACTCGCACGGGAGCGAACGTGATCGGAAACAATGAAAGCGTCACCACCGCCTTCCCCGTAGGCCTGCCGAATGCCAATGGCGACTATGTGGGCACGGCCACTACGCCGCTGGACCCGCTGCTCGGTGCTCTGGAAAGCAACGGTGGGCCGACGCAGACCCGCCTGCCGCTACCCACCAGTCCGGCAATCGACCATGCTGCGGGAACGGTGCCCGCCGCCGACCAGCGCGGCATTTCCCGACCTCGCGATGGCAATAGCGACAACACCTTCATCGCCGACATCGGCGCGGCAGAGATAGGGCCTGAGCCAGTCTTCGTGGTGAACACGCTCGCCGATGAACTGGATACCCCTCCCGGAGCCAGCTTCTCCCTGCGTGAGGCTGTGCGTGAGGCTCCTGCCGGGGCCGTCATCACCTTCGCCCCCGCTTTGTCCGGGCAGACGCTGACGCTGGACTCGGTGAAGGATGAAATCGACATCCTCAAAGCTGTGTCCATCGACGCCTCCGCCCTGCCGAAGGGGCTGATCCTGGACGCAGGCCCAGGAACAAACCGGCATTTCTATGTCGTCGCACCCTTTGAACTCAGGCATCTCACCCTCACCGGGGGCGGCGGCACGAGCACTGCCTTCAGTGGCTTCGGCGGTTCCATGATTGCCTTTGCTCCGCTGCATCTGATGGACTGCACTTTCCGTGATAATGAGTCCACCAGCCGGGGCGGGGCCATCGCCATGGTCATTGCTGATTTGCAGATCACTCGCTGCACCTTTCATGACAATCGCAGCACAGCCAACGACGGCGGCGCCTTCTACCTTCAGACCGCGCCCGCCGCACTCGACCATTGCACGCTAACCCGAAACTACGCGGGTGGCGGAGATGGCGGAGCTATCTGCACAACCCAGGGCACCAACCTCACCCTCACGCATTGCACCATCGCTGGGAATACCTCCAATAATGCCAACGGCGGTCTCGCCATTTTTGGTCAGGCCGGAGACAAGCTGACGCTGAACTCCACCATCCTGGCCGGGAACCTCGGGCAGGATCTCCGGATATTTAACGACTTCCCCGTCGCGCAGAGTGGTGGCGGCAATGTGATGGGCCTGGATGGCATTTTCTCCGACTTCAATGCCGCCGGAGACGTGCGGAACATCACCGCCGCGCAGCTCGGTCTGGCGGAGCTCGGTCGCTACGGCGGTCTCACGGATACCATGCCGCCGCTGCCCGGCAGCCCGGCTCTGGATGCCGCCTCACTCTCCACAGCCACCACGGACCAGCGCGGCTTTGACCGAGCGGTGGATGGGAACTTTGACAGCACCGCCACCTCTGATAGCGGCGCGGTGGAGAGCTTCGTCGTGCGCGCCACGACGACGAATGATGAAAACCACACTCCCGCAGGTGCGCAGCTCTCTCTGCGTGAGGCGCTGCGGGATGCGCCGGAAGGCGCGGTGATCACCTCCAGTTCGAATCTTTTCATCACCCTGGGGGAGATTATTCCCACCCGGTCCTTCATCCTCGCCAGTCCGAACCTCACGACCCGACTTCCCATGTATTCCCCGAACAGTCGGGAATTTTACCTGCCGCCCGGCATACGCGGGCACTTCTCACGCATTGGTTTGGACGGCGGCAACGGGGTCGGCGCTCTGCATTCAGGTCGGGGAGGCGCGGTGTTGAATCAGGGTTTCCTTTCCATGGCGGACTGCACCGTGCAGTTCGGTATCGCCAATGACGGCGCGGGCATCGCCAACGGTCTCGCTGCCACGCCCAGCCGCCTGCTGCTGCGCAGGTGCAGGATCAGCTCAAACACTGCCAGCGGAAATGGCGGGGCCATCTTTAACAACTCACGCGAAGGCGGCACCGCCACCGTGGAGATGGAGAACTGCCTGCTCTACTCCAACACCGCCACCCGCAGTGGCGCTGCTGTGGCCAATCTGGCTACGAATGGCGCGGCCACCGTCACCGCCGTGCATTGCACTTTCGCGAGAAACAGCGCCTCCAGCTCGGGCGGCGGCATTTACACAGGGCAGACAGGCGCCACCACGCTGCTGACCTCCTGCATCGTGGCGGAAAACAGCGCGGGAGTCTCTGCGCCGGACCTGCTGACCAGCGGCGGCGGTGCCCTGACCAGTGGTGGGACGAATCTCATCAGCATCACAGATGGCAGTGGCATCACTTGGCAGACGAGTGACATCACCGGCACGGCAGGCGCTCCACGGGCCGCGCAGATCGCCATTGAAACCTCAAGCTTCCAGCCACTGCCGGGCAGTCCGGCCATCGATGCCGCCCAGCCCACTTTTCTCCTGCTCGACCGATTCCAACTGGCCCGCACGGTCGATGGCGATCTCAGTGGTAGTGCTCAGCCCGACATCGGTGCCCTAGAGATCGCTGCACTGGCCGTGACCACCGCAGCCGATGAGCTAGACACTCCATCAGGTGCCAATGTCTCCCTGCGCGAGGCTCTCCGCGATGCCAGCGCTTCCAGCCTTTCCGCCACCACCATCCTCCGCCTCGATCCCGCGCTCAGCGGCCAGACACTCACACTGAATCCTAGCCTGGGAGAGCTGGTCATCAGCAAAAACATCTTCCTGGATGCCAGCGGACTGGCGGGTGGTTTCACCATCGAAGGTGGAACGGGCACCAACCGCATCTTTAATGTCCAGGTCTTCACGGCCCACCTTCGCGGACTCACCCTCTCAGGTGGCTCTGCCAGTGGCAATGGCGGTGCCATCCTCAGCACAGGCTATCTGATCCTGGAAGACTGCGTGGTCCGTGGCAACAGCGCCACAGGCAGCGGCGGTGCTCTGGCCTGCACTGGCAACCTAATCCTCCGACGCTGTTCTTTGACACAAAACACAGCTACGACCTCCGGCGGAGCGCTTTCTTTTACCGGCGGTAATCTGATCCATCTGGAAAACTCCGCCTTCACCGCGAACCAGGCCGGCGAGCGCGGCGGAGCCATCTCGATCTCGGTCCCCAGCAACAACAGTGGCAACATCAACAACCGCCTCTATCAATGCACCGTGGAAGGAAACCGCTCCGGGCAGCGCGGCGGCGGTATTTATCTGGCCAATGGCTACATGGGCATCAGCCACTGCACCATCGTCCACAACGAGGCCCTCACCGAGCGCGGCGGCGGTCTCGTGCTCGATCCATCCAATACACGCCAGTCTTTGCAAAACACGATCATCGCCGACAACCGCGCCCCGACGAACCCGGACCTCTCCGCGGACAGCCAGAACAACAGCTCCTGGCCCATGACTCAGGGCGGAAACCTCATCGGCGTGAACACCGGAGCCGCCACGGCCTTCCCCTCCGGTCTGCCGAATGCCACGGGCGACTTTGTGGGCACCGATGCCGCCCCGCAAATAGCCCTCGTGGCACCCAGCGGCCTCTACGGCGGGAATGTGCCCACCTGCCCACCCATGCCCGGCAGCCCCGCCCTGGAACGCGCCATCTCCCCGCCCAGCCGGAATCTCCTCCTCACCACACCCAACCTGAGCACCTTCAGCCTGCCAACCGGAGATCAGCGCGGCTTCAACCGCAGCGTAGATGGCGACTTCAACGGCACTGCTTTGACCGACATCGGCGCAGCGGAAAGTGTGATTGTGCGGGTGGACGTGTTGGATGATGAACTCGATGACCCCGCTGGTGCCAATGACGTCTCTCTCCGCGAAGCCCTGCGCGATGCACCTGAAGGGGCCGTCATCGGCTTTGTGCCAGCACTTTCAGGCCAGACACTGACGCTGGGTGCCGCTGGAGAACTGGTACCACCACGCTCCGTCATCGTGAGTGCCAGCGGCCTGGCCGCGCCTGTGATCCTGACCCCGCAGGCTAACAAACGCATCTTTAATGTGCCGACACAACGGTCACTGGGACTCTCCCACCTGCATCTGACCGGAGCTGCGTTTACCGAGGGCAGCTATGGGGGCGCCATTTTAAACACCGGCAGCCTGGCGCTGGCGGACTGCCGCCTGACCGGAAATTCAACAACCTATGACGGCGGTGCCATTGCTTCCCTATCCGGCCCAATGCCAACCAGTCTGTCCCTCACGCGCTGCCAGCTTTCGGGCAATCAGGCGGCCGGGGGGGGCGGTGCCATCGGCATCGTGAGTTTTGACCCCACCGCACGCCAGCAGTTCCTCATGGAAGACTGTGTGCTGACTTACAATTCAGCAGGCCTGGGCGCGGCGGCATACATGTATGTGGGAGGCGGCCTCTGCAAAAGCCTCTTCCTGCGCTGCACCCTGGACGGCAACGAGGCAAGCTCCAGGGGTGGAGCCGTGGTGAGTTGGAGCAACGGAGCAAGTGCCACGGCGGATCTCACCCTGAAATCCTGCACGCTGTCCGGCAACAAGGCCCTGGCGCAGGTCGGCGGTGCGCTGTTGAATGTCGCTCTCGTAGGAACTGCGAAGGTCAACCTCGATTCCTGCACTCTGAGCGGAAATGAGGCTCTGGCTGGCAGCGGCGGAGGAGTATCGAATCAAGGCCCGGGCGGCACGGCGCAGGTCGTCCTGAAGTATTGCACCCTCAGTCAGAATGCCTCGGGCATCTCAGGCGGCGGCCTGGATCAGAGTGGAAACGGCGGCGGCAGCGCCACCGCCATGCTGGATGGCAACATCATCTCCGGCAATACTGCGGCGGCAGGTGTGGATCTCTCCCAGTCTGGAAGCTCGACACTCAACAGCCTCGGCACCAACCTTATTGGCAATGCCGACGGCAGTGGCGGTCCTTGGCAGACGACTGATCTCCTCGGCACCACCGTCACACCTTTGAACCCCGTACTGGCAGATCTGGGCGACTACGGCGGCCCCTCCCTGACCATGCCGCCGCTGCCCGGCAGTCCGGCTCGTGACCGCATCATCGATGCCAGCGCCACGGGGCAGGTGGACCAGCGCGGATTCGCCCGCCTCATCGGCCCAGCCGTGGACATCGGTGCCGTGGAGGCTGGCGCGGCCGATGCACCAGGCACCATCGCCTTTGGCACGCCGCTGATCCGCGTGCAGGAAAACGTGGGCGTACTCCAGGTGCCCGTCTTCCGCACCGGTGGCAGCATCGGCACCGTGGAAGTGATGCTCGCCACCTCTACTGGCAGCGGTGCGGGCTTTGCCATTGCCACCTCTGACTTCACACCCATCTTCGGAAATGTGCTGAACTTCGGCCCCGGCGAGACCGTGGAGTACATGCCCATCACCATCGTTTCCGACCCCAAGCTGAAGGAGCCGCACGAGGACTTCACGCTCACGCTTTCCAACGTCCTCGGCGGAGCCACGCTCGGTGCCCAGAGCAGCGCCACCGTTCGCATCCTCGACTTCGTGGATGCCGCCGCTCCAACGCTCACCCTCACCGCCCCTTTGGCGAATGCCAAAGTCACTGACCCAAGTGTCACCATCGTCGGCACCGCCAAGGATGACAAAGGCCTGCTGGCCGTGCAGGTGCAGCATAATGGCGGAGCCTGGGTGGATGCCACACTCTCCGGCACGCCGATGTTGAGTAATTTCAGCCTCCCCATCATTGCCACGCCCGGACTGAACACCCTCGTCGTCCGCTCCCTGGATGAGAAAGGCAAGATCTCCGCCCTCACGAAGCGCAGCTTCACCTACAAAGTCACCTCCACACTCACCGTGAACATCAACCCGGCAGGCGCAGGCACCGTCACCGCCGGATTTGCCCCCAGCTCCACCCGCGATGTCGGCATCACCTACAAGATCACCGCCAAGCCAAAGGCTGGCTTCTTTTTCAGCGTTTGGAGTGCCAATCAGCAGGACATCGGCCTCCCACTCACGACCTTCCCCGCAGCGGTCAGCTTTGTCATGAAGCCAGGCCTCAGCCTCACGGCCAACTTCGTCTCCCTCACGGGCGTCTCTACCTATGCCGGCACCTATCAGGCAGTGCTGGAGCCAAACTTGAATCAAGCAACACCGAGGAACCGCAATGTCGGCTTTGCCACCCTGAAAGTCACCAGCACCACGGGAGTCGTCTCCGGCAAGGTGTTTATAGATGGCGTCAGCCAGCCCTTCATCGGCCAGGTCTTGAATGGCACCGTGCTCTTCACCCCCACCCGCAGCTACGAGCTGGGAATCGTCCGCAAAGGCAAGCCGACCATCGTTTTCAGTGCCCAAGTCTCTGGCGGCACCAATAGCAATGCTCGCTTCTATTACGGCAGCTATCAGAACGGCTCCTTCCAGACAGACGGCAACATCGTTGCCTACGCCAGCCCCTACAGCAGCAAAAACAAAGTGCCCACCAGCCTCGTCACTGGCACCAGCCAGCGGTATAACCTCATCTTCCCCTCCGTGCCCGGCCAGCCCGGCGTCAGCCTTTACCCGCCCGGCACCGGCATCGGCTCCCTCATCCTCGGCAGCGATGGCATCGCGAAAATGGCCGGCACCCTCGCCGACAACACCACTTTCACTGCCAGCACCACGCTCAGCAGCCTGCACACCGTGCCGCTCTTTGCCCCCCTTTACAAAAACCAGGGCCACATCGCCGGGAACATCAACGTCGTAGCCCCAACCACGCCCGGCTACGATGCCTACGGCGTGAACTTCTACTGGTGCCGCCCCGCGCAGATCAAAGCGCAGTGGTATCCCCTCGGCTGGCCAGAGACCGTCTTCATCGACCTCGTCGGCGCGAAATACCTCGTCCCTCCCGTCGTGGAAAACCGCAGCGTCATCCCTGACCTCGGCCCCATCGACCCCACGAACACCCTCGGGAACGCCACTCTAACCTGCATGTACGGCCTGCTTACCGGTCCGCAGAGTTTCCCCGTGAACATCACGGCGAAAAACGTCGTCACCCCGCTGCCGCTGAAGACGAAAAACTTCACGCTCAAGCTCACCCCCACCACTGGTGAAATCAGCGGCACCTTCCTGCACACCGACACGAAGAAGCCCGCCTTCAAAGCCACCACGATCCAAAAGCCCGGCGACTACCAAGGCACCTACGGCTACTTCATGAGCGTCCCGCCGAACAAAACCAGCACCGCTGGCGAAGGCGGTGCCGTGATGCTGCGGCCGAATCCTTGAACTAAGAAAATACTTCTAACAAAACATTTTTAACCCACGCGACTTGGGTAGAATGCGCTCCGTCCCGGAAAAATCCCCTTCAACATAAGCCTGAAATATGAAACCACCCTTCGCATCCGTCCCTGCCAGCGTCGTGGAGACACTGGAACCCCGTCTCGCCCCTGCTGGCACGATCCTTCTCACAACCGCCGGAGGCGTGCTGACGATCACCGGTGACAATGCTGCTAACGGCATCCAGATCACCGACGTGCCAGGCTCGGGAGAGTGGCAGATCGACGACTTCGGCGGGCTGACGACGACCTTCATCCTGAACGGCGTGGAGACTGTGGCTGGCTTCAACATACCGGCTCAAAATGCGATCAAAGCCACGCTGGGAGACGGTAGTGACGAGATGCGCATCCTGCCTTCGGGCACACCGAGTTCAATGCTGCTTCCGGGTGGAATCAGCATCAACGCAGGCAAGGGCAATGACGAGGTGTATCTGGGATCTAACTCCAGCCAGTTCCTGATGGTGGGTGCGGTGAACGTGGACCTCGGCGAGGGTGACGACACCTTTGATTCGACCTTGAACGGCACCTACAGCGGTGCGGTCAAGATCCTCGGCGGCCTGGGCGATGACACCGTGCGGATCGAGGGTGTCTCGGCGGACCAAGTGTTCCTGAAGGGTCTGACGGTGGATGTGGGCAAGGGAGGCAACACGGTGGTCCTCGATGCCTTCCGTCTGGCAGTCGCGGGTGCTCTCACCGTAATCGATGCAGGTGACGCTGCCCTCACCCCCTCCATCACTCTCAGCGCGGACACCCTGACCGTGGACGGCGCCGTGGCCATCAGCGTGGCGGCGGGCACTTCCAGCATTGTGATCGGAGACGAAGCGACTGATCTACAGCAGTTCGGCGCGGGGCTGCGGATCACCGGGGGCACGGGCGATGATTCGGTTTCCTTCATGGGCATCCAGACCATTGCAGGAGCTGCCACGGTGGACCTGAAGGCGGGGAGCAACCAAACCACCTTTGAGACCGGCACCTCCTTTGCCGCAGCGTCTCTGACCATCCTAGGCGGCACGGGGACTGACGAAGTGCTGCTCGACAACAACGCCGAGGTTCTGGTCAATGCAGGCTTCACCCTGAACCTGGGCGGCGGAGCCAACACTTGGACGACTGATCCCGGAGCGCAGTTCATGGCTGGTACCTTCACCTACCTCGGCGGCACGGGAAATGACACGATCGACTTCTCAGGGGCCGACTTCCGAGTGCTCGGTGCCATGACGATCAATACCGGCACCGACGGCACCTCCAATGTGAATCTCGAACCCTCCTCCTCGGCCTACGTCGGCGGCCTGCTGACCGTGATCGGGGGCAAAGGCACGGAAAGCATCGGCTTCGACACTCCGGACTTCCGCATCGGCGCAGGATTGCGGGTGTCCCTGGGAGAAGGTGTCAACTCACTGGCCACTCAGGGTGCGCTGCTCCAGGTTGTCGGCGGAGTGGCCTATACCGGCGGTGCCGGGAGTGACTCCCTGATTTTCCTCAACGACAGCCTGATCGTAAGCAAGGCGCTCAACTTTAACTCGGCAGGCGCTGGCACAAACTTCCTCTACATCGCCGGAGTGACCGGCTCCATCGGCTCAGTCAGTTATCTGGGCGGCACCGGTGCGGACGTGCTTTACCTGGGTAACGCTGATGGCACGACCACCACACGTCTGACCGTCAACGGAGCACTCAAAGGCAGCTTCGGCAGCGGCCAGGCGACCGTCCAACTGACTGACAGTCAGGTGCAGGGTCTGGTCAGTCTGACCATGGCGGGCAAAGCCACCGAGAGCGATTCCGTGACCCTCTATCAAAGCGTCTTCAACAGCGCGGTGAACATCAATATGGGCGCAGGAGCTTCCGACGCCTCATTCAGGGATGTGTTTGTACGCGGCAACTTCACGCTGAACACTGGTGCAGGCGATGACAACGTCGAATTGGAAACGGAGGCGGACGATGGCGAAAGCTACTGGTTCGGCCTCGTGAAGATCATGACGGGTGCCGGTGCCGACACCATCGCCATCGGCACCAACCCGGCCGTGCCAGATGCCGCCAACAACTTCTACCGCAACGTCCTCGTCGATGGTGGAGTGGACTCCGACAGCCTGTCTCCAGCCCAGCCCGGCAGTAACAACTATGTGGCGGGGGCGACTCTGACACAGCTCAACTTCCCGTAACCGCAGTTTCCCGAAAAGCCTGCGCTATCCGCTGTGGCGCGGGCTTTTTTAGAACGAGGCTATTCTCAAACTTCCGGCCAGCGTGGTCGGAAGGCGACTCTGGTCTCATCGCAGATTCACCGCGCCGCCGTCGATGGGATACGAGCTGCCGGTCACGAAGCTCGCTTCATCGCTGCACAGATACAGCGCCAGCGCGGCGATCTCGTCCGGCTTGGCCATGCGGCCGATGGGCTGGGCCTCGCTGAGCTTTTGAAACATCTCCGCTTCGCGTCCGGGATACGTCGCGGCGAGGTAGCCATCCACAAACGGCGTATGCACACGCGCCGGGGCGATGCAGTTGCAGCGGATGCCTTGTTTGATGAAATCCTTCGCCATCGAGAAGGTCATCATCAGCACTGCCCCCTTCGTCATCGAGTAGGCAAAGCGATCCGCCAGCCCCATCTGCGCGGCGATGCTGCACATGTTCAGCACCACGCCGCCGCCCTGCGCCACCATGCGCTCGATGGCGGCCTGCGAGCAGTTGTACACACCTTTGATGTTTACCCGGTAGAGCCGGTCCATGTCCGCCTCCTCTGTCGTCAGAGCCGTGCCGATGTGCGCGATGCCTGCGTTGTTCACCAGGATGTCCAACTTCGGGAGACGTGCGCTGATCTCTGCAAAGACCGCCTTCACCGCCGCCTGATCTCCCACATCCAGGGCCCCCGCATGGGCGCTGCCACCTGCCGCCAGGATCTGCTCCACGGTGCCCTGCGCCGCCTCCAGCTTCAGATCCAGCACTTCGACGTGCGCACCTTGTTTGGCGAAGAGCAGCGCTATGGCCTGGCCGATGCCGGAGCCTGCGCCGGTGATGACGGCGGTCTTTTGAGAAAGGGAAAACATGAGGGAGACAATAAGCGATGGGGTGTGAGGGATACTTTCAGATCAAATCCAGCCGCGCAGCCGATAGACCACCAGCCCGGCGACCTCATGAATCCAGGCGGCGATGCCCTGGTTCGAGCTCAGGCTTGGAAAATGGACCCAGCGGCGGTCGCCGATGTTCTTGAAGCTGCTGAGATAGTCACAGGGGATGGGATCGACCACCACGCCTGCTTTTTGAAACACCGCCACGGAGCGCGGCATGTGAGCGGCGGAGGTCACGAGCAGCACACGCCCCCAGCCTTTGTCCTTCGCCATGGCGGCGATCTTCAGCGCCTCATCATGTGTGTCCAGGCAAACGCCGAGGCTTACGATGTTGTGCGGCAGCTTCAGCGTGTCTTTGAGATAAGCCACAGCCGCGTCTGCTTCCGAGTACATCACTCCCGCCAGCTCATAGCCACCGCCCGTGACGATCATGACAGGGGCCTTCCCCACCGCCAGCAAGCCGAGCGCGCTGATCATGCGGTCCACACTGTTGTTAAAATTCACCCGCGCCGGCTCATGCAGTGACGGCGCCGCACCACCGCCGAGACAGATGATGGCATCCGCCGCCGGTGCGTCCGCGATCTTCACGGCGGGATACTTGTCCTCCAGGCCGAACAGCAGCCAGGAAGTCAGCGGCGTGCAGGTGAAAAGCGTCAGCCCCAGCCACGCGACACCTGGCAGCCAAGCCGCCCGAAACTCCCGCCTCCACAGCCTGCGCACCAGCCAGAGGCCGATGACCAGCCAGGCAAAGCCCAGCGGATGGAGGAAGAGGACGAGTTCTTTCAGAAGTGACATACGGGCGATGGTGGCGGCTACTCCTCGCGTGATCAACCCAGCGGCACTTCAAAATACTCCAGCGCCCACTCCCGCATGTAGCGCACCTGGATCGGCGTGAAGCGGTAGATGATCAGCTCGGGATTCTCCGGCGTCCGCAGGTAGGCGCGCAGGAGCGGATTGCCATCCCAGATCTCCTTGAGCAAAGCCGCATCCGTCACGATCTCCGCCGTGGCCGTGATGCGCACCTGATGGTGATCCTCGTCCGTGTAGCACAGCTCCGCCTTCGGGTTCGCCGCGAGCTGCGCCGTCTTGCCATACCGCCGCAGGTTCGCCACATAGATCGTGAAGCCCTCCGTCTTCACCGGCGACACCGGACGCAGACGCGGCTGGTCACCCTCCACCGTCGCCAGCATGGGAAACTTCGCCCGCTGCATGGTGGCGAGCGCGAGAGCAGGGACTTCGGCAGGATCGACAGGTTTGGGCTGTGGCTGGGACATGGTGGCCCTGATCATGCGGCTTTGCAGAATGCATTCAACTGGCTTGAGCAAATCAGCCCTGAAGCTAGAAACTCTTTCAACTCCTACTTCGGTAATTCGGCTGCAGGTAATGTCGTCACCGGGGAGGCAGGGGCTATGGCTGGAGGTGCTCCCGACACGCTGCCCGCCGGAGCATCTGCCGCTGGTGGGGCTGTGGAGACTGGCAGTGGCTCAGGTTTCTTGAAGGGGTCTTCCCAGCGATGCAGCTCGCGGCCAGGACCAGGAGCACCAATCTCTTTCAGGTAAGCGCTGCACTTCTCAAGCCAGTGATCGAGGTTGGGCGGTGCGTTTGGCTTTTCGGCTGTGCCGGGGAAGATGAGGTAGGTCACTTTTAAATCGCTCTCGGGGCGGCGGTAGGGCGTGGCTTTGTCGTTGATCGTTTTTGCCATGAAGAGGGATGCCTCTCCCATCTTCTGCGTGGGGCCGTAGTCGCCACAGATGGCAGGGTACATCTTGTCGCCATAGATGACGACAGCGTAGTCGCCCATCTGCGGGGTGTGCTTGTTCGTGGCGGCATAGCCACGGAACACGAGGGAAAGGACGATGAAGGGGTCTTTCTCCGCGATGAGGCTGCTGCGCGCCTTCATATCTTTGATCTCGAGACCGAGCTGGTCGATGAGGATCTTGAGTTCCCGATTCTTTTCGGCGGAAAGGCCCTTCACGCTATACTGCTCCTTAGCCAACTTCAGCCGTTCCTCCCATTTGGCGAGCAGGGGATTCGGCGTCTTGGTCTTCTTTGCCCAGGCGTAGCTGGTGAAGGGCTGGTAGTAGTCAGACATGTAGATGTATTCATCCAGCGTGGCCATACGGTCGCCATCAGAGCCATCGCAGACGACATCCATTTCAGACTGAATGAGCATGGCTCTGCGATTTGAGACTGGGTGCGTCATTTCCAGGATCGTCTCGCAGTCGAAGAAGTTGTGCCGGTCCAGCACTTTGTTCAGCCGGGTGATGTCGCGCTGGATGCCGCTGGTCTTGTTTTCGTAGAGCTTGTGGTAGAAGCCGGACACCTTCGCAGTGGGCAGCATGGCCTTGAGGTCCGGCAGCAATGAAGTTAGCGCGGGATTGATGCGGGAGAGCTCCTCGACGGTCTGATTTGCCCTGGGCACACGGACGCTGAGCTGAAACTCGGCCTTGTATGCCTCAGGATTCAGACGTTCCAGGCTGGCGAAGGTGCCCTGCTCGGTCAGCAGCTTTGTCTTAATGGTGATGCCATTAAAAAAAGTGGCCACATCGGCATCCTTGCGCGGGATGTAATCCTCTGGCAGCGGCGGAGGCGGGGCAGGCACCTCCTTGATAACTTCCTTGATGACCTCCTTTGGCACTTCGACCCGCTTTTCCACCTCGATCTCACGCGTGATCACCTGGGGCTGCCTGGCTTGCGCAGCAGCCACGATCTCCTTCAGCCCCTGCTTGATCTTGCCAGCGAAGGGCGTGAACGGGATAACCAGCAGCAGTGCGATGATCACGAGCACCAGCAGCCGGATCAGTGAAGTGAAGACACCACGTTTCGGCGGATTCGACCAAGGCGACGGGCCCTGGCCTTCATTCAGTGGGGTGGTCTCGGGGGGCGGAAGATTCATGAGTGCTCAAACTTTGCCTCCGGCATGGCGGCGGCGCAAGAACCAGCGCATCAGAGCACGAGGCAGATAGCGAAAAAGCGGCCCGGCGATGGAGACACCCAGGCCGGGGAACACGCAGGTCTTCCCCGTGCGAAGTCCGGCGAGTGCCTCCGCCACGACCTGGCTCGATGGGATGCGCAGGAGCCCCTGCCCGTCGCGGTTTGTGTCCGTGCCATCTACGCGCTTGGCGGTCTGGCTGAAATTCGTCGGTGTCGGTCCCGGACAGACGCAGGTGACCTGGATGCGCAGCGGCTCCAGCTCGATGGCGATGCCCTCGCTGAAGCTGGTGACAAAGGCCTTTGAGGCCGCATACACCGCCATGTCCGGCATCGGCAGCGTACTGGCGAGCGAGCTGACGTTCACGATGCCCGCCGGAGCATTCGCCCGCAGCACGGGCAGCAGCGCATGAGTCAAAAGCACCACCGCGCTCACATTCACCTCGATCTGCATCCGCAGCTTCTCTGCGGTAGCGTCCACCAGCGCGCCATAATCGCCGAGGCCCGCGTTGTTGATCAGTAGATCGGGCTTCACCGCCGACTGACGCACCCACTCCACCAGCACCGCACGCCCGGCTTCATTCCCGAGGTCCGCCACGACCAGAGGCACTTCCAGCGTCGGCTTTATCGCCAGCAGCTCCTTCTTCACCACCTCCAGCGCCTCGATCCGCCGCGCCACGAGCACAAGACAGCGCGCCGAGGGCGCGAGCTGCCGGGCGAACTCCGCGCCGAGGCCGGAAGAAGCGCCCGTAATGATGGCGGTGCAGTCGTGAGTGTCGAAATTCATTCGTGGGCTTGCCTCTTGAAGAGTGCGCCGGATGCTGGCAGACAGCGCCATGACGATCAACCCGCTTTCCAAACAGATTCCCTTCACCACGAAGGACGGCAGCACCATCCGCAGCATCCTCGACAGGACGAATGCCCCCGTGCAAAACCAAAGCCTCGCCGAAGCCACCGTCCCAGTCGGCCAGCCGACCGAGCGGCACTACCACAAGCTAAGCGAGGAGTTTTATTTCATCCTCGAAGGTGAAGGTGTGATGGAGGTCGACGGAAAAACCCGCGAAGTCGCCCCCGGCGACGCCATCCTCATCCCGCCCGGAGCCTGGCATCAGATCACCGCATCGCAGACGCTTCGCTTTCTCTGCTGCTGCGCGCCGCCTTACAGCCACGAAGACACTTATTTCGCCAATTTGTGATCAGAAGATGCTGCCATGGGCTTGGACTGAACCATGAAAGAGAGGTGGTGCGGCGAGGTTATTGCTTTGTCCACATGATCGAGCCCCCCCTTCTCCGTTTCGCGTGGCTGGTTCTTCTTTGGCCTGCCATCTGCTCTGCCGCCCTGCCTGACCCCCATCCGGGCAAGGCCATCTACCAGAAACTCTGCGCCGAGTGCCACGGGGATCGCGGACAGGGCGTGGAGGACGAGTATGACGAGCCGCTGACAGGAGAAAAAGCCGTCGAGGCACTCGCCCGGCAGATCGATCGCACCATGCCAGAGGAAGATCCTGACAAGACGACTGCGGAGGATGCGAAACTCATCGCGGAATACATCTACGACGCCTTCTATTCGCCCGAAGCACAGGCCCGGAACAACCCGCCGCAGAAGGATCTTGCCCGACTGACGACGGAGCAGTTCCGCAGCAGTGTGATGGATCTGCTCGGCCGATTCCGCATGGGGCCGGGCTTTGACCGACCGATCAGCAATGAACAGGGGCTGAAGGCATTTTACCGAGGCGTGGAGCTGCCAAAGCCGGGCGAGAAGGCCGTGGATACGACGCCGAAGCAGGGCATCAAGAAAAAGCGCCCGAACAAGACCATCGAGAAGGTGGAGCCGTTGATCTCATTTCACTGGGGTGAGGAAAGCCCGGACAAGTCCGTGCTGGAGGCTGAGCAGTTTGAAAACCGCTTCGAGGGCAGTGTCGTGGCGCGTGAGACAGGCGTGTACGAATTCTCCGTGAAGTCTGAAAACGGCTTCCGCCTTTACATCAATGACACCTCGGACGGCAACGCGCTGATCGATGGCTGGGTAAGTGCCGGCCCCCAGGTGCGAGAGGAAAAGAAGACCATCTATCTCATCGGTGGGCGTGCCTACCGGCTGCTGCTGGAGCACTTCAAATTCAAGGAGAAGTCCGCCTCCATCGAACTTTGGTGGAAGCCTCCGCACGGTGTCAAAGAACTCCTTCCCGCGCACGCCACACGAACGGACCGCCCGCGTGAGCTGACCATCGTCAGCTCGGAATTCCCTGCCGATGACAGCAGCGGTGGTTATCCGCGTGGCACCACCATTTCCAAAGGCTGGGACCAGGCCGTGACGGATGCAGCCATCACCACCGCTGAGCACGTCATCGAAAAACTGGATGAACTCGCGCAGACAAAGCCAGGGGCGCCGGATCGCGGTGAGAAGCTGCGCAAATTTTCCCATGCATTCGTCGAGGCAGCATTCCGCCGGCCTTTAAGCGACGAGATGAAGCAGCTCTTCGTTGAATCACACTTCGCGTCCGCCAAATCACCGGAGACTGCGGTGAAGCGTGTCGTTTTGCTCGCGCTGAAATCACCGCAGTTTCTTTATCCAGGTCTCCCGCACGGAGAAAAGCCGGATGACTTCGACACCGCCTCGCGTCTTGCTTTGACGCTCTGGGATTCGATCCCGGACAAGAAGCTGACCCAGGCAGCAACGGCTGGCAAACTCCGCACGCATGGCGAGATCGAGGCGGAGGCTCGCCGCATGATCGCTGATCCACGCACGAAGGCGAAGCTGCATGGCTTCTTCCACCACTGGCTTGAGCTGGAGCGCGCAGAGGGAGCCAGCAAAGACCCGAAAGTGTTCCCTGACTTCACCCCCGAGCTGCTCGCCGACCTGCGCGAGTCGCTTTTCCAGTTCATCGACGAAGTCGTGTGGAGCGAAAAATCTGACTACCGCGAGCTGCTCCAGGCCGACTACATCCTCATGAATGAGCGGCTCGGCAAATTCTACGGCCACCCCGTTTCTGGCGATGAGTTCCAGCGCGTCGGTTTTGATCCGAAACAGCGCGCCGGTGTCGTCACGCATCCCTACCTGCTGTCATCGCTCGCCTATACGAAGCAGTCATCGCCGATCCATCGCGGCGTGTTCTTGACGCGCAACATCGTCGGCATGTCGCTCAAGCCCCCGCAGAAGGCCGTCGTCTTCGAGGACAGCCATTTCAACCCCAAGCTCACCATGCGCGAGAAGATCACCGAGCTGACCCGCAGCGGTGCCTGCATGTCCTGCCACAGCATGATCAACCCGCTCGGCTTCAGCCTGGAGAACTTCGATGCCGTGGGCCGCTGGCGAACCAAGGATAACAACAAGCCCGTGAATCCGGTGACTGAATTCACCACCCATGAAGGCCGGCTCGTGCGTCTCAGCGGACCACGAGATATCGTGAACTACGTCGCCGCCAATCCCGGAGGCCACCGCGCCTTCATCCGCCATCTATTCCACCATCTGGTCAAACAGGAGCCCGCCGCCTACGGCCCCGCGACGCTCGACAACCTCCAAAAATCCTTTGCCACGAACAACTGCCATGTACAGAAGCTCCTGCTCGACATCGCGCTGCTCGGCTCCGAGGTGAATCCCAGGTGAAGACTGTGATCAAAGTCCTGGCAAGACAGCAGGGCGGATGACGTTCCCGCGCATCCACCATGATACGCCTCACCCTCCTGACGCTCCTTCTTTCGTCATTTGCCATTTCGCAAACTTCCATCGCGGCACGGCCCAACGTCCTTTTCATCATCTCTGATGATTTGAACAACTACCTGGGCTGCTACGGCGATCCGCGAGCAAAAACACCGAACATCGACAAACTGGCGGCACGGGGAGTGAGGTTTGAACGCGCCTATTGCACTTTCCCGCTCTGTGGGCCGAGCAGGAACTCCATGCTGACCGGGCTATATCCGAACAGCACGGGCATTCTGACCAACGCCCAGATTTTCCGACAGACGATACCCTCGCACGTCAGCCTATCCCAGGCGTTCCGGCAGGCGGGCTACTTTGCGGCACGCATCGGCAAGCTGTACCATTATAATGTGCCGAAGTCGATCGGCACGAACGGCCACGACGACCCTGGATCCTGGGAGCTGGAATTAAATCCTGCCGGCGTGGACCGCCTGGAGGAGGAGCCGAAAATCTTCACGCTCACACCTAATCAGTTTGGCGGCACGCTGAGCTGGTATGCATCACCGAAAGACGACGCGCAACACACAGACGGGATGATGGCACGTGATGCGGAGTGGGTGCTGGAGCGCTGCAGCAGGCAAAAGGACCGCCCTTTTTTCCTGGCACTCGGCTTCTTCCGCCCCCACACGCCCTACGTCGCACCAAAGGTGCCGTATTTTGGCTGGTATCCTGAAGCGGAAATGCCCGTGCATCCCACAGTGGAGAAAAACCCACCGGAGGTGCCCGCCGCAGCCCTTGGCAGCTACAAGAAGGAGCAGGACAAGCTCACCGACGAGCTGCGCCGACAGTGCGTGCAGTCGTATTATGCCAGCATCAGTTTCATGGATGCACAGGTGGGGCGCGTGGTCGCCGCACTGGATAAAAACGGACTCGCGGGCAACACTATCATCGTCTTCACCAGCGACCACGGCTATCACATGGGGGAGCACGGCCTGTGGCAGAAGATGAGCCTCTTTGAAGGCAGTGCCCGTGTGCCCATGCTCATCGTCGCCCCCGGCACTGCCGGCATGGGCACGGTGGTGAAGACCCCCGTGAGTCACCTCGACCTTTACCCGACACTCACCGAACTGGCCGGAGTGAAAGCTCCTGCGAATCTCCAGGGGCAGAGCCTCGTGCCCATGCTCAAGAATCCGAACGCCACAGGTCGCGGCTGGGCGCTCACACAGGTCTCACGCGGCGGCGGCCCGAAACGCGCCACAGTGTCCCGAGATCAAGGCTCCGAGGGCAGTCGCTTCTTTGGCTACAGCCTGCGCACTGCACGCTGGCGCTACACGGAATGGGACGAGGGCAAACAAGGAGCCGAGCTTTACGATCACGACAATGATCCACAGGAACTCACCAACCTCGCCACCAAGCCAGAACACGCTAAAACCGTCGCCGAACTGAGCGCTCAAGTGCGTGCGGCTGCCAAAACGACCTTTCCCGCCGATGGCCGGACACCGGAACTGAAAGAAGGCCCGATTTGGGCACCGAACCTCACGGAACCATGATACCTCGACTCAAAAACTTCATCTTCCCGGCGCTCGGGTTTCTTGCTCTCTGTGATCCGCTCTCAGCCACACAGCCGCGGCCCAACCTCATCGTCTGCATCGCCGATGACGTGAGCTTTGATGACTTCGGCTGCTACGGCAGCAAGACGGCACGCACGCCACGCATTGATTGGCTGGCGGCAAAGGGAATGAAATTCACCGAGGCATATCTCACGGCCAGCAGTTGCAGCCCCAGCCGTTCCAGCATCATCACGAGCCGCTATCCACACAACAACGGCCCTGCTGCGGAACTGCACCAGCCAATCGCAGCGCACCTTCCATGGCTGCCGGGTGTCTTGCGGGAACACGGCTACTACACCGCCGTCGTTGGGAAAAACCACATGTCACGCGTGAACTCAAAGGTCGGCGCGGAAACCTGGGACCTCATTGATCCAGGAGTGACACCAGACAATCACGGTGCGGAGTCCAAATGGGCCGAAACCATCACGCAGCGGCCCAAGGACAAACCGTTCTTCTTCTGGTTCGCCTCACTGGACGCGCACCGCGACTGGGACGCGGACAAAGAATGGGACCAGGCCCGCTACGGGCCGAAACACCGCCCACAGGACATCAGCGTGCCGCCCTTCCTCGCCGATGATGAAGCCACGCGTGGCGATCTGGCCTCTTATCACAACGAAATAACCCGCTTCGACTACTTCATCGGCCAGGTGACCGACACCCTCTCAGCCGAAGGCATCCTCGACAACACGCTCATCCTGATACTGGCTGACAATGGCCGTCCATTCCCGCGGGCGAAGACACGACTGCATGACTCCGGCATGAAGACCGCGCTGGTGGCTCACTGGCCGAATGGCATCGCCAAGGCCGGCTCCACATCCACCAGTCTGGTGAGTGTTATCGACATAGCCCCTACCTACCTCGAAGCCGCAGGCGTGGAGGCACCACCCAGCTTTCAGGGAATCAGTTTCATGCCGCTTTTTAGAGATGCCCAGGCAGTCACGCGCCGCCATACCTTCTCCGAGCACAACTGGCACGATTACGAAGCCCATGGCCGCAGCGTGCGCAGCGGTGGATGGCTCTACATCCGCAATCAACGCCATGCTCTTCCCTGGCAGGGTCCCGCTGATTCCGTGCGCTCACCCTCGCACAATTCACTCAAAGCGCTTCGTGATGCAAAAAAACTCACGCCAGCTCAAGCGGACGTTTTTCTAGCCCCGCGTGCCATCGAAGAGCTTTACCATACCGGCGAAGACCCGCTCCAACAGCATAATCTGGCACAAGATCCCACGCATGCGGAAACGAAAGCCGGTCTCTCCACACTGCTGGACCAATGGATCACCGAAACCGGCGATGCGGCCCCGGAAAAACTCACCCCCGACGGCTTCGACCGTGAAACCGGCGCCTCCCTCGGCAAAAGAAAACAAACCCTGCGAGGTGATTACCCCGGCCTGCCAAATAATGCGGCCAGCATTAACGCACCCGGACCACGCTAAACATTATTCATGAAACTTCTCCCTCTCCTTCTCGCCGCCCTCGGTGGCGTCTCTCTTGCCGCAGAAACACCCGCCAAAGCCAAAGGCGGCATCGGAGCCGACGCTCCCGCTGGCAAACCATTCATCTATAAAGAGAGCGCCGGAAAGCCGCGCCAGATGGAGATCTATTTCCCTCCGAATCATGACCCCGCGAAATCTAGGGTGCCAGGCATGATCCTCTTTCACGGTGGAGGCTGGGGCGGTGGTTCGCTGGGGCAGTTTCGCATCGCGTGCGCCTACTTTGCCAGTCGTGGAATCGTCTGTGCCACAGCGGAGTATCAAATGCTCAGCAAGACTGATGCCGCCAAGCTACCAGCAGGCGAAACTCGCAAACGTGTGTGCGTGACCGATGCCAAAAGCGCCATCCGCTGGTTCAAGCAGCACGCGGAAGAGTTTGGCACCGACCCGCGACGCATCATCACCGGAGGCGGATCGGCGGGTGGGCACATCAGCGCCCTCGCCACGATGAATCCCGGCCTGAATGATCCTGCAGATCCCAAAGACATCGACACCAGCGTCGTCGCCTATCTTTGGTTCAATCCGGCTTTCGCCACGGATGACGACAAAGACCCCGAAATCGACATTCTTCGGCATTTGAAGGGCGATCTGCCGCCTGCCATCACCTTTTTCGGGGACAAGGACACCTGGAAGAAAGGCTGGGACATAGCCCACACGAAATGGAAAGCCCTCGGCACGAAAACGATCGACCTCCAGATCGCCACAGGTCAGGCGCACAGTTTTTTCAACAAAGACCCCTGGCAGACGGTGACACTCATCGCCGCCGACCAATTCTTGGTTAATCACGGCCTTCTTACTGGCGAACCGACCAAAGCTATGCCTGCAAGTGGCGAAAAACTCCTTCCTTCCACGACACCATGAAGCCTCTCGTCCTCATTATTTCACTTCTCGTCCTTGCAATTCCAGCCTGTGCTCAGGACAGCTTTACGCCGCTCTTCAATAGCCGCGACCTCAGAGGCTGGGATGGAGATCCGTCACTGTGGAAAGTCGAGGACGGCATCGTCATTGGCACGAACTCATCGCCAGAGGCCATGGCGAACAACAGTTTCCTCATCTGGCGCGGCGGTGTGGTGAAAGACTTCGAACTGCGGGCCACCATCCGCGTCATCGGGGACAACAACAGTGGCATCCAGTATCGCAGTCGCGAACTGAAGGAGATCGCACCATGGGTCATCACTGGCTACCAGTGCGACATCCATCCTGCCATCGAGCACACCGGTATGACGTATGAGGAGCGCGGGCGGGGCATCTTCGGCCTGAACGGGAAAAACGTCCTCCTCGACCCTGATGGCACCCTCTGGCAGCTCAGCGAGCACCTGCCCGTGAAGGTGGATGTGAGCCAGTGGAATGAATATGTCATTCACGCGCAGGGCAATCGCCTCCAGCACTTCATCAACGGCCAGCCCACTTCTGAACTCATCGACCATCACGCTGACAAACGTACGCTGGAGGGGCTGCTCGCCATCCAGCTCCACAAAGGCAACCCCAACCGGGTCGAAATCAAAGACCTTCGCCTAAAAATCCTGCCCGAGGCCCCGCTCGTGCCGTTTGATGCTGTAAAGCTATCTTCCGCCACCAAGATCGAGAAACCACGGACGAGCAGGCCGCAGGGTACAGGACAGGTAATGCCGGTGAAAAAATGACCGACCTTCCCCCGGTGCTTTATGTCCCCACACTGTCGAGGGTGAGCTGCTGATGACAGGGCATCAGCTCATCAGCCCACATACTGGGTAATGAAGCCTTCGTTGCCTTCAGGATCACGGTAACGCCCCAGCATGATGGGTTCACCTTCGCGCTGCGCAGGGAGCTCCAGGATGAGGCCACCGGCTTTTTCGATGCGCTCCAAGGTGTCGAAGACATCCTCAAATTGAAGGCTGAGACCGGTGGTGTTGATCGCCCCGTCGTGACCGCCATGAAAGGCGATGATGGCATTGCCGAAGCTGAGCTCGCTCCAGAACTCGCTGACGAAGATCTCATCGAGGCCGAAGACCTCTTTGTAAAAACGCACCGCCCGCTTCATGTCGGCGGCGAGGAGCATGAACTTGACCTTCTCCGGGCGCATAGCTTGCCCTCAGGCTGCGGCTGTGCCGGATTTCGTGGCTGCTGCAGCGGCGCCCTCTGGCAGGGCCACGTTCGAGCCATTGGAACCAGAGCCGATCAGTTTGCGGAAGATCTTCTGAGGGAAGGAGGTGCCTTTTTCCTCAGCTTCGAGCTGGGTGAGCGCGGTGGACTTGGCCATTTCCCAGGCTGGGGCAAAGCCTGGCGCATTGATCATCATGTGCTTCTCCGCACGCGCCATGATTTCCAGTTCACGGGTCAGTTTGTTGTCAGGCTTCTCATTTAGGCGGGAGACCTGCATGCGCAGGCTTTCGTTTTCCGAGGCGAGGCGGGCCTTCTCCTTGTTAGTCTCCTGCATCTGGCGGGCTTCGAGTTCCAGCTTGTCGCTTAAATGTGTCTTGTACCGGCGAAATTCTCCCTTGGTCTTCCAGTGGCTGAGGACGGCCATGACGAGGAAAACGGCACCGAGGGCGAGCCCCATGCAAAAGGTATAGAAAGGATTGGCGAAGATTTCGAACATAGGTGGAACTTAAAGCCGGATTCTGAAATCCGAAATCTGAAATTGAGCCTCGAATTTGCTGCTTGCCGTGCGGCGTGGGTTGTCCTTGGGTGCGAGACTCATGAGCATTCCCCTCGAAGATCTTTTCAATGATGTGGTGGGCAAGTCCCAGCGTGGTCTCGGCTTCACCGTGGAAGCCCTGGCTGAAAAAGCAGGTGTCACCGTCGCCCAGGTGGAGACAGTGAAGGATGGTATACCAGACCACGCCACGATTCTCAAGCTGGCACCCGCACTCGGCCTGCATGGCCCATCCCTGGTAACCATGGCTGACAGCGGCTGGAGTCCGGCGGAGGTGACTCTGGAAGGGCTGGCCCAGTTCAATACAACCTACCATGACATGACGGTGAATGCCTATCTGGTCTGGGATGCCCAGACCCGCGAGGCGGCCGCTTTTGACACTGGGGCCTCTGCCGCTCCGATGTTAGAGTGCCTCCAAGACCTCGGCCTGACTCTGAAATACCTCTTCCTAACCCACACACATCCCGACCATGTGGCTGACATTCCGTCTCTGGCGGCCCCTGCCGTGCTCGTCAGTGAGCGCGAGTCCCATCCCGCCGCGCAAACTTTCGCCCCTGGAACGACCTGGCGACTCGGCGGCCTGACCATCGAGTCCCGCTCCACTTGGGGCCACTCCAAGGGTGGCACCACCTTTGTCGTACGTGGCCTGGCACAGCCAGTCGCCATCGTCGGCGATGCTCTTTTCGCCTCCTCCATGGGAGGCGGTGCCGTATCCTTCCCCGATGCACTCGCCACCAACCGGAGGGAAATATTCACTCTCCCTGACGAAACCATCATCGCACCAGGCCACGGGCCGCTGACAACTGTGGGTGAGGAAAAGGCACACAATCCTTTCTACCCCGAATTCAAATAACCTGCGGTTCTCCAGGTATGCTACGGATCTAAATCAACATTGTTTTTGTCTAAAGATGCCCTGACGCAAAAAACCCGCAGGAATTACTTCCTGCGGGTTTTGATCAGACGGCTTCAAACCGTCAGAGGATTATGAACCAGGTGTGTAAACGACCTGGTGATTGTCGAAGTCATAGCTGACATACTTGCCAGCAAGCTTGGCTTCATCGTCGTCGATGTTACCGACGGTGAAGTTTTTGCCCTCGAAGGCACCATCAGCAGGTGCCACGCCAGTTTCAGCGATGGAGACCACGGCGGTAACTGCAGTGCCGTCACCGGCAGCCACATCAGCCGTGAAGCCGAGCTGCGCAGCAGTCACGCCAGCGGCGATGGCAGCGTTCAGCACGGAAGCGACGGACTGAGCGTTACGCTTGGCCGAAGCTTCACGAGCGCTGTCATTGATGGAACCGATGTTCGGGATGGCGATGGCGGCAATGATGCCGATGATCGCGATCACGACGAGCATTTCGACAAGGCTGAAGCCAGCCTTAAGGGAGGTAACTTTGGTCTGTTTCATAGTATCTTGGTATTTGGGCTGTTGGTATTTTGCGTTCCGACTCCAATTTCCAGATGGAAATCTTCACTCGGAATATGGTATTTATAAGCAATCATAAAAACCATTCAACTATTATTTTCATATTTTTCATAATTTTCTGACATCCATGCATGACACTCTGAGTGTGGGAGGTCGTTCCAGCCGACCATTGCAGGGTCAAAATCTCTGATCTGTGAAGCTCATCTGAGTCTTGACTGCCCTATACCTTCGATTTCAAAGTCCCATCCGCACGTTGACCACCATGGGCAGTGCCTGTTTAATGATCGCCCATGCAGACACCCCGCACCGCGAAACAGAACCGCAAAACGGCAGAGACCAACATCCAGATCGAACTGGACATCGATGGATCAGGCACGGCACAGATCGACACTGGCGTGCCATTCTTTGACCACATGCTCACGCTATTCGCGCGGCACGGCCTCTTTGACTTGAAGATCAAGGTCGTGGGTGACATCGCTGTGGACTACCACCACACCGTAGAGGACACAGGGATCGTGCTCGGCCAATGCTTCCGAGAGGCACTGGGGAATAAAGCTGGCATCACCCGTTATGGTTTTTGGCTCCTGCCCATGGATGAAACATTGGCTGAGGTGGCGCTCGACCTGAGCGGTCGGGCCTTCCTAAGCTATCATGCACCCGAGCGCGTGGAGGCCATCGGTGGGATCAACCGCTTCAGCTATCAGCTCGTGGAGGAGTTCCTCCGCGCCTTTTCCTCCAGCCTGCTCGCCACATTACATGTGGAGATCAAACGTGGGCGCGATGCACACCACATGGCGGAAGCCATTTTCAAAGGACTGGCCCGTGCGCTCGACATGGCCACTCGCCACGACCCTCGTGTCACCGGCATTCCAAGCACAAAGGAGGTTCTTTAATTCATGAATCTCGGAGTGCTCGACTACGGAGCTGGCAATCTGCGCAGCGTCTTAAATGCTTTTACATCCATCGGTTACGAAGCCCGGCTCGTCACGAAACCTGAACAGTTTGGTGACATCGACGTCCTCGTCTTTCCGGGCCAGGGAGCCTTTGGTGACAGTGTGCGTATCCTCAAAGAAACAGGACTATGGGAGCCGCTGCGAGCCTGGCTAAAGGCTGAAAAGCCCTACCTCGGTATCTGCCTCGGCTATCAACTCCTCTTTGAGTCTAGCGAGGAATGCCCAGGTGTGGAAGGGCTTGGTGCGGCACCTGGGCGTGTGAAAAAGTTCGATGCCTCCCACGGGCTGAAAATTCCTCACATGGGCTGGAACAAAGTCTCCTGGGCCGAGGACAAACCTGCTTGGTGGAAAGACATTCCAAACCCTGCGCACCTTTACTTTGTTCACAGTTATTACCCAGACGTGGAGGATGAATCCCTTGAGCTCTGCCGCACAGATTATGGCGTGCCTTTTGTGGCCGGAATTGCAAAAGCAAACCTCATGGCTGTGCAGTTCCATCCCGAAAAAAGCCAGGAGATCGGGCTCAAACTGCTAAAAAATGCCGTAGAACACCTCGCCAGGACGTTTTAATCCCAGACCGCCATGTCACGTCGCCGCCTCAGCCCACCGCTCATGCCTGGATTTTGGCTGATCGTGGCATTTTTGTTCCTGATTGGCTCCGTGGGCGGCTATTATTATTTATTGGCCCGGCATACCACTTTTGAGCGGCAGGCAGTGAACCCAGAAAGCTGAGAAGTTGGTTGCCCCAGGTTGAGACTGGAGGGTGATGAACTTCCCTCGCATTCCGCCCCCGAAAACGGGTAACGAAACCCTCGTTTGCCAAAAGGGCCAAACCTGCTAGCCTCCGCGCCCCTTCCCCCTCCCCCCAGAAAAAGAGACCTCATGACGCCCCCCTCAAAGATCCGGAACATCGCCATCATCGCCCACGTTGACCATGGCAAAACCACGCTCGTGGACACACTGCTCCGCGCCAGCGGTAATTTCCGTGAGAATCAGGCCATCGCTGAACGCGCCATGGACAGCATGGATCTCGAAAAGGAAAAGGGCATCACCATCAAGGCAAAGAACACTTCGGTTCACTGGAACGGCCACATTATCAACATCGTCGATACTCCCGGACATGCCGACTTCGGTGGTGAGGTGGAGCGCGTGATGAAGATGGTGGATGGCGTGATGCTCGTGGTGGACGCCTACGAAGGCCCCCAGGCGCAGACCCGCTTCGTTTTGAAAAAGGCAATGCAGCAGGGCATCAAGCCGATCGTGCTCATCAACAAGATGGACCGCCCGCACATCGAGCCTGAGAAGGTGCATGACAAGGTTCTGGAACTCCTGATGGAACTCGAAGCCACCGAGGAGCAGTTCAACGCCCCCTTCATCTATGGCAGCGCCCGTGCTGGATGGGTTACCGACAAGCCTAATGGCGAGCAGAAGGACATGACCTTCATCCTGGAGCAGATACTCAAGCACATCCCCGAGCCAAAAGCCGAGCTCGAAGGCAGCTTCGAGATGCTCGTTTCGAACATCGACTGGGACAACTTCGTCGGTCGTGTGGCCATCGGTAAAGTCACCCGTGGCACCGTGAAGCTCGGCGATCGCGTCTTCCTGCTCGGCAAGACCCCTGACGAAAAACCGAAGCCCATCAAGGTCACCAAAGTCTTCCAATACACCACCCTCACCACCAGCGATTCCGTCGAAGGTGGCGCCGGTGACATCGTCGGCATCTCCGGCTTTGAGGACGTGGACATCGGCCAGACCATCGCAGGCTCGGCAGAGGCTCCAGCCCTGCCTTTCGTCGCCATCGACCCACCGACCATCGTGATGCAGTTCGCTGTGAATGACGGCCCACTGGCCGGTCGTGAAGGCGATCATGTCACCTCCCGCAAGATTCGTGACCGCCTGGATCGCGAGCAGAAGATGAACGTTACGCTTTCCTTCAAAGACACCGACACCGCCGGTATCTTTGATGTCAGCGCCCGTGGAGCCATGCAGATCGCCGTGCTCGTGGAGCAGATGCGTCGTGAAGGCTTCGAGGTTCTCGTCTCCCGTCCGATGGTCATCACCAAGCGCATCGATGACGTCATTTGTGAGCCGTTTGAAACCCTCTACCTTGATGTGCCGGATGACTACCTCGGCGGCGTCATGAAGAGCATCTCCGAGCGTAAGGGCCGCATCGAGGACATGAATGCCCACAACGGCCGCACCACCGTGCAGGCCTACATCCCGACGCGTGGCCTCATCGGCTTCGAGTTCGAACTGATGAACCTCACGAGCGGTCACGGTATCCACAGCCATCTTTTCCGCGAATATGCCCCGCACGCCGGTTACATGCAGACCCGCAGCACCGGCACTCTTGTCAGCACCGAAGGTGGTGAAGCCACCAGCTATGCGCTGGATACCATCCAGGTCCGCGGCAAGCTCTTCGTCACCGCAGGTGATCAGGTTTATGATGGTATGATCATAGGTGAAAACCCCCGCACTGACGACCTTCCGGTCAACCCTTGCCGTGCCAAGCAGCTCACAAATTTCCGCGCCGCTGGTGGTGACAAAGGTATCCAGCTGACCCCGCCAATGAAGTTCAGCCTTGAGCGAGCCATCGAGTACATCGCTCCAGACGAACTCGTGGAGTGCACCCCGAAGAACCTCCGGCTCCGCAAGCGCACGCTCGACTCCAGTCAGCGGCAGCGTGAAAAGAAAAAGATGGAAGCCGAGATCGAGGCCGCAGGCTGATCCCGCCAATCGTCCTCAACGATCACCAGCAGCTCGGAAGTCCGCTTCCGGGCTGTTTTTATGTACAGGCATCGCCTCAAATTTCTCCGTATTCCCCGCTGCACATCTTGGAATCTTGTGAGATACCAGCCTCTCATGACAAACGGTTACGAACTTCTCGACAGCGGCACTTTTCAGAAACTGGAACGCTTTGGCCCCGTCGTGCTCTCGCGGCCCTGCGCTCAGGCCGTGTGGGCAAAGACTCTGCCCGAGGCCACTTGGCGGCAGGCCACGGCCACTTTCTTTCGTGAGGGCGGAAATCAATGGCGTGGACGCGACAATTTGCCTGACACCTGGAACATCGATGTCGATGGCACACGCTTCAAACTCAGTAGCACCGACTTCGGCCACCTCGGCATTTTTCCCGAGCAGCGGGATCAGTGGAAACGCATCCGCGAAGTCTGTGCCTCCTACTTTAAAAAGTACGGGAGAGCGCCACGCGTGCTGAATCTCTTCGCCTACTCCGGCGGCAGTACGCTCGCCGCAGCGCATGGAGGAGCGGAGGTCTGCCATGTCGATGCCAGCAAGGGGATGGTTGATTGGGCGCGCCAGAACGCCACGCTCAACCATCTCGATGAAAAACCGATCCGCTGGATAGTCGATGACGTAACAAAGTTCCTCGAGCGCGAGCAACGCCGCGAGCGCCAGTATGATCTCATCATCCTCGATCCCCCGAGTTACGGTCGCGGTGCCAAAGGCGAGATCTTCAAGATCGAAAACGATCTCCCGACCCTGCTCACCCTGATTGGCAAACTAATATCGCCAGAGCCCCTCGGCCTCCTGCTTTCCTGTCACACCCCAGAACTCACACCCATCTCCCTGCATCATCTGCTGTTTCAGCAATTTGGCGCACGAGGAAACCTCGACCATGGGGAAATGCTGCTGTGCGGAGGCCCGGAGGTTCTACCTGTACCCAGTGGAGGTTTCTGCTGGTGGTTGACTTGATCCGCCAAAGTTTATCTGATTGATGATTCACCTGCCCAAAAATGAAGTGGGCGGCGGATCAATCCGCCGCCCACTGAAATTCATTCTGAAGAGCTTATGCAGTATTTTAGTTGCTTACCGTTCCACCACTCGCAGCAAATCCAGTGCCTGCGCCAGAAAGTGAGTTGCTCATGAAAGCATTTGGAGCCCCACCTGTTTGGCCACCAGCTTCTCCTCCGCCTGGGCTCCCCGGCTGTCCGGCCTGACCTCCTCCATTCAGCGGACCGCCAGCACCACTACCAGGTCCGACATTATATCCATTACTACCGATAAAGACTCCGGCAGAAAAAGCAGGGGGATTAAAATCAGGCTCCCAGCGAAGGGCCACATATCGAGCTTTGACAACTGACTTGGGCTTTACCTTGATGGTGCCAGAACCAGAGGTCTCTTCACCCGATGCCACGGGTTCAGCCGTGTCGAAAATGGTGGAATCAAAAGCGAGGCGTCCGCGCCAGTCTTCTTTTTCTGGAAGGGATTCAAAGGCGTAAACCCTCAGGCGAACTGGGCGAGGGGAATGAACTGAACCAAATTCAGAAAGTGAACGCACTTGGCCGAGGTCATAAACAGCCGTGCGATACTTCTCATCGGATTCAGGGAATTCGATTTGATTGTAAAGCATCGCATCATTGCGATCGCCATAGCTCTCCGGATT
>CAYMHJ010000009.1:5366-12024 GCA_964390165.1 uncultured Prosthecobacter sp. | reverse complement strand
ACCAAGACCGGAGGCAAGATTGAAAGTAGGGCCATCATTGTCAGGTGACTCCGTCAGTTTAAAGTCAGATTCCGAGTAAGCGCCAAAAGCCTGGAAGCTGCGAATGGAACCTCCACGCACCAATTCAAATTCAAGGCGAAGATAACGACCCTGCGCGCGGCCCAATGACAAAGCGACATTGCGATCAGCCGGGGAGAAAACTGTGCTGGCGGCTGCATTCCAAGATTTGCCATCGGAACTCATGGAGGCGCTCACTTTGCCTTCCAATCCATCACTGACAAAAGATGCTTTTTCGACATAAGATTGGATGGAAAATTTGAGGACAGCCTCTGTTTTCCCAGCCGCAATAGTGATGGCACGCAACGGGTCGCCCACTGTCAACCCGCTGGAGGGATTAATCCCACTGGAACTGACAACAGATGTCCCGGAGGTGGCGAGAGACATGTTAACAGGTCTGTTATCGACTCCAGGAACTCTGCTCCACTTGGCCACGGAGATGGTCAGGAGGCAGGAGCTTGCCAACAATACATAGATCGGAGCTTTTTTCATGAGTGGATTGGTTGTGAAAGAAAACGGATACAAAAAATAAAATTCATCTGCTATTTTATGATTTGAACCATACCCACATATCTATGTAAAGACTTTTATTCATTGATTTGGAGGACTGTTTTGACAAATAAAGGCACCGCCGAATGGCGGCAGCATGGTGGGTGAAATAGTCAGTATCATGGAAAACCGGCATTTATGCCCGTGGATGAAACTTCTGATGCACCTGCTTCAGCCTGCGCTGGTCCACATGGGTATAGATCTGCGTTGTGGAGATGTCGGCATGGCCGAGCATTTCCTGAATCACCCGCAGGTCAGCGCCATTATTCAGCAGATGGGTGGCAAAGGAATGCCGCAGGAGATGCGGATGCACGTGCGCCTCCAGTCCGGCAGCCTTGGCCCGCTCCTGAACGATCTGTTTTACACGGGCTGTAGTGAGGAGAGTCCCGTGAATGCTGAGAAAGACATGACTCTGTGTATTCGGTGATACGAGGGAAGGGCGGGCGTGATCAAGGTAGGCTTGCAGTGCTTCCCGTGCCGCGGCTCCTACAGGGCAGAGCCGCGTCTTGCTCCCCTTCCCCACCACCCTGATCCAGCCTTCTTCGAGACTCAGATGCTCTAGTCGTGAGTTCACCAGTTCGGAAAGCCGGAGTCCACTGGCATAAAAAAGCTCCATGATGGCCCGGTCCCGCCGGTCCAGCGGCCCATTGCCGGAGATGGACTCGATGAGCTGCCTCACCGTCTCTTCATTCAGCGTGCCAGGGAGACTTTTCTCCACGCGAGGCGGCAGGATCGCCTCCGCAGGATCGCCCATCCGCTTCCCCCGCGCCACCAGCCAGCGGAAGAAGATCTTCAGCGCCACCAATTCAATCCGTGCGCTCGAAGCAGCCAGCCCGTCCTTCTTTCGGCTGGCCAGGTAGTCTGTAAGCAGTTCAGTCGTCACGTCCGCCACCTCCACGACCTTCCGATGTTCTTCCAGCCAGGTCGCCAGCCCCTCCAGCACCCGGCGTACGAGCAGTTGGTAATTGGTGGAAAGCCCACGCTCCGTGGCAATGAATAAAATAAAGCTGTCGATGGCGGTGAGCACCCGGGATTCTCATGCAAAGACGGCCCGGTGCAACCTGAGCAATTTTCGCCCACCGTGGCGCAAAAGCTAAGGACAGATACTTTGTCGCGTTTGATGATGACGCCCCCCAAAAATGAATCTTCGCCCCCTGTTGCCCATCCTCATTGCCGCTCTACCAGCCACCGCCGCCGACTTTAAAAAGGACATCGCCCCAATCCTGGAAAAGAACTGCTACGAGTGCCACAGCCAGAAAACGGGCAAAAAAAAGGCCGGATACGTCTTCGATGACCTCGAAACACTGAAGCTCGACATCAACCCCAAAGGGGCCATTGTCCCCGGCAATCCGGCTGAAAGCCACATGTTTGTCGTCATCGCCGATGCCAGCCATGAAGCTCACATGCCTCCAGATGAAAACCTGAGTTCCCGAGACATCGAAAAAATCCGCGAATGGATCACCGAAGGCGCATCTCTCGACGGCAAAGGGCCAAAAATGACGCCCGTCTCCAATGCCGGCAAAGCCAAGCCTGACCTGCCGCCCATCATGACCTGGACGAACTTCGAGGGCAAAAAGATCAAAGCCGGCTTCGTCCGCCTGGATGGCGACAACGTCATCCTCCGCATGCCCGCCAATGCTCAGGAAGTCCCTTACCCCATGAGCAAGCTCGACGCCGCCAGCCAGCAGCAGGCCAAAGATTCTGCCCAGTAGCACGGCTTTTCAGCGTTGGTTCTCCGACCATTCAAATCTGCCCGTCCCAGAGTTTCGTTGGCTACCCAGCTCGGAGTTTCTTCATTTTCAAAAACGAGAGGCAAAAAAGAACAGTATTCCAAAAAATAAGGTTTACTTAACTATCTTAAATCATTAAAAGACGCGGTATTCGCCGCCATGACTCTCGCTCCCGATACCCTGCGCCCAGAGACTCTGGCTGACCTAGAGGCCAGCCTCGATCAAATGAAAACAGCCAACTACTTCCTGAGAGTAGCGCTAGATCAGGTGCCCGAAGCAGTCATCATCAGCGAAGCAGAATATAGCGGCAGCAAAGGGCCCCAGGTGCTCTTCAGCAATGCCTCTGCCTCCGCCATGGTCGGTGCAGAGCCAGACCGAGGCCTTCGTGGCATGACCCTGCGCGACCTCACGTTTGGTGAACTCGATGCCACCACGCTGCTTCAGAGCCTGCACCTAGCCATCGAAAACGGCGGCACGCATGAATGCGAATGCCGACTTCAGAACTTCTACGGCCAGGAGCCCCAGCACTGCCGCTGGCGCATTCGAGCCGTCTTTAACAGCATGCGCAAGCTGTTGAACTTCACCCTCATCGTCACCCCACAGCCGGTCATCTCCGCCATTTCCGCCAAGACCGTCCCTCTGAAAGCCGACGACCTCGACACCAGCTCCGACCAGCTCAAAAAAGACAATCTCGCCGCTCTGGCGCAGGGCATCGCCCATGACGTGAACAACCTCCTCGGCCCCGTCACCATGCGCCTCTCCGATCTCGTCCAGAAAGTCGGCGCAGATCCAGCCCTGCACGAGGAACTCCAGCTCATCTTCAGCGGCCTGAAACGCGCACGCCAGTTCACCTCCCAGGTCGTTTCCGCCTGCAAAGCCCAGCCTCACGAAAAAAAACCCGTCGATCTCACCCCTATCATCCAGGACACTGTCAAATTCGCCAGCGCCGGAGCCAACGTCCACGTCAACGTCCACCTCGGCCAGCATCTCCGCTGGCCCGTTGCCGATGGCACCAAGATCAGCCAGGTCCTTCAAAACCTCATCCTCAATGGCATCCAGGCCATGCCCCAGGGCGGCCACATGGATGTCGATGCCGAAAATGCTGAGATCTCCCTCGGCCAGGACTCTGCCCTCACTCCAGGCCCCTACATCCGCCTCACCGTCCGTGATCGCGGCTGCGGCATCGCGCCGGAAAATCTGGCCCGCCTCTTCCGCGAATCCTTCACCACTAAGACCGATGGCAACGGCATCGGCCTCACCACCTGCAAGCGCTTCGTCAAAGACCTCGGCGGTGATATCCGCGTCACCTCCCGCATCCATGTCGGCACCGAGTTCACCGTCCTCCTCCCCGCGGTTCCGCCTCCGGCACCCGAATCAGGCACCGCACCCTCCTCCTCATCCGAAAATCGCGCCCCCGTCCCTCTTAAAAACGGCCAGGGCCGCGTACTCATCGTCGATGACGAGGACGATCTCCGCAAAGTCGCCCACATGATCCTCAAGCGCTGCGGCTACGAAGTCGTCGAGACCGACAACGGCCAGGACGCCGTCCGCATCTATCAAAGCCTCGCACGCACCGGCTCCACCCCCGATGTCGTCCTCATGGATCTCACCCTCCGTGGCGGCATGAACGGAGGCGAAACCGCCGCCGAACTCCTCAAATTCGACCCCGACGCCCGCATCGTCGTCACCAGCGGCAGCGTCAATGAAGACGTCCAGATGACCTACCTCGAAAAAGGCTTCGTCGGCGTCCTCCCAAAGCCCTACGAGGCCGGCGAACTCACCCAGATGGTCCACCGCATCGTCACCATGATGAAGCGCTAGGTTCTGCCTCAGGCCGCCGCCGCACCCGTCGCCGCAGCCGCAGCTTGCCGCTCAGCCGCAGCACTCGGTAGCGAGGCCCCCGTCACACCGTTCACAGACACCAGGCTCGCCACACCGTAGCCAAAGCCCTCCATCTCATTCTGCCAGATCTCCCGGCCCGTCAGCGCTTCCAGGCCATACATATAGCCGTTCACAGACACCACCAGCATCTCGCCGTCCAGCAGCAGAGTCACATAGCCATTGTGATAGGCCTTCCACTGCCAAACCACTTTCCCCGTCCGCCGGTCCAGCGCCGCCACACGTTTGTTAAAGCCGGTAAAGACAAGATCACAGAGCTTCATGGCAGTTCGTCTCAGGCTTTTTCATACGCGTCCGCCACCCGCAGCACCGTCACTTCATCCAGCGGCTTGCCGATGATTTGCAGCCCCACCGGCAGTTGCTTCCCGCCCTCCTCAGCCGTACCACAGGGGATGCTTATCCCCGGCAGCCCGGCTAGATTCACCGGGATCGTAAACACATCCTCCAGATAGGCCGCCAAAGGATTGTCCTTCAGCTCACCCAGCTTGTGCGCAGGCGTCGGGCTCGTCGGGCTCACGATCACGTCCACCTTTTCGAAGGCCTCCTCAAAGTCCCGCCGGATCAGCGTCCGGGCGCGTTGCGCTTTGATGTAATAGGCATCGTAGTAGCCACTGCTCAGCACATAAGTGCCCAGCAAAATGCGCCGCTTCACCTCCGGGCCGAATCCCTCCTCCCGGCTCATCATGTAATGCTCCATCAGATCCCCCGCCTTCGCGCTGCGGTGCCCGTACCTCACCCCGTCGAAGCGCGCCAGATTCGCCGAAGCCTCCGCCGGAGCGATGATGTAATAAGTACTTACTCCCACATCCGTGTGCGGCAGACTGATCTCCACCGGGATCGCCCCCAGCCCCTCCAGCTTCCTGATCGCCGCATTCACCGCCGCAGACACACCCGCGTGGATGCCCGAGGCGATGAAATACTCCTTCGGCAGCCCCACCCTCAGACCCTTGATGTCCTTCCCCAGGCCCGCCGTAAAGTCCGGCACCTCCACCTCCAGCGAGGTCGAGTCCCGCACATCCTTCCCACACAGATAGTTCAGCAAAAGCGCCGCATCCTCCACCGTCTTCGTGATCGGCCCTATCTGGTCCAGAGACGAGGCAAAAGCCACCAGACCATAGCGCGAGATGCGCCCATACGTCGGCTTCATCCCCACACATCCACAAAGCGCCGCCGGCTGCCGGATCGAGCCGCCCGTGTCAGATCCCAGCGTCGCCACCGCCAGATTCCCCGCCACCGCCGCCGCACTCCCACCGCTGCTCCCGCCCGGGATGCGCTCCAGATCACACGGATTCCGCGTCACCCCCAGCGCCGAGTTTTCCGTGGAAGACCCCATCGCAAACTCGTCCATGTTCAGCCTCCCAAACGGCACCGCACCGCCCGCACGCAGCTTCGTGATCGCCCCCGCATCATACGGCGCCCGGTAATTCTCCGCCAGCATCCGCGAACCACAAGTGCAGGGCTCGCCCGTCACATTCATGTTATCCTTGATCCCGATCGGGATGCCCCCCAGACCCAGCGTCACATCCGCCGCATCCGCCTCCTTCAGCGCCTTCTCCACATCCCAGGAAAGATACGCCCCGATGCTCCCATTCCCGTCCTCGATGGCCCTCGCCACATCCGTCACGATGTCACGAGGCGTGATTTCTTTGGCGAGCAAGCGCCCGCGGAGAGCAGCGATGGTGGAGGCGGCGAGAGACATGAAGCAGAGGGCTGAGAGTGGAGGGCTGAGGGCGTAGAGAAGAGAGAAAAAGAAACCAGATAGCGGGCAGAGGGCTTGGCAGATTCGTCTCTCTGCTCTCCGCCCTCCGCTCTTCCGCATCACTCGATGACCTTCGGAATCTGAAACTGGTCCATCGCACGGCGTGGAGCATTCGCCAGCGCCTCCTCCTGGGTAAAGCCAGGCCGCGCCACATCCGCACGCACCACATCAAAGACCGGCATCGCATGAGCACTCGGCTCCGCATCCAGTGTGTAGCTGCTCAGTTGGTCGATGTGACCCAGAATGCGCGTCAGTTGTTCCTGATAATGCAACGCCTCCTCCTCCGTCAGAGCGAGACGGGAAAGCTTGGCGATGTGATGAATGTCAATCAGCGGAGATGGCATGGACTGCCTTGTACAGCGCAGCGGCCAGCGTGCAAGAAAGGAACATCACAACACCGCATCAGCCCACTCACCTTTCCCACGCCCCACCCCGCCCGCATCCAGCCTCGGAGAGGCGAAAGGCAATAGCCCACCGCTTCAGCGGTGGGTCCGCCGACACCCACCCCCACCTCTTCCCAAGTCCCGGCAGGGACGAAAGAAACCCCGTCCCCACCACACGCCCGAATCCGACATCCACCAAGCTCTCCCCCAAACCATTTTCCTCTGGTCAAACGCCCCCGTCTCCGGCTTCTTCGTCCGCAGACGCCTCCACCGCGTCCTTT
>CAYMHJ010000009.1:0-5354 GCA_964390165.1 uncultured Prosthecobacter sp. | reverse complement strand
GCCAAGCCCGGCCAGCTCACCGCCATGATCAGCAGCACTGCCGTCGATCTGCCCGAACACCGCGCCGCCGTCAAAGAAGCCTGCCTCGCCTGCGGCATCTTCCCCATCGGCATGGAGCACCTGCCTGCCCGCGATGCCACCGGCATCACCGTTTCTTTAGAGATGGTGGACCAAGCCGACCTCTACCTCGGCATCTACGCCTTTCGTTACGGCTGGGTGCCCGATGGAAAAGACATCTCCATCACCGAAATGGAGTTCGATCACGCCGTCGAGCGCCAGAAGCAGGGCAAACTCAACGAACTCCTCATCTTCATCGCCCACGACGAGCATCCCTTCACCGCCAAAGACATCGAGGCCGACTCCACCGCCCAAGCCAAGCTCAAGAAGTTCAAGGGTCGCGCCTCGGATGGCCGTGTGCGCAAACAATTCCGATCCATCGAAGAACTCCGCCGCCTCGTCAGCGACGCCTTGCACGAGTTCAAAGGCCGTCAGCCAAAAAATGACACCGATCCTTCATCGCCCGATGTCCGGCCTTCCCACGCACCCCACTACCTCCCCCGCCTCGATCACTTCCATGGTCGTGAAAAGGAACTCGCGCAGATCCATGACGCCCTGCGCCCGGAGAAGCGCACCTGGGGTGCCCTCATCGCGGGACCGGGTGGCATGGGAAAGACCTCCCTCGCGGTCCGGGCTGCCTCCGTGTATTCACGCGACCAGTTTGATCCCGTCATCTTCGTCTCCATCAAGGACCGCGCCCTCGAAGACGAAGGCCCGCGCCCCGTGAAGGTCCGCTTCGTCTCCCACTACCTCGGCATCCTCGATGAGATCGCCCGCGCTTTAGGCCGCGATGACATCCCCCGCAGCACGCCGGAGGATCGCGCCCGCCTCATCCTCGATGCCCTCACCGGCACCCGCGCCCTGCTCATCTTGGACAACCTCGAATCCCTCACTCCCGAGGACCGCGAGCGCATCGTCGAGTTCGTCAGCGACCTGCCCGGCGTCTGCAAAGCCATCCTCACCGCCCGCCGCCGCATCGGCCGAGGCATCAATCTCATCGAACTCGACAAGCTCGACGAAGCTGCCGCACTCGCCACCCTCGCCGACATCGCCGAGCACAACAAGCTGCTCGCCCGTGCCAGTGTGGACGATCACCGCACCCTCTGGCAGGCCACCGCAGGCATCCCGCTGCTCCTGCGCTGGACCGCCGGGCAGCTCGGACGCGGTTCCTGCCGCACCATCGCCAATGCCATCGCCTTCCTCCGTTCCTGCCCGGAGAAAAACGACCCCCTGGAGTTCATCTTTGGCGACCTCGTGAATGAATTCACCGCCGACGAAACCCAGATCCTCTGCGCCCTCACCTACTTCACCCTTCCGGCGAAGGTGGAGCACATCGCCGCCAATGCCGGGATCGCGGAATCCCTCGCCGAGACCGCCCTCGGCAGCCTCGCCAACCGCTCCCTCGTCACCGACAACGCCGAAGGCACACACTACGCCCTCGTCCCCCTCGTCGCCGACTTCCTGCGGAAGAAAAAGCCCGAGGTCGTAGCCGAAACCGGCAACATCCTGGAAAAGCGCGCCTACGCCCTCATCATGGAGAATGGCTGGCAAGAGTACGACCGCTTCACCACCCTCGAAGCCGCCTGGCCCGGCATCGCCCCAGCGCTGGACCTCTTCCTCGCCGGTGACAATGACCGCATGCAAAACGTGTGCGATGCTCTCACGAACTTCCTCAATTTTCATGGCCGCTGGGATGAATGGCTCGCCCTCAACGCAAAAGCTGAAGGCAGGGCCGTGGCCGCCGCCGATCACGACAGGGCAGGCAGGCGTGCCTATTTCACTGGTATTATTCACTCCCTGCGCCAGCAGGCCGATGCCGTGCTCACCTGCGCAGAGCGCGCCGCCGCCCACTGGGCCAAGGCCAATGCCGGTGCCCGAGAATGCGCCATCGCCATCCGCTTGCGCGGCCACGGCCATCGGGCGAAGGCGGATTACGCTGCCGCCATCGCCGCCTACTGTGAGGCGCTCGACATCGACCGCCAGCGCGATGCCGAGAGTGTGGAAGTAGCTATTTGCCTAAACGACCTAGCCTGTGCCGAGAGCGACTTCGGCGACTTTGCCGCCGCCGAAAAGCATTACCGTGAAGCGTTGAAAGTAGCCCGCATCGTCGGGACCACTTCAGGCGTGGCCACCTACACAGGCAATCTTGCTTCTCTTGCCATCGATCAAAAGGACTGGCTAAAAGCCGAGAACCTTGCGCGTGAGGCCTTGCCTTTGTCTGAGAAAGTCGGCCGCCAGGAATTGATCGCCGCCAACAGTCACAGCCTCGCAAAGGCCCTCGTGCGTCAAGGCAAGGCCGCCGAAGCCCTGCCCCACGCCCGGCTCGCAGTGGACATCTTTACCCGTCTCGGCATACCCGAGTTCGCCTTTGCCCAGGCCACCCTAACCGAGTGCGAGACCGCCGCCTGAGGCTCCCGTGGAGCGCGGACTTCCAAGTCCGCAGCATCTGGCAAAGACTCCACATCCTCGAAGTCTCCGAGCAGGGCGGTTTCACCGGAGGCGACGTCTTGGGTGCGCTCGACCTGCTGCGGAGTCGGAACTCCGCGCTCCTGGGGGCGCATTCTGCAGCGGCTCGTGGGGCGGCGGGTTCGTCTTTGGGGGGAGCGATGCCGCCCCGCCCCTCACCCAGCCTCTCCCCTCAGTGGAGAGGACTGGTCTTTTTGTTCCACGGGTGCGGCTTTCACAAAAGCGTCATCGTCTTTTGGAGTCACGTCAGCGTCTTTCCAGGCCATGTCAGCGTCTCCTGGAGCCACGTCAGCGTCTTTTCAAACCATGTGATCGTCTTTTTAGGCCATGTCATCCATCAACGCGTTAACCAACGACGATGACATACCCTTTGGCTGACGATGACATCTCTTTAAAAGACGATGACATACCTTTTATCGGACGATGACAGGTGTTCAAAAGGCACTGACATACACTTTGGCAGACGATAACATTCTATCCAAAGACGCTGAGATGGATGCAAAAGACGCTGACAGGCTTCTGGCGGACGATGACATATGTTCAAATGACGATTATGCAGTCAAAGCGGTCGTCTCATCGAGGTGGCAGGGTATCGCTCAGGAGTCTGGCGGGCCACAGCGCGGGTTCCTCTCCCCGCTGCGGGTGCGTTTCGCTGCCAAGTCCTTGCGGGGAGAGTTTAGGTGAGGGGATGTCCATCACCGCCGCGTTGGGTGACGGCCCCTCACCCCGACCCTCTCCCCGGCATGGAGTCTGGGAGGTGGCGGGAGGATTTGCCGGGGCGAGGGGGGGGGAGGCGATGCGGTCTGCGGGGGTGTATTTTAGCCGAACGTGCTTTTTGGCAGACGCTGACATGGCGCTGTGAGCCATTGCCTGCCGCCTCTCTGAGGCTAACGACTGATGGTGAATTCGGGCATGCGGGGTGGGGAGGCCTGGCCGAACGAATAATCTCCTAGATAACGAAGTATATTCTTGCCATCGGCGGGTGAATTTGAGATTCTATTTTTAATTCCGGGCATGGCGGGGTTTTTCCCCGAAATGGTCCGGCGCTGAGATGAGGCATCCACCACCATGAGCCGACTTTTCATTCTCCATCATCGCCCAGGGCATGATCGCCGCCGGTGCCGCCGGCCTTTGTGTCACTGCTCCCGGGCTCTCCACCGCCACGGCCATGCCGCAGCTTCCCCTCCTCGCCCGCTGGAATGACGGGAGTAGCTGGAATCAGGGCTTTTTGTGGTCTGCCAGCGCCTCTCCTGCCGAACCAACGACGTTTCTTCCAAGCCATCCGATCTCTCTCAACACACCTACGACCATGCAAAACTGGGAAATCACCAAACAACGCGCCATCCTGTCGCTGACAGTGTGGACACAACACGCACCGACCCTGAAAATCGGCGGGCTGGGCACCACGGATATGGAAGCCTTCATCGCGGGGTTCGAGGGGCTGGTGCAGGACCGGGCGGTGAAGCAGGATGATGTGGACGCGGCCTTCCGGGCGCAGCAATCCACGCTGTCGAAGCTGCGTGTGCTGAACACGAAGGTGCCTGCGATCATGGAGGGGCAGCTCAATGATAACGAACTGCTGATGAAGGATCTGAAGGAGGTGTACAAGATCACCCAGCGGACCGCGAGCTCGATCCTGGAGCGGGCGCGGATGCTCTACCCGATCTGGGTGCGGGCGAACACGGCACTGGCGGCGATGACGGAGCCGCAGCCGCCGATCAAGCGGGTGCTGCAGGAGGTGGAGCACACGGTGGTGATGTTCAAGGCGCTGCTGGACGGCTACACGGAGCAGGTGCAGCTGACGAGCGACAAGGGGGGCGTGCTGGCGGGGGTGAAGAAGGATCTGGCGGAGCTGGATGAGAAGACGGACAAGCTGAACAAGGACTGGTACAAGGTGATGAAGGCCAGCTATGATCCGGGATCGGATGCGTATGAGGCGCTGAGCACGATCCCGACGGAGGGTGGTACGCCGGCGCCGGATACGATCGAGATCGACACGGTGGCCCAGGGCGGTGAGGACGGTCTGCATGTGGAGACGGAGTATGTGCCGGGGGGCGGTGGGCATGCGACGACGCGTCTGATCCGCTGGATGGTGGTGGGCGTGGACGCGGACTTCATCCACAGCGCGCCGCTGACGGCGGAGGGGAATGTGATCGGGCCCTTTACGGTGGGGCAGGTGGTGACGCTGATGACGGAGGTGACGAACAGTTCGGGTACGCGGAACAGTGCGCCGCGGACGATCACGATCGAGCCGCCGATCACGTGAGGGGGGGGGCTCGGCGGTGGGTGGGCGGGCTCTGTGCTCAGGGGTGCGCGGGCTGGCTCTGCGGGGGCTGGGCGGGCGGGGTGCCTGTGCTGGTGCTGCCGGGGGCGGCGGGCTCTGGGTGCCCTGGGTGGGTGCCGAGGACGAAGCGCTGGATGCCGGCGAGGTCGGGGAGCAGGCGGAGGCTGGTGAAGCCGTGCTGGGCGGCGATGTCTGCGACGGTCTGTGCCTGGTCGTGGCCGACTTCGAGGGCGATGCTGCCGCCGGGGTGGAGGTGGGCGGGGGCGGCGACGAGGAAGCGGCGGATGATGCCCATGCCATCGGGGCCGCCATCGAGGGCGGAAATGGGGTCGCGCCTGACTTCGCGGGAGAGGCTGGGGATCTCGGCGCTGGGGATGTAGGGGAGGTTGGTGACGATGAGATCGAACTTGGCGGTGACTTTTTCAAAAAGGTCGCTGCGGGTGAGCTGGACGTGGCCGAGGCCGAGGCGGGAGGCATTGAGCCGGGCGAGGTCGAGGGCGTCTTCGGAGATGTCGGTGAGCTGGGCGCGGGCGTCTTTCCAGGCGGA
>CAYMHJ010000008.1:0-44210 GCA_964390165.1 uncultured Prosthecobacter sp. | reverse complement strand
ATGAAGGCGCCGCGTCCGCCGCCGATCATGCCATAACGAATTTTCCGGCTCATAAACTTTGGGGTCAGGGGGTTGGTGGTAGGTTCTGGAGAGGACTTTTAGAGAGGGCCGATTCTGGCGCAGGGGGCGCGGGTGGGTCAAGAGCCGAGGCAGGCGGGCGAAATGAAATTGGGGGTAGCCTTGACTTTGCAGCGCCCGACGGCATGACATCCGCTCCCTCAACCCTCATGCCTGAAGCTCCCGAGAAAAAGTACTGGGTCGTCCGCGGCTCCTCCATTCACAACCGTGGTATCTTTGCCCGCATCGATGTGCCGAAGGATGTACCCATCATCGAATATGTCGGGGAGAAGATCACCAAAGCGGAAAGCACACGCCGAGGACTGGCCTTGGAGGCGAGGGCCAAGAAGACCGGTGGTGCCGCCGTGTATATTTTCACCCTGAATGCCCGCTACGACATCGACGGCGGCTACCCGGGCAACCCGGCGCGGCTGATCAATCACTCCTGCGATGCCAACTGCGAGGCCTACATCATGAAGGGCCGCATCTGGATCTACTCGCTGCGTGAGATCAAAAAGGGCGAGGAGCTGACCTACAACTACGGCTTCGAGCTGGATACCTGGGAGGATCATCCCTGCCGCTGCGGGAAGCCGAACTGCGTGGGCTACATCGTGGACCGCAAATACTGGAAGCGCCTCGGGCGCATTTTAGAAAAGCGCGCGGAGAAGGAGAAGAAGATCGCGGCGCTGGAACTGCGTGCAAAGGAGCTTCAGAAGGAGCTCGACGAACTACCCGCGGAGAAGCCTGTCGCCAAAAAGTTGGCCAAGAAATCCACGAAAAAGACGGCGAAGAAGTCGCAGAAGAAGAAGGCGAAGTGAACGGACGGCTTGCCAGGACGGAGGCATCGTCTAGCCTCCGCACCCATGTCGATACAAGTTCGTAAAGCAGTCATCCCCGCCGCCGGTTTCGGCACCCGCTTCCTGCCCATCTCCAAGGCTGTGCCAAAGGAGATGCTGCCGCTGGTGGACAAGCCGGTCATTCAGTATGTGGTGGAGGAGGCCGTGGACTCGGGCATCACGGACATCCTGATCGTTATCAGCCGCAGCAAGCGCGCCATCGAGGAGCACTTCCATCCGATCTTCGAGCTGGAGAGCGAACTGGAGGCCAAGGGCCGCCGCGAGGACCTGGAATCCCTGCGCCGCCTCCAAAGCATGGCGCGCATTCATTTCATCTGGCAGCCGAAGATGGGCGGCCTCGGCGATGCCATCCTCTATGCCCGTGATCATGTGGGCGATGAGCCCTTCGCGGTGCTGCTCGGTGACACCGTGGTGACGACCAAAGATGCCGCGCGCCCCGTCACCCGTCAGCTTGCTGATGTGGTGGAGCAGCATGGCGGCTCGGCGGTGGCGCTCCAGGAAGTCTCAGCGGAGAAGGTTAGCCGCTACGGTATCCTCGGCGGCGAGGAGATCGCCCCGGGGCTGATCCGCGCGCGGCAGTTTGTAGAGAAGCCGAAGCCCGAAGCTGCGCCATCGCGGCTCGCCGTCAGTGCGCGTTATGTTTTATCCCCGCGCATCTTCGAGCATCTGGAAAAGACGCCGAAGGGCAAGGGCGGCGAGCTGCAACTCACCGACGCCATGGCCTCATTGATGAATGCAGAGCCGCTGCACGGCCTGCGCTACGAAGGCCAGCGCCATGACATCGGGAACAAGCTCGACTTCATCAAGGCGAACCTGCACTTCGGGCTTCAACGCGAGGACATCGGTGAGGCGTTACGCGAGCATGTGCGCAGTCTGGCGGAGTAGCGGGACAGGAATTCGAAGCCGCGGAGATTCATGCCGGAGATGGCCGCCAATCACGAGATCGGGTCATGCATCACAGCGTGGTGATTTTCTTTCCCGACTTGGTGCGGCAGGGAAGGTGCAGGTGGCTGAGCCAGACCGGGATGAAGTGATTGATCAACAACTTCCGCGCCTCCGTGAGATCATCAAAGGTCACTCCAGCCCAGGGGTAACCACGCTCCTGAAAGTAATATTCCCACACCCCGCCGCCTTTGGCGATGAAGTAGGAGCCATCGCGCGAGTCCGGCTTCGTTCGGACCGGTGGCAGATCTTCGGGTTGCAGACCTTCCGCCGCCAGACTGGCCTCGATCTCTTCCCGCGTGATCGTGAAGAGCCGGTTCACCGCCTCCTGGCAACGCTCTGTGTTCCCCGGCTCATTTGTGTCCCGCCATTCGGGAGGCAGCTGGAGGTGATGCAGTGACCAGGTGGCCACATCAGCATCTGATTTCAGCACCTGCATTTGTTCGGCAATGGAGAGGGGCGGCTTCATGCCTGGATGGTTGGTAAAAATGGCGTGGAGGCAAGTTTCTGCTGTGTCAGAGCCGGATGATTTGGTGGCCGCGCAGGAAGGCCGGGCTAGGCACCAGAGAGACGCGAGCAACCCAGGGATTGCCGGTGGGCGTATCCCGGCCATGAAAAAGACTTTCGCTTTCATTGCCGGGTTGTTCATCATCATCATTACCGTCGCCGCATGCGCCACTTCACGGGCGGGCTACGAGACGGCTCCCTACAAGGTCATCCGCGCTGATGGGAGCTTCGAGATCCGCGAGTATCCTGAACTGAAGATCGCCACCACTGCGAGGCAGGGCGACGACTCCAGCTTCATGAAGCTGTTTCGCTACATCGATGGTGGGAATGAGGCGAAGGTGAAGATCGCCATGACCACGCCCGTATTCATGGTGGAGGGGAAAATGGCCTTCGTGCTGCCAGAGAAGCAAAAAGCCTCCACCCCAGCCCCTGCCTCAGATGCTATCGTGATCGACACGATGAAGGCCCAGCGGGTGGCGGTTTACCGCTTCAGCGGCTCCCGCACAAAGGACAGCGAACCGCAGGCTCTGGCCAGACTGAAAGCCTGGACCCAGCAGAACAAGCTCCAAGAAGCCGGCGCCCCCTTCAGTGCCTACTACGACCCGCCATGGACTCCGGGGCTCATGCGCCGCAATGAGGTCCTCGTTCCGGCGAATACCGAGTCTTGATGCCAGTTTCCGAATTCTAGTCCAACGGGCCTGTGTAACACAGTCAGGCGTCGGCGGGGCTGAAGGCCAAATCCCATTCTCGAGGGGAAAGAGATGCTGCTGGATATGGTGTTGGAAGCCAAGGCGGCGAGGAAGGAAATTCAGGCCTGGGCTAACAGCCGATGAAGGCAGAAAAAGGGAAGCTTCAGAAAAGGGCATGCCATCGACATTTGCTCTTATGAGGTCAGAACTGAACGGGCCTGGTCACAAAAAAAACGCCGCCTGTTTCCAGGCGGCGTTTGATGGGAGAAGCAGGTCTTGAGACTCGGCCAAACTTATTTCGGAACTTCGGAGATCGTCTTGAGGATGCGTGAGGCGATCTGGTAAGGATTGCCCTGGCTGTTCGGACGACGGTCTTCGAGGTAGCCTTTCCAGCCGTTTTTCTTGAAGCTGTGTGGCACGCGGATGGATGCACCACGGTCGGCGATACCCCAGGAGAATTTGTCGATGCTCTGAGTCTCATGCAGGCCGGTGAGGCGCATGTGGTTGTCAGGGCCATAGACGGCGATGTGCTCCATGCAGTTCTTCTCGAACTGGGCCATGAGGGCGAGGAAGTAAGCTTCGCCGCCGACTTCACGAAGGTACTTCGTGGAGAAGTTGGCGTGCATGCCGGAGCCGTTCCAGTCGGTTGCACCGAGAGGCTTGCAGTGGTACTCGACATCGATCCCGTACTTCTCGCAAAGACGGTTCAGGATATAACGAGCGACCCACATCTGGTCGGCGCAGACTTTAGAGCCTTTGCCGAAGATCTGGAATTCCCACTGGCCCTTGGCCACTTCGGCGTTGATGCCTTCGTGGTTGATGCCGGCATCGAGGCAGATGTCGAGGTGTTCTTCGACGATCTGACGAGCGATGTCGCCCACGTTCTTGTATCCAACGCCCGTATAATATGGGCCCTGAGGGGCTGGGTAGCCGTTCTCGGGGAAGCCGAGAGGGCGTCCATCCTGATAAAGGAAGTATTCCTGCTCGAAGCCGAACCAAGCGTCTGGATCGTCGAGGATGGTGGCGCGGTCGTTGGAGGCATGGGGGGTGCCGTCGGCGTTATAGACTTCGCACATGACGAGCACGCCGTTTTTGCGGGTGCTGTCTGGATAAACAGCGACTGGCTTCAGCACGCAGTCAGAGCTGCCACCAGGAGCCTGCTGGGTGGAGGAACCGTCAAAGCCCCAGTCTGGAAGTTCTTCGAGCTTCGGGAAGCTGGCGAAGTCTTTGAGTTGAGTCTTGCTGCGGAGGTTGCGGACGGGCTCGTAGCCGTCGAGCCAGATGTATTCGAGTTTGTATTTGGCCATGGTTGTAGGGTGCGACTTGGATTTAAGATTGCTTGGCGTTCGGAGATGATCTTCCCGCAGAAGCGTGATGGTTTAGAGCACAGCGCGTGCCAGATGAGAAGCATTTTTTCATTCAAGCTGGGCAGAAATCTTCCCCACTCTCCAGGCAGTCGTCTCCGCCCCATCTCAAAACTCGCCCCCGAGCGCCAGATGCAGGTCGGCGCGATTCCGCAGCCTCTGGGCCTGCACGGCGATGAAGGCGCTGCGTGAATCAAAGGCGCGCTGCCGCGTGTCCAGGAGTGTCAGGACATCCGTCAGACCTTTTTCATACTGCCCGAGCGCCAGACTTTCCGCCCGCTCGGCCTCCTCGGCTGACTGGCTTAGAGCGGCTGCCTGGTCACGCAAAAACACATCCGCCGCCAGCGCCGTCTCCACCTCACGGAAGGCCGTGAGCACGCTGCTGGTGTATGTCTGGAGCTGTTCCTCATACCGCGCCCGCGCCAGCTTCACCGAGGCGACAATGCGCCCGCCCTGAAACATGCTCTGGGTGATGCTGCTGGCGATGCTCCACATGGCCGTCTCCGGCTCCATGAGATCGTCGATGTCCGCCGATGTGCGCCCATAGTCGCCCGTGAGCCGGATGCTCGGGAGGAAAGCCTTCTTTGCGGAGCTTTCCAGCTTCAGCGCCGACTCCAGTCGCCGCTCCGCCGCGCGTAAATCCGGGCGGCGCAGCAACAGTTCCGAGGGCAGGCCTGCGGGGATTTGACGACTCAAGCTCGGCAGGCTTGCCAGCCCCTTTTCCATTCCGGCGGGATAACCACCCATCAGTACTTCCAGACCACGGCGGGACTGGTCCGCAGCCGCTCGCCGCTGCTGCACGGTGGACTCGGCCCGTGCTAGGTCCGCCCGCCCAAGCGAGACATCCAGCGCTGCACGATCCGGCTCCAGGCCACGCTCCATCTGCTTTTCCAAAATGCCGAGCTGCACACGCCGGGTGCTGACATTTTGCTCGGCCAAAGCCAGCAGCGACTGCGCCTCCGCCAAAGTCACCGCCGTCTTCACAGCGCTAGCCGCCATCGAAAGACGGGCCGCATGAAAATCCTCCTCAGCGGCAAAACGGCGGGACTTTGCAGCGCCACGCTCATCGGCCACTCGCCCCCAGAGATCCACTTCCCAACTCACATTCAGCGGCAGTCGGAAGCGGTTGTTGATGAAGTTCAGCCCTGAGAAGCGCTGGTCCGCCGGAGTCTGCTGGCGGCTGGCGGAATAATTGCCGCTGATGCTCGGCAGGAGCGCTGCGCCCGCCTGCACCGTCTCTGCCTGCGCCTGGGTCACACGTGCCGATGCCGCCTTCAGATCCGGGTTCGCCGTGATGGTCCGGTCCACGAGTTGCCGCAGCGCTGGACTGTTATAATCAGCCAACCACCCCGTGGCTGCCTTTGGGGCGATCTTCGGCAGCGCCGACCACTCCTCAGGGGCGATTCCCCGAACCCCGGCGACATCATTTTGAAGACGTTTCGCACCGAGCGGAGGCATCAAACCGCAGCTCGTGAGGAAAGCGGCGGCTAGGAGGAGAAAGGAAACTCGAATCGAGGAAAACACGGGCCGCAGGCTGCATGGGGCATTGCATAGTCACAAGAGAAAATCCGGCTTTGCAAAGACTGTTGCGACAAGGTCGCATATTTCAAGTTGCACATGGTTCTCAATTGCACTAGAGAGCACGTCTCACTGAGACATCGTCTCACCAACAGTCATGAACCAACGTCTTCTCGCCTCCCTCTTCGCCCTAACGGCCCTGCCTTTGACTGCCCAGGACGCAACTCCTGCAAGTGCTGCCGATGCAGCATCGACCACGCTCGATACTATCATGGTCTATGGTGAGTCCGAGAATGATTCCGTCATCCAGAATCCCTTTCCGCTCCCGGTCGAAGGCACCAAAATCTTCGCTGGCAAGCGCGCCACGGTCATCGACCTCGATTCCCAGCCGAAGATCCAGGCAAACAACTACCGCCAGGCTCTCGCCCTCACCCCAGGCCTGCTTTTCTCCGAGGAAACGACCCCGCTGGTCAGCATGGGCTACCGCGGCATCGGCGAGCCGCATCGCATGCAGTTCATCCAGGTGATGAAAGACGGCATCCCCATCCATGCCGACCCTTTTGGCTACCCCGAGGCCTACTACACCCCGCCGCTCGATGTCGTGGACCGCATCGAATTCGTCCGCGGCGGCAGCAGCCTCATGTATGGAGCGCAGCCCGCTGGAGCCCTGAACTACATCACCTACATGCCGGACCGGAACACGCCCTTTTCCTTCCGCACACAAAATATCATGGGGTCCGACGACCTCTTCCTGAACTACACCGCTGTCACCGGCACGCTTGGCCCCGTCGGTTACTACGGCTACTTCAATCGCCGCGAGGCAGATGGCTTCCGCGAAGCGAACAGCGAATACCACCTCACCGGCGGTCATTTCAAACTCGCCTGGGATGTGGATGCCGATACGCGCTGGATTCTCGCCCTCGACGGCTACGAAGAGCAGCATGGCGAGCCTGGCGGACTCACCGCGCGTGATTTTGCCCGCAATCCTGACAAAACCACCCGCTTCCATGATGAATTCCGCCTCCGCCGCTACGCAGCGTCCCTGGAACTCCAGCACAAGTTATCCACAGACACCGAACTTAGCATTAAGACCTGGGGCGGCTACTACCAGCGCTGGAGCAGGCGCCAGCGCGGCGGTGGCTTCGGCACACTTCCGACTGGAGCGGCGGCGAATACGAACAGCATCGAGAATCAGGAGTTCTACACCTTCGGCATCGAGCCCCGCATCCGCCACGACTGGCAGGCATGGGGTGGTGAGCACACCCTCGCCGCCGGGATGCAGTTTTATTACAATCACTCCCCGCGTGAGGATCAGCGCGGCTCCAGCCGCGACTCCGACAGCGGCACCACCACCGCCTACTCCGAGCGCAATCTCACCTACGGCTCCTTCTTCGCGGAAAACAAATTCACTTTTGGCCGCCTCTCCATCACCCCGGGCTTCCGCATGGAGCTGATCAATCAGGACGTCACCACCCAAAACTACGCCCCCGCCACGGGCTTGAAGACCACGAGCCGCAGCAAAAGCAAATTTGATCCTCAGCCCCTCTTCGGCCTCGGCATCGCCTATGACCTGGATAACGAGACCCAGCTCTACGCCAACGTCTCTCAGAGCTACCGCACCACCATCTTCACCGAGTCCCTCGTCGTCCCCACCACTGCAGATGTCTTCACCTCCGATGCCGAGCCCAACTCCGGCTGGAGCTATGAGATCGGATATCGCGGCCAGCCCAAGTCCTGGATCAACTGGGACACCAGCCTCTTCCTCATCGACCTGGATAACAAATTCGGCGGCACCGTCGGGGCAGGCACTGGCAGCCTGGAACTGCGCAACGTCGGACGCACTGTCAACTATGGCTGGGACGGAGCCTTCCAGTTCGACATGATCGGCGCTTACGATGCCCTCAAGGGCACCGACAACGTCAGCCGCATCGGCTCCCTCAGCCTCTATGGCAATGCCACCCTGCTCGAAGCCGAGATTCACGGCGGCACCGCCGATGGGAATGTCCCCCAATACGCCCCCGACTACATCATCCGCACCGGCCTCATGTACAAGTTCAAGGACCGCGTCAAAGTCTCCTTCCTCGGCACCTTCGTGGACGACCACTTCGCCACCGACGACGAAAATCCCAGCCGCGCCATCCCCGGCTACATGACCTGGGACCTCACCGCCGAAGTCAAAGTCACCAAAAACTTCACCGCCATGGCCGGCCTGAACAACGTCTTCGACGAGAGCTACTACAGCCGCGTTCGAGGCGACGGCATCGACCCCGGCTACGGCCGCAACTTCTACGTCGGCGGTTCCTTCCAGTTCTGATCTGCCTGTTGGATGATTCATTGGCGGAGTGAGAGCACATCAGCTCCACGCCGCTTTTTTCGTATCATGGTCCCACGGCAGGAACGAGAGACATGCCGGCGGAGTGGATGGTGGCGGTGGCGGAGTTGCTCTCGGGGATGAGGTAGTGGCCGTGGCCGCTTTTGTCTCCACCAGCTTCGTAGTCGATGAGGATACCTGCGAAGGGCACCGTTGCCGCCGGGATGCCTTCTTTGAAGCTGCCGGTGAAGATGCCTGTCTTGGGGTCGATCTTCAGGGTCAACGATTTGGCATTCGATGGAACGGCGACGGCGTTTGGCCTGGTGATAGTAAATGCCTGAATGAACGGGAAGATCAGTGACTCGGCGAAGCTGAGCTGCATGTTTGCCAGTGCTGGGCCTGGGCGACGCTTTGGGGCTTGTTGGCCGGGGGGGGGGGCCCCTCGAAGCCGAGGTAGGAGTGAAGGTCGTTGGGCACATATTTGCCACCACTGAGGGTGAGGTCATGCACGGGGAATCCGTCCTTGTAGCTGCGGTCTTTGCTGACGAGCGGTTGGTTGAGTTTGTACCAGTCGAGGGCAGGGGAGATGTCGCCGATGAGGTCAAAGGTGGTGCTGTTGATGAAGGTCTCGCCCTGGAGGCTGCCGGTATTTTTGTACATCATCGCGTGGAGCGGGATGCTGCGATCATCGGCGATGAAAGTGCTGAAGGTGAAGCCAGTGCCGTCCGCTCCTTTGCCTGTCCATGTGGCGACACCGCTCTTACTGATGGCGACCTGCGCGTAGCCATCGCCCTGAGGGAAGCTGCCGCTTGTGGGCTCGGCGGTGGTTTCGAGGGCTGCGTTGTAAAGACCTTGTTCGTCAGGTGGAACAAAGTTTGCCGGAGTCCATGGATTCCGGCGTGCGTCGAAGTAGGCCACCTGATTCACACCGCTGGGCTCGTAGCTGATGGCTCCAAAAAGGAAGTCATCCAAAGTGATCAGGCTTTCATCGGCGTCATTGTAAGCCACAGCCACGGGGTGGTCGAGCCTGCCCACGGTGTCCAAAAATTCACTGACAGTGCCGAGCGTGCCGTTGGGGTTGAGCTGTACGAGCAGGGTGTCTGTGACGATGAGCGTGCCGTCTCCCAGCGTGGTGATGCCGCGCGGATCGATGAAGCGTGCATTGGCAAAAAGGCCATCGGCGATTCCGCCCGCGCCAGGTGATCCGGCATAGGTCGTGGTAGCTCCGGCGAGCGTGACTTTGCGGATGACGAAGTTTTCAGAATCGGTGACGAAGAGTGCCTTGAGCACGGGCTCATAAATGATGCCGCGTGGAGCACTGAAGAGCGCACTCGCGCCGCTGCCATCTTTATGCCCGGACTGGTCCGCTTTGCCTGCAAGTGTGGTGACGACGCCAGCGGGGGTGATTTTGCGGATGGTGTGATTGCCTCGGTCGGCGACATAAAGATTGCCTGCCGGATCAAAGCACAGCGCGCAAGGTAGTTCGAAGCGTGCTGCGGCTCCCGTGCCATTCGTGTTACCGCTCTGGCCAGCGGCACCGGCAAAGGTGGTGACGACTCCCGCCGGGGTGATTTTACGGATGGTCGAGTTGAGGGTGTCGGCGACGAAGAGGTTTCCCGCACTGTCCAGCGCCAGACCTTCTGGCCCGGCGAAACCGGCCTCTGTGCCCGTGCCGTCATTCGAGCCTGAATTAGTATTGCCTGCAAAGGTGGAGACGGTGCCTCCATCGCCATCCACGAAGCGGATCGTGTGATTACCCAGGTCGGAGATGTAACCAGAGCCATTGGCGAGAAGTGCGAGACTGCTGGGGCTGCTGAAGCGCGCCTCCTCCATCGTTCCATCGACGAGGCCTGGCTCAGCGGGATCTCCGAGATCCTGCGTGCCAGCCAGCATCTCAAAGCGTGGATCGGTGATCTCGCCGGAGAGGAGGTCATCAGGCGGAGAGATGTTGCCAGTGAGTCTAAGATTACCGAGGCTGGCAGGCGAACGTTTAATGATGAGGTCAAAGGTGGGGTTGTTGCCGAGAGAGACATCGAGAGACCCGACGACCGAGTGTTTTTGCCCGGCGAGGGTGACATCTCCCGAGACGATGCCAGTGCTGGCGACGGTGATCTTCACATGCCCGCCCATGCCAAAATTGGTGTGACCAGCGCGTTCGACGATGCCGCTGAAGGTGCCGACGACGCCGGGTTCCAGCGGCTCGATGGTGAGTTCAAACACCTCTGCCACGCTGGTCCCGAAAGGGTTCGTGGCTTTGAAGCTGATCTTGTTCGGGACGTAGGCATCGAGGCTGTCTTTCTTGCTCGGCGTGGTGGGTTTGCCCGTGAGGCGACCAGTTTTGGGATCGAATTTTAAACCGGCTGGCAGGGCGGAGGCGGAAAAACTGGTGGGAAAGTTCGTGGCGGTGATGGTGATGTCGATCGGCTCGCTGACGGAAACTGACTCCGGCGGAACTGCATCCACAACCGGCAAAGCATCGACGACATGGACGACGGTGTCGCCATTCGCGGTGCTGGGATCGTTGCCGGGGGTGTTCAGCGTGACGAGGCAGGTGTAGTTGCCTGCGTTCTCGGTCCCAATCTTGGTGATGCTCAAAGCTGCCGTGGCCGAACCTTTGATGATGGCTCCATTTGGCTTCGTGCCATCCGTCAAAACATTCCCCGTCTGCCGCCATGAGTAGCTGACTGTCACGCCAGGCGCCTTGGGCGCGATGACCGTGCATTTGAGGTTCAAAGCAGCGCCCTTTTTCAAGACCATCGTGCTCTGGCTGAGTGTCACGAGTCCGAGATAAGCCGTGGACGAGGGGACTTCCGCACCGACTGGATTGTCGGCGATGACGTTGTAAGCGGCGGCATCGGCAGCTTTTGTCGTTGGAATCGTGAAGGTGGAGTTTGCCGCTCCTGGAATGGCTTTGCCTGCTTTATTCCACCGGTAGGTCATGACCGGGTCACCCGTGACAGTGGTGGTAAAGGTGGCTGATGATCCGAGCAATGTCAGCATACTCTGCGGCTGCATGGTAAAGACCGGCCCCTCTGGCACAGCGAGCGAGCCGGTGAGTGTGATGTCGAAGGGGTTTTCATCCGCATCATTGCTAGCGATGCGAAGAATGGCAGTACGCCCCCCCAAATTCTGAGGCGTGAAGGTAAGGGTGAAGGTGGTCTCATTCCCCGAAGTCACACTATTGGACAAACTGCCGAAGGTGAAGTCCGCCGTGTCTCCATTGACGACACTCGCGAAGACGCCCGTGAGAGTGGCGTTGCCCACATTTCGCACGGTGATGGTTTTCGATGGAGAGCTGCCCGCGCTCACGGAGCCAAAGTCGATGGTGGAGCTGTTGTCAGTCAGGAGCGTCGTGCCATCCAGCACCTCGATTTCCGGTGCTGTGATGCCAGTGCCGCTGATCTGGATGTAGAAGGGGTTCTCATCAGCATCATCGTTGGCGATCTCGATCGTGGCGCTGCGCGCACCTCCCGCAGACGGGGTGAAGGTGATGACAAAGGTCGTGCTGCCACTCGCGGCCACACTTGCGCCTGGTTCAGTGGTCACGGCAAAGTCGTCGCTGTTCATGCCCGTGATGCTGACGTCGAGTCCGGTGAGTTCGGCATTGCCCGTGTTGCGGATGGTGAAGGTGCGGGCGGTGCCGGAATTGATGGCGCTGGTGCCGAAGTCGAAGCTGTGTCCACTTTGCAGAACGAGCGGGCCAGGTGCATCCACCTCGATCTCGGGCTCGACTATGCCTTCGCCCGTGAGCTGAATCTCAAAGCTGGCTTCGTCGCTGTCATTGCTCAAGATGGTCAGTGTAGTGGTGCGGCTACCTGCACCTGAGGGCGTGAAGGTGACTAGCAGCGCTCCGCTGACTCCTCCCGCGAGGTCGCTCACACCTAACGGCCTAGCGATGACAAAGTCGTCCGCGTTGCCGCCGCTGATGCTGGCGCTCAAGCCAGTGAGAGTGGCCGCAGCGCTGAGGTTGCGGATGATGACGGCCTGCTTGACCGACTGCCCGACACGGTGCTGGCCGAGGTCGAGGCTGCCCACGTTATCTGTGAGCGACTGGCCGATGGGTGACTCGACGCGGATCTCTGCGCCAGGAGGAAAGGAAGCCTGCGAACCGGTCACAAAGCTACGCACCGGGCCGTAGGAGGGCTCGCCGGTTAGCGTTTTGGCAATGAAGCGGTAGAAGTAGGTGGTCGAGGCGGTGAGGTCGCTCAGAGCAGCGGAGTAAATGCTGCCGACATCGCCGTTGCCGCCTGCACCGCTGCTGAGAGTGGCGCTGACGGTGTTGCCAAAGGCAGTGGTAGGACCCCACTCAAACTCGCAGGTGATGTCATTGTTATTTGGGTTGGCATAGCCGCGGAGAGTGGCGGTGTTGTTGGAGACCAGCGTGAAGAATGAGGTGACTGAAGGTGAATTGTACGGATGCGTCATCACGGCCGGGCCGGTGCTGACCCGGTAAATCATGCCGCCACCAGCGGGTTCCAGATCTTCAGTGATCCCACCATTTTTGGTGATGCCATAGAAAAAGCCGTCTGTGTGCTCATAAAGCCCGCCCGCAGGAGATAACTCGGCCGGACCTGCCAGACCGGCACCGGCCTCCATGAGGCTGTGCAGCTTGGTGGTCACGTTGGTGGCAGGATCGATCTCATAGACGACGGAGCGATAGGACATCCTGGCAGTGTCATTCAAGGTGGTGAGCTCCTTGGTGCCTTCGGTGCCGAGAAAGCGGATGTTACCTGACGCAGTTTTCGAGATGGTTCCCACCGAAACGCCCTTCACCGGCAAGGTCAATGTGTTATCATTGTAGTTGAAGACGCTCGTGTAGGTGGCGCTGCCGGGCTCGTATTTGAAGACGTTGTAGATCGTCGTTCCCCAGATGTTGCCGTCATCATCGAGGACGAGGGGGCCTGAGGGCTGGCGTCCAGGATTGGGGGCGCTGTCTGCGCCTGAGAACTTCACCATCGCCGTGTAGCTCAGGGTCGATGGAACAAATCTATATAGCACGCCGTTGTTGCTAGTGCCGCCGCCCGTCGTCGTGCCCCAGAGATTGCCATCGACATCGAGGAGGAGGTCCCCCTCGGGCGTGCTTCCTTCAGCCGCGAGGGCGGAGGTAAAGGCATAAACTACGCCTAACGTGCTGTTGGATTTACTGACCCGGTAGATCACGCCATTCGGGGAGCTGGAGGCCGTCCCCCAAAGGAATCCATCTCCACCGTCCACGAGGCCTGAGCGTGGGAATCCACCGTTCCCGCCGAGATTGAAGGAATGGATTGTCGTGAAGACGCGGGTGTCTGGGTGGAACTTGAAGACCGTGCCAGAGTTGCCGGTGCCACCGACCTCCGTGGTGCCCCAGATGACACCGTTTTCATCAATGTGGAGCCGGCCATTTGCGCGTCCACCCAGAGCCGAGCCCGTGGTGCCGGTGAAGTTCACCATCACTTCGTAATAGTTTGTCGCCGGGTCGTAGCGGAAGAGCGTGCCGAAGCCCTTCGTGCCACCTTCGGAGGTGGTGCCCCAGAGGTAGGGGCTGGTGGCACTGCCGGTTAGCCCTTTGTAGGGCATGCGTCCCTTCGGAGCCGCGGCGTTGTTTAGCGCCGTGAGCACGGTGTTGTTCGTGCCTGGGCCAAACTCGGAGACGCGCGTCAGGCTGTTGTCGGACGTTTTGATTTTGTAGATCGACCACCCGTTCGCGCCATTGGCCACACCCGGACTGGCGAAACCCCAGAGGTAGCCTTTGCCGTCAGCGGCAAGCGCATTGGAGGGCGTGTTCATGCCTGCATTCACACCCGTGAGGCTGCCAAAGCGCACCACAGCGGTGTAGGTGCCCGTGGCGATCTCCAGTTTGAAGATCACGCCGAGTCCTGGGCTGGTGCCGCTGCCGCCTTCTTTGGTCACGCCCCAGAGGAAGCCACCATCCATCACCAGTGGCCCCAGCGGTGTCTTGCCCTGGAAGCTGCCAGTCGTGCCGGAGAAGTTCACCACCGTGGTAGTCGTACTGTTGGCGATCTCGGTTTTATAAATCGTACCATTGCCACTTGTGCCACCAGCGGCGGTGATGCCCCAGCGGAAACCCGCGCCGTCGTCCACCTCACTGGTATTGATCGTGGGGGCCACTCCGCCAGCAGTGTAAGCACCCGTGAGTTCATCAATGCTGAAGGTTGTGGCACCCGCCGTGCCCCAGAGGCGCCCCGTCGCGGGATCACGCACCAGATTGGAAACCGGATTCGTCCCGCCTCCAGACACATTATAAATGGTCTGGAAGACTCCCTGATCAGGATGCACGCGGAAGATCGTGCCGTTCGACTGGGCCGGTGCGCCCTTCGTCGTGCTGCCCCACAGCCAGCCATCGCTGCTCAGGACTAAATTTGGATTGGGGGTATCACCAGGGATGCTGCCGAATGCATTGGCAAAGCTCAGGCCGCCGACTTCGCCAGATGCGCTGACCTGAAAAACAGTGCCGTAACCGATGCGGACGGGTGAGAAATTCTGGTAGCCAAATGCTCCTCCCATGATGCTAGTGGCATAAAAATTTCCGTTTGGATGCAGAAACAAAGGTGCACCACCAGGATTTCCAGGCCCCATCTCAAATCCGACCAGCGGCTCGATGGCCGAGTCGGCGAAGGCGGTGTGACAGATCAGTGCGGCGACGAAAGTTGGGAGAAGGGAGCGCAAATACATCGAAGTGAGACCCCGCCCATACTGTGCGGCGGTGATGCTGCAATGCGCATGATGATACCATTCATGCTTTGGCTTGGATTCAGGAACTCCGGCGCATCGACCGTGCAGCAAGCCTTCCGAGCCGTCATTTTGTGATGCATTCCCACAACTCCGTGACGGAAACGCGGTGCGGGCCATTTCCAGGCGTGACAATTCGTCGTCATTTTGAGAAAAAACCCTGCACTGGGAATTTTCCCGGCATTCATCATCATCCATCACCCATCCTTCATCTCCACTTATGAAGTACCGCCCCCTCCGTCTTATTCTCGCTCTTGCCTTCATCGGCAGCAGCTCCGCCCTCTTCGCCTCCGAGGTCATCGAGGACGCGATGAAAAAATACCACAAGGCCCCTGAAGGCACGGATCCGACCTGCAAAAAGGTCACCGCAGGCACCGCCAGCGCCGATGAACTCTCTGCCATCCTGAAGTCCTACGAGGCCATGTGCGCCGAGACTCCACCCAAGGGTGACAAGGCCGAGTGGGTGAAGAAAAACCAAGCTCTCATTGCAGCGGTAAAGAAGATCCAGGCCGGTGATGCCTCTGGCGTCAGCGAATACAAAAAGGCCGTGAACTGCAAGGCCTGCCACACTTCGCATAAGCCTGATTGATTTCTTTTTCATCATGCTCCATAAGCGGGAGTCGCCACTCATGGTGACTCCCGCTTTTTCATGTCGCGAGTCCTTCACAGCCTACTTGTCGCTGCCCTGATGATTTCCATCGGGCTGCACTGGGCTGTGCTACAATCTGCCGCCTGGGTCGGCATGGCGGTGGCTTATTCTGTGGGGAAAGGCTCCGTTGTGGAAGGTCTCAGCGACACCTTTGATGGCGACCACCCCTGCCCGCTCTGTAAAGCTGTGGAAAAGGGTGTCGAGTCCGAGCAGCAGCCCAAGGACGGCCAGCCGCTGCCCTCAAAGACAAAGGAGATGAAGCTCACGCTCGCCCTCGTCAGCATCCCACGATTTGTTTTTCCTCCGGTAGTGCCTGAAGCATGGATCACGACATCCAGCGCCGCTTTGAGCCGCCACGAGCGCCCCGTGACACCACCGCCGCAGCTCGGCTGCTGAGTGTTTGGAGCACCGTGTTTAGACGGCTTAGTCACTTCATAAGTGTCATGCGGCATCCCATTCAGGGACTGCGCCCTGCCTGCTCGAAACTAGGTCGCCTGACGGACTCTCGTCCTGATGCCGCCCCGCCTGTCGGTCGGTACTCCTAACTCACCCTACCCACGCCTTTCCCGATGATCCGGGAGGGCGCTTCCAGCTAGTGGCTGCCCTCCTTTGTCGGGCGCTCCCATCCGGCCGTATCCGGGTGGGGGCGACATTCGGGAATGACGGGTTCCGAATGGCCGAATGCCGAATCTCAGAGGCTCCTCGTCGCCTCACCTTTGAAAAAATTACCCCCTCGATTTTATGTCACGCTTTTCCCTCCTCGCGGCTGCTTTGACTGCCGCCGCCACTCACCTTTCCGCTCAGGACACACCTCCGGCGGATGTCATGACCAGGGGCCAGCAGGTCTATATGATGGTCTGCTTCGCCTGCCATCAGCCCACCGGCCTCGGCCTGCCTGGCATGTTCCCGCCGCTCGCCAGTTCGGACTGGGCCTCCGCGCCGAAGCCCGACCGCCTCATCCGCATGGTCCTCCATGGTGTGACCGGCCCCATCACGCTGAATGGCAAGCCCTTCAGCACGCCCGCGCCCATCATGCCACCACAAGGTGCCACTCTGAGTGATGATCAGATCGCCTCAGTGCTCACCTACGTGCGGAATTCGTTCGGCAACAAGGGCGGCACCGTCACCGCTGATCAGGTGAAAACCATCCGCGAATCCGAAAAGGCCCGCACCGCCATGTGGACCCAGGTCGAGTTGGACAAAATCCCTGTGAACTGACCCGCGATGAATCTCGAACACGACACACCTCCCGCGGACTTTAATCCCGTGCGCTTCTGGCTGCTCATGGGGGGTGTGATCGTGCTCGTCATCGGCCTGAGCATGGCCTACAGCCGCTTTCTCCAGACCGTCCTGCCGAAAACCGAGCTGCCCATCTTTGCCACCGTGAAGAGCGACCTCGAAGCCATCGAGCGCAGTGGCAAGGCGGTCCGCTTTTCGGACCTGAAGGGCAAGGTCATCGTCGCTGCTTATCTCTACACGCAGTGTCCTCATGGTTGCGCGGCGGTGACGGCGCAGTTGCAGAAGCTCAATCAGGAGTTCGCCACGCATCCTGGTATCCAGCTTCTGTCCGTCGCCATCCAGCCTGAGCGTGACAGTGTCGCGATGCTCAAAGGCTATGCCGATGCTGTTGGAGCCACGGAGAAGTCGCCCTGGTGGTTCATCACGGGTGATCGGCAGAAGCTCTGGGACTTCATGACGAAAGAGATCGGCATGACGCCGGCGAAGCCCATCCCCGTGGATGAACGCATCACGCCGGACGACGAATACGAACACGATCTCCGCATCGCCCTACTCGACGGCCAGGGCCGTGTGCGCGGCTACTACGCCGTCTTTCACCCGCAGACCGAGATCGCCGCCCTGATGGCAGGGCGACTCCACGACCACGTCCATCAACTCCTCGATCAGCCGCATCATTGAATCTTATGAAAACACTCCTCTCCATCTTCTTCATCCTCGTCTGCCAAACCTTCGCCGCTGACCCTGTGCAGAGCTACGAAGGCGAAGTCGCAGGCATCTTTTGCAGCGCCTGCTCCAGCCATGTGAAGGAAGCCTTGCTGAAGATCGACGGCGTCCAGTCGGTGAAAATCACCACCGCTGACAAGGGCGGACTGCCAAAGTTGAAGATCACCTCCACGAAGCCGCTGACCCGCGAGATCGCCGTCCAGGCACTCGGGGAAAAGGCGAAGATGTATCACATCCAGTCGCTGAAACCCGCCACCCGCTGAACTCATGCGCGCTCTCCTTTTCAGCCTCCTTCTCGTCAGCAGCGCCTCGGCGGCTTACCAGCACTTTGAAGCGCGTCAGGTGCATCCTTTGGCGATGACGCCGGATGGTTCTCGGCTAGTCGCGGTCGATTCTGCGAATGCTCGTGTCACCGTGTTTGACCTCAGCAGCGGCACGCCGGTGCGGCTCAGCCAGATCCCCGTCGGCCTGGAGCCAGCGAGTGTTCGTGCGCGGACAAACGATGAGCTTTGGGTTGTCAACGAAGTCGGTGACAGCGTCTCGATTGTCAGCCTGAGCGCTGGAGCGGTGGTGGAAACCTTGCGTGTCGGCGATGAGCCCACCGATGTCGTTTTCGCCGCAGGCAAAGCCTACGTCGCCTGCGCGCGTTCGCGGCAGATTCGTGTCTTCGATGTCAGCACACGCGCAGCGGCAGGCACAATCTCGCTCACCGGAGCCTACCCTCATGCTTTGGCGGTAAATGCGGATGGTTCACGGCTTTACGCCGCCTTTCTCCAGTCGGGAAATCGCACCACGGTGATCAAGCGGGAGGTCGCGCCGCCTCAGTCTGCGCCGACCAACACTGTGCTGCCAGCCGGGCCGGACACCGCGCTGATCGTCGCCTCCAATGACTCGCGAGTAACGAACACGATCCTCGACAACGACGTGGCCGAGATCAACACCGCCACTGACACGCTCGTTCGCTACGTCAGCGATGTCGGCACGAATCTCTTCGACCTCGCCGCGCGTCCGGGCAGTGATCAGATCTGGGTGGCGAACACCGAATCGCTCAATCTGACGCGCTTCGAACCGACACTGCGGGGGCACTTCGCTGACAGCCGCCTTTCGATTATCACGCCGACTCTTGTGACCACGGTCGATCTGAATCCTGGCATCGACTACGGCACTTTGCCGAACCCGACAGCGCAGGCCGTCGCGCTCGCACAGCCGACAAGCCTCGTCTTTTCCGCCGATGGCAGCATCGCTTGGGTGGCGGCCTTTGCGTCGGATCGACTCGCAAAAATCGACCCCGCCACGGGCAACGTCACCGCGCGTGTGGACATCCGCACCGGAGTCGACACCGACGCCTCCGCCATGCGCGGACCTCGCGGACTCGTGCTCGATGAAGTCCGCGGGAGGCTCTACTCGCTGAACAAGCTTTCCAGCAGCTTGAGCGTCATTGACACCAACACTCTGGCGGTCTCCAGCGAACTCTCACTCAGCAGCTACGACCCCATGCCGACTGCGATTCGAGCCGGGCGTGGCTTCCTGTTCGATGCCCGCCTTTCTGGCAACGGCACCAACTCCTGCGGCATCTGCCACATTGATGCGGACAACGACGGACTCGCCTGGGATCTCGGTGATCCTGGTGGTGAAATGCAAACGGTGCTCGGCGCGAATCTCAGCGTCCACGATCTCACGCCACGTCCGCGTGTGATGCATCCGATGAAGGGCCCAATGGTCACGCAAACGCTCCGTGGCATGCAGAATGGAGCTCCATTCCACTGGCGTGGCGACAAGCCGACGCTGCAAAGCTTCAACCCCACCTTTGCCAATCTCATGGGCGGTTCGCAGATCGATGTAGGTGAAATGAATGACCTTGCTGACTACCTCGTCACGCTGGTTCATCACTCGAATCCGAACCGCAACCTGGACCGCAGTTTGCCCACGAGTTTCGCGGGAGGAAATCCAGTCACGGGGCGTGATCTCTTCAACAACCACACCAAGTCTCACTGCAACGTCTGCCATCTGCTTCCGGAAGGCTCGGATCATAACATTGACCTGCCACAGGAGTCGGGACTCAGCCAGCCGGTGAAGACCCCACCGCTGCGCACCACCTATCAGCGCATGCTTTTCGACTCACGCGCGGGTGCCACCTCGATCAGCGGCTTCGGCATGTTGCACGACGGCACGGGCGGCACCTCGATGCTGCCCACGGTGCATCCCTATGTGCTCTCGAACTTGGACACACTCCAGGAACTCGTGAACGTCACCGCCTTCATCCAATGCTTCGACACCGGCACGGCACGCACGGTTGGTTATGGCCGAACGGTCACGGGGGCGAATCGCGCGGACAGTGCGGTGATCGCGGACATCGCCTTGCTTGAGGCGCGTGCGGCCACTTCGGCGGGTGACTGCGATCTCGTCGTGCGCGGCGTCATCGGCAGCACGCAGCGTGTTCTGCGCTGGACGGGCACGACTTATCAAAATGACAGCATCGCTGGCGGCACGATGACGCGTGCAGCTTTGCTGGCAGCTTTGAGTGGCAATGACGCCATCACTTTCGCCGGTGTGCTTCCCGGCACCGGCCAACGCTTCGGCGGTGATGAAGATGCGGATGGAGTATTAAACGGCGACGATCCAAACCCAGGCATCATCGACGGACCGCCCAAGATCACAGAAGAGCCGCAAAGTCTGGCCGTGGTGCCCGGTGCTCCAGCTATGTTCACGGTCGTGGCGGAGGGCATCGGCATCAGCTACCAGTGGAAGCGCGGCACCACGAATGTGGGCACGAATTCGCCGACCTTCACCATCCCCGCGACGGTCGTCGGAGACACGGGCAGTTACTCCGTCGTCGTCAGCAATATCCATGGCAGTCGTCCGAGCGTGGTCGTCACACTGAATGTCGTGCCGCCGCCGGTGATCACGAAGCAGCCGCTGCCAAGAATCGTGAACGAAGGCGCGAATGCCAGCTTCACGGTCACCGCCACGGGCAGCAATCTAAGCTACCGATGGAAGCGTGGCAGCACCGATATCGGCGGAGCTGATAAAGCCACGCTTTTGCTCGGCGGAGTCGGCGCGCAAGACATCGGCACCTACAGTGTCGTCGTCTCCAATGGTGCCACCAGTGTGACCAGCGATGCCGTGTCTCTGGCCGTGAATCTCTGGCCCGTGATGAATGATCTGAATCTGCCGGATGCCGTCATCGGCCAGAACTACTCGTGGCAGCTCGGTGCGGTGAATGGCCCGACGAAATACAACGTCACCGGCTTGCCCACCGGCCTGACTTACAGCACGACCACGGGTTTGATCACCGGCAAGCCCAAGGTGGCGAAAAACTTCACCGTCAAAGCCAGCGCCCTCAATTCTGCAGGCAACGGATTGATCAAAGAGGAGGTCATGGAGGTGCTGCCGTATCCCACGGCTGCACTCGGCACCTACCAGGAAATCGTGCCACGCCACAGCGAGGTCACGCTGAACAACAACCTCGGCGGTCGCCTCACGCTCACCACGACCAAGCTCGGAGCCTTCAGCGGCACGCTCGTGCTCGGCACCGTGAGTCATCCGCTGAAAGGAGCGCTCGTCATGCTTCCGAATGCCGACCCGACCGGCAGCCAGACCATTGTAAGGAAAGGCAAGGCCACACTAACGCTCAGTTTCACGCTCCTGCGTGTCAGCCGCAGCCTCACCGCTACGCTCACCGATGGCACAAATCCGCTGATCATCACCGCTGCGCTACCTGCCACTTCATTCACGCCGTATGTCGGGAACTACACCTTCGCGATGAAGTTCGCCGGAGGTGATTTGACCAACGGTGCGAATCCGAAAGGGCACAGTATCGGAGCCTTCAAAGTCTCGACCAAAGGTGTTGTCAGTGGCGTGATCAAACTCGCGGATGCTTCGACGGCGATCACGATTTCAGGCATCGTCAGCGAGGGTGGCAACCTGCCTGTTTTTCATCTGCTGTATGGCAAGACGGGCTCCCTGCTCGGCACGCTGAACATCGGCGCGAGTGGCGTGCTGAATGCATCGAGCCTGAGCTGGTTCAAGCATCCCCAGAGCAAGGGGCGCAGCTATCCCGGTGGCTTCGGACCACTATCGCTCACGACTGTTGGACGCGCCTATTCGCTTCCACCACTGAACAGCATCGTCATGGGGCTCGCTCCGGGTGCTGGCAATGCGCGGCTGAATTTTCGTGATGGAGGTGCTCCTGATCCAACAACCCGACTCGACTGGACCGCGTTTGAGATTCAGAAGGGAAGCCCCGCGAAGGTCCAGCCGCCTGCGAGCAATCCCGGCCTCGTGAAGCTCACCGTCACGCCTGGCAGCGGCACCACGTTCACCGCTGGCACGACGGGGAGTTTCACCGGCAGCTTCAAGCTCACGGACAACGATACCAGCATCACGCCGAACAAACCATTGAGCCGCAGCGCCACTTTCACCGGCATGATCGTCGATGATGGCAGCGGCCAGAAAGGCTACGGCTTCTTTAACCTCGCGGAGATGCCCACCGCCTCCCCGAAGACCACGGCGACCACCACGAAGCTGCTCTCTGGCAGCGTCGAACTCGGGAGGACTGAGCCATGATCCGCGGCGCCCAAGTGGTCCGCACAGTCCTCTGTGCGGAACGAGCGCTCCACAGTCTCCGAACCCGCACAGAGGACTGTGCGGACCACTCTCCCCACCCTTTCCACTAGCTGAACATCAAACCCACAAGACAACGACAACAACACAACCCATGAAACTCAGACACCTCAACGTGATCGCCTCGGCGGCGCTGCTTCTCATGAGCGGCACGGCTTCGGCGCACATCAGCTACACGAACCGGGACTTCGGCACTGTGGTGCCAGGGGGCGCTCCTGTCACTATCAGCAATCAGACGGTCACCAGCAATTTTGGCTGGGCAGATGGCACCGATGCCGATCACAGCGACAGCCACAAGCTCCGCTATTACCGCTTCAATGTGACGACGCCGGGTTATGTCACCATCAGCTTCAGGGGTTCCACGAATGGCGGTACGCAGAATGGCAGCATCAAGCCTGGATTTTCCCTCTACCGTGGCCTGGCAAACTTGCCTCCACGTCCCGCCGGGCACAGCGCGGACTATGACACAGCTCCCATCACGCAGGCCTATCGTGCCACTCTGGGGTATGTCACAGAGGGCAGCTTCCATGCGCTTAAGAACTGGCGCATCGGGGGTGATTTCCAGCAGGGACCGGAGTTCGACTTTGAAGATCCAGCCACGGGTCTGACGACCTTCACCTATGTGACCCACATCGCCGATGGTGATGCGACACTGTTTGGCAGCGCACCAGGGGTCGTCGGTGATGGCAATGCCGATGGCACGGTGACGAAGTCGCTCTACCTCACAGCGGGTGACTACACCATCGCCGTCGGTGGTGCGAACTACGCCGGCCAGGCCCCGACGCCCGATGAGACCGTCTTTGGTCTCGTCGGCACCGTGTCGGCGACACCCTTTGCCTATGTGGCGGAAGATCCAGCAGCGGGCGGTGTCGGCTACGGGCATCAGTTGACGCTTGAAGGGAAAAGCGCAGGCAGCTTCAGCGGCCACGTCGGTGCCTGGAGCTGGGAGGACGACAGCCTCTTCGCCCCCGGTGATCCCACCGTCGGCTGGACACACACATCAAACTGGCTGGCTCTGCGAGTGCAGCAGGACATGAATGTCGTGATCACCATGACTCGTGACGCGAATGTGCCCTGGCCGAGTGTCGAACTCCCCGACCGCAAAGCGGACACGACGAGCATGTTCCCCAGCTTCACGATCTGGAACAACTGGGACAATGATGACGACAGTGACCACAGCTACAACAACCGTGGCAATGTCGATTGGGCCGAAGATCTCGTTTACAAGGACCACGTCGATAACAGCACGCAGGACACCATCACCCGCACCTACTTCCTCCGCGCGGGCGACTACACCATGGCGCTCGGCAGCAATGCACCCGCCGATAACTTGAACCGCCAGGGCTATCAGATCAGCTTTGCCACCATCCCCGTTAACAAGACCGACCCCGCCGCTGGTGGCATCGGTTACGCTTACACGGTCGTCGCTGGAGCCGGTGAAACCGGCAGCTTCAGCAGTCACGTCGGAGCCTGGAGCTGGGAAGACAATGCTTTGTTCGGCAATCCCGGCCAGAGCACTTTGCCCGTGGGCTGGACTCATACGAGCAACTGGATGGCGCTCAAACTCACGCAGGAGGTATTCTTCAGCCTCACTCTGGAGCGTGATGCCAACGTACCCTGGGTCGAGGCTCCCGAGGGGCTCGATGGCAAGGCGGATACTTCCAGCATGTTCCCCAGCCTGACTCTTTATCGTGGCTGGGACAATGATGGAGGCAGCGCCCACAGCTACAACAACCGTGGCAATGTAAGTTGGGCCGAGGACATCCGCTACCTCGACCATGTGGACAACAGCACCGCTCACCGCATCACCCGCACCTGGCGTCTGCCAGCCGGTGATTACAGTTTTGCCATCGGCAGCAATGCAGCTGCGACGAACCCACTGCGCCAGGGCTACAAAGCCACCTTCAGCACTCAGGGAGCAGGCCCCATCGTGGCCGGCGATCCGGGAGCAGGGGGTATTGGATACTCACAGATCCTCAGCATTGGCCGCGGCGACAACGGCACTTTCTCAGACCATGTCGGTGCCTGGAGCTGGGAGGACAATGACCTCTTTGACGCCGGTGCGGGTGATGCCCCCGTGGGCTGGACACACACCAGCCGCTGGGTGGCCGTGCATGTCAAAGAGCACGTCATGGTGAACATCAACATGGCCCGCGATGCCAATGTGCCCTGGGCCGCTGCCCCTGTGGAATTGAATGGCAAGGCCGACACCTCCTCCATGTTCCCGAGCTTTACCCTGTGGCGTGGATGGGACAATGACGACGCACCGGATGCCTTTAAAACCCGTGCGGACATCGTCGCAGCATGGGAGCCGTATGGCGGCGTCCCCGCTGATCTCGGCGACCACCACACCTACAACAACCGTGGCAATGTCGATTGGGCGGAGGACCTCACTTACCTCGATCATTACAACAACAGCAGCGCTGAAACCATCACGCGCAGCTATACCCTGGCACCGGGCTACTACACATTTGCCCTCGGCAGTAATGCATCGTCCAACAACGACAACCGTCAGGGCTTCAGCTTCTCCTGGACCACCTCCACGCCGGCACTCATCGGCCCGATGATCACCCAGCAGCCGAAAGGCGCGGAAGTGCTGGTCGGAAAGAGTGCCACCTTCAGCGTGAAGGCCACCGGCCCAGCCCTCGGTTATCAGTGGTTCTTCAAAGGCAGCCCGATCCCTGATGCCACGAAAGCCACCTACACCCGGGCAAACGCCACCGTGGACCATGCCGGAGCCTACACCTGCACTGTGCGCAACACCGCTGGTTGGGCCACGAGTCAGGCTGCCATGCTCGTCGTCACTGCGAAGCCTGTTGTGGCTCCGTTTGACATCACTGACCTTATTGTCGGTCAGTGGTTCCAGCATCAGCTCACCGCCACGAACAACCCCATGGCCTTTGCTGTGAAGGGGCTGCCGAAAGGTCTCGTCTTCAATCCGAAGACCGGCCTCATCAGCGGTCGTCCCACGGAGATCAAGGCGGACATCACCGTCGAAGTCATCGCCACCAACAAAGCCGGAGCGAGCGCCAAGGTCACTGACACCTTCGCCGTGAACGGTCTGCTCCTCGGCCTCAGCAGCAGCTACACCGCGCCGCTGGGACGCTCGGTGGTGCTGAACAACCTCCTCGGCGGTTGTGTGAAGCTCCAGGTCACGAGCCTCGGCACCCTCACTGGCACCCTGGCCCTCGGCAACGCCGCGCCTTTGCGCATCGCCGCACCACTGGATACCTCCGCCGCCTCGCCCACCGCGCACTTCCACATTGCGCGCAAAGGTCTGCCTGAGCTGCACATCGAACTCACGCTTGATGCCAGCTCGAAGACTATCTTCGGCTTTGTCGAAGACGGCACCGAATCGCTGCCCTTTATCGCTGTGCAACCACAGGCCACCTTGGGCACCTATCCGGGCGACTACACGCTCGCCTTGAAGCTGCAAACGGCCGACGTGGGGCAACTATCTGTCCCGCAGGGCCACAGCGTCGGCGGCTTCAAGCTCGGCACCACCGGAGCTGCCGCTGGCGTGCTTTTGATGGCTGACAACACAAAGGTCACCTTCAGTGGCGCTCTGGAGCAGGGCGGTGGCATCACCCTCTTCAGCCCGCTTTACAAAGGCTTGGGCTCTGTGCTCGGCATGTTGAAAATCGACGCCACCAGCGGCGATGTCTCCACCTCCGAAGTCTCCTGGTTCAAAGGTGCGGTCGCCAAAGACCTCGTCTATGGCGATGGCTTCGGCCCGCTGGATCTCAGCGCCATCGGACGCAAATACGTCACCCCCGCCGCCGCTGTGCTGCCACTTGGTGCCATCGCCGGTGCGGGCAATGCCAGCATCGCCTTCGCGCAAGGTGGAGCCCCTGATCCTGCCACGCGTCTGAACACCGACACCGTCCAAATCGAGGCCGCCAAGGTCACCGTCGCCGAGTCAAACCCCGGCAAGGTGAAGCTCAGCATCGACAAAGGTAAAGTCGGCAAGTTCGCGCCCGGGATCAGCGGTAGCTTCAAAGGCGGCTTCGAGCTGACCGACTCCGACACCAGCGTCACGCCGAACAAGAATCTCGTCCGCAAGGCCGAGTTCCAAGGCATGATCGTTGATGATGGCACCGAGCTGAAAGGCTACGGCTTCTTCCTCCTCTCGAAGATGCCCACCGCCTCTCCGAAGACCACTCTGGCCACCTCGCCGAAGCTCTCCGGCAGCGTCGAGTTGCAAGCTGACTGATCCTTCACCACTTCCCCGGCGGACCTTCCGCCGGGGAAGTTTTCTTTTTTGAATGCATCTAGTTATGAAAGCAGGAACGCAGGCGCGGCAGCGTCTTGGAGTGCGGTGGCAGAACCCCAAAGGGGTGCCGACACCGCTTTCGGCGGCAGGTGGCGTGATCGAACGTCCGCAGGCCCTCGAAAGCGGCGTCACAGCCGCCGCACTCCAAGACGCTCCGCGCTTCATGTCCCTCTCCCCGCAGGTGAGTTCGAAGACACCCACAGCCTGTTGCGGGGAGAGGTTAGGTGAGGGGAGAACGCCGCTCCAAATCGATGACAGCGTCCCCCCCTCACCCCAACCCTCTCCCCGGAACGCACTCTACCTTGCTTCGACATGCACCGCCAGGGAGAGGGGGCCGAGCCGCTTCATCCGCTCTCTTATCCTCCTTCTCGTTTCCTCTTTCAGCCTCACCTCCCTCCACGCCCATCACGGGCGCGACTTCATTCTCATCCAGGACAGCGCCATCCCAGACTATCTCAGCGGCGTCGCCATCGCGGGTTATGAATGGACGAGCGATGGCGATACGAACGAATTCTCCACCGAGCCCGGCTTCTTCATCGGCCTCGCCCCGGCGCTCGCCTTCGGCATGTCGGCAGGCTTTTCCGATGAAGGCGATGGCTGGAACTACACCGGCATCACACCGCAGTTCGTCCTCTCCATCCTCCCGCCCACCGGCCCCATGAATTTTCGGGCTGGCCTCTGGAGCGGCTATGAATTTGCCGAAGCCTCCGATCATGCCGACATCGGCAGTGCGGGCCACGTCCACAATCCCGGCACCGGCCCCGATGCTGGGCCGCCCACCGTGCATGATCACAGCGGCGGGCACGATCACGGCTCCCACGGCGGCATCCATCGCCATGGCGAGAGTGGTTGGTACAACCGCATCATCCTGGAAGCCGACCTCACGCATCACTCCCGCGTCATCCTGAACCTCATCAGCTTCGTCTCCGGCACCGGTGGCAAGCCCGGCTTTGGTTACGCCGCTGGCATCCGGCACGAGTTCAGCCACGATCTCTCCCTCGGCATCGAGACCATCGGCGATTTCGAGGAGCGGCAAAGCTCCCATCAAGTGCTCTTCACCACCATGATCGGCCTGCCAAAACACTTCTCCCTGCGTCTCGGTGTCGGAGCCGGGCTTACGCCATCGAGTCCCGATTTCACCATGCACAGCAGCGTGCTCTGGCGGTTCTGACGTAAAACGAGTTTTCCAACTCGTTCTCAGGTCTTCGCCCCATTGACCAATTGGCGACGCCAGACGTAACTGTAGGCTCATGAAATGGTCCTTCAAACTCGGCACCGTGGCAGGCACGGAAGTCCGCATCCACCTAACGTTCTTCATCCTCCTCGCCTTCGTGGCCTTCCAGGGCATGGGCGGAGGGCAGGGGACAGCGGGTGCGATCAATGCCGTGCTCTTCGTCTCTGCCGCCTTTCTTTGTGTGTTGCTGCATGAGTTTGGGCACGTCTTTGCCGCCAAAGGGTATGGTATCCGCACACCTGACATCACGCTGCTGCCCATCGGCGGAGTGGCTCGGCTGGAAAGGATGCCCGAGAAGCCCCTGCATGAGCTCGTCGTCGCCATTTGCGGACCGATGGTGAATGTCGTCATCGCGTTGGCCATCTCGACATTTCTCGGTTTCGGCATGGTCTTGAATCCCGACATGAACTTTGGGCAGGGCGGACGCTTCTGGGAGCAGCTCATGGTGTGGAATCTCATGATGGTTGCCTTCAATCTCATCCCCGCCTTTCCCATGGATGGAGGCCGTATCTTCCGTGCCCTGCTGGGGTTCTTTGTCGATTTCGAGCGCGCCACCCGTTGGGCGGCCAGCCTCGGGCAGGCCATCGCCGTCGTGGCGGGACTGTGGATGCTCATGTCAGGCAATCTCAGCCCGGTGCTGATCCTCATCGCCTTCTTTGTCTTCATGGCCGCTGGGCAGGAGGCGAATGCGGTCTCCCAGCGTCAGGCCTTTCAAGGCATGCGCGTCGAGGACGCCATGATTACCGACTTCCGCTCCATTCCTCCGGCAGCCTCCTTGAGAGATGTCGTGGAGCTGCTGCTCGCCGGAAATCAGCACGACTTTCCCATGGTCAATGCTCACGGTGATCTCCTCGGCATGGTCACCCGTCAGCGACTCATCAGCGCCCTCTCCGAGCACGGCCCGCTGCACCCCGCCGATCTCATTTTAGAAACCTGCGAAGTCCAGGTGCCGGGCCGCATGGACCTCGCCGAAGCTCTCACGGCGCTCGATGGTTCAAGCTGCCCTGCTTTGCCAGTCATCGACCCCATCACTGGCCGCCTCATCGGCCTGCTGACAGCGGAAAACGTGGGTGAGCTGCTCATGGTGCGCACGGCGCTGAGGCGGGCGTGAAAATGGCTGCTCAATCGCGCGCATTTGGATGAGATCAATTCATCCATAAATGTCTGGTGGCGGGAAAGGCTCATCTGATAAGCACTCCGGCTCCACCAGCCAACCATGCTCCAACTCCCGTTCATCCGCGCGAGCCGCCCTCGCTTTACCCTGCCCACAGCTGCTGCACTGCTCGCCATCACGACGACAGCCTCCGCCGCCGACTCCACGATCGACTCCGGCGACACCGCCTGGCTGCTCACCTCCACCGCGCTGGTGCTTTTCATGATGATCCCCGGCCTCGCGCTCTTTTACGCAGGCCTCGTGCGGGCTCGGAATGTGCTTTCCATCTTCATGCAGTGCTTCGCTCTCACCGCCGTGCTCAGCATCGTCTGGCTGGTCTGTGGCTATTCGCTGTCTTTCAGTGATGGTGGCTCCTTTGTTGGCGGTTTCGATAAAATGTTCCTTCAGGGCGTGACCACCACCTCCGTCCGCAGTGACTGCCCCACCATCCCCGAGCTGCTGCACTTCGCCTACCAGATGATGTTCTTCCTCATCACGCCTGGGCTGTTCATCGGTGCCTTTGCCGAGCGCATGAAATTCAGCGCCATCATGCTCTTCAGCGTCCTTTGGAGCTTCGTCGTCTATGTGCCCTGCTGCTACGGCGTCTGGCATAAGGCAGGCTCTTTCCTCGGACTCACCGGAGTCATCGACCTCGCGGGCGGCATCGTCGTCCACATCACCGCAGGTGTCGCCGCGCTCGTGCTTTGTATCTCCGTTGGCCCGCGACGTGGATTCCCGCAGGCGCAGTTCCTGCCGCACAATCTCCCGCAGACCATGGTCGGTGCCGGGATGCTCTGGGTCGGCTGGTTTGGTTTCAATGCAGGCAGCCAGCTTGCCGCCAATGGTAGTGCCGCCATGACTCTCATCGTCACCCATCTCTCCGCCTGCACCGCCGCCGTCGTCTGGATGGGCATCGAGTGGCTCGTCATTCGGAAATCCAGCGCCCTCGGCATCGCCACCGGCTCCATCGCCGGACTCGCCGCCATCACGCCGGCTGCTGGCAAAGTCGGCCCCATCGGCGCGCTCTGCATCGGAGCCACCTCCGCCATCATCTGCTGGATCGCCTGCGCCAAGCTGAAGAAAAAATTCCGCTACGATGACTCTCTCGACGTTTTCGGCGTCCACGGTGTCGGCGGATTCGTCGGCACCCTCCTCGTCGCCGTCTTTGGCACCAAGCACTTCGCCGGTGGTCTCGGTGATTTCGAGATCCTCCCCCAGCTCACCACCCAGGCCCTCGCCGCGCTTTACACCATCATCCTTTCCGGCGTCGCCAGCTTTGTGATCATCAAAATCGTCGGTCTCATCTGCGGACTACGCGTCACTGCTGAAGAGGAAAACCAGGGCATCGACCAGGCCGAGCACGGCGAAGCCGCCTACAACGACTAAGTCCCCTCACCGCCTCCTCTGCCGCCACCACCAGGAAAGAAAGTGCCCCAGCCCGCTGAACTTGTGGGCTGGGTCCACCCAGCGCTCGATCACATAAAACGCGAAGTAGTAAGCCCGGCAAAAGCCCCACACGCACAGCGTCAGCAGCAGAGCCGTGCGCCAGCTCCAGTTCTCCACCAGCAGCATCGCAGCGGAGAGAAGGCCGATGAACAGAAACAGCCAGGCTTTCAGCCACATGGCTTTGGTGGAGTGGAGGTCACGCATGAGGGTTCAACATAGCTCGGAAAATTTATGAATTCCGTTCCAAATCAAAGCTCTGGACAGTCCCCTCCGATTGACTGCGTTATAGTTCCAACCATGCCCATCACCTTTCCTCCCATCTCCCGCCGCCATTGGATCAAGGGCAGCCTTGCAGCAGCCATAGCGCCTTATTTTGGCCATGCGGCCAGTGACCATGATGGGGAGCTCTGGGTGCTCTTCTCCGACACGCACATCGCCGCCGATGTGACGCTCGAAGCTCGTGGTGCCGTCATGGGGGAAAATCTCCAGCGCTGTGTGAATCAGGTGCTGAAGATCGGTCAGAAGCCATTCGGTGTCCTCGTGAATGGTGACTGCGCTTATCTCGATGGCCAGCAGGCCGACTACGACACTTTTGTGAAGCTCATCGAGCCCCTGCGAGAGTCCGCCATCCAGGTCCACTGTACCCTCGGCAATCATGATGATCGCAAGCACTTCATCGGTGCCATGACCAGTCCGCAGGACCCACGCCCGGTCGAGGGAAAGCACGTCGAAGTCCTCAGCTCAGCCACCATGAACTGGGTGCTGCTCGACTCACTCCAGGAAGTGAACAAGACGCCTGGTGAACTCGGTGAACTCCAGCTCGGCTGGCTCGACCGCACCCTCGCATCCTGCCCTGACAAACCCACCGTTGTCATGGCTCATCACAACCCTCAAGGCCCCGTCCCAGAAGGTAAGAAGCCCAGTGCCCTCACCGATAGCGACGCCATGTTCGCCATCCTGGCCAAGCACAAAAAGGTCAAAGCCTTCGTCTATGGTCACACCCATACCTGGGAGCACAAAAAGCACGAGGCCACCGGCATTCAGCTCATCAATCTCCCCCCCGTGGCCTACGTCTTTGGCAAGGAACGGCCCAACGGCTTCGTCACGGCCCGTGCCACGGCTGCGAAGCTCACACTCGAGCTTCGCGCCCTGAATCCTGCTCACGATCAGCACGGTGAGAAGGTGGAGATCCCCTTCGTCTGATCACTTCTTCAGCTTCGCATCCAGCTCGCTCAGCTTGAAGCGCACACTTACCACATAGGCGGGTTCATTCTCCGTCCAGTGGCCGTAGGTCGTCGTCACGATCGTGTCATCAGGCAGCACTTCCACGCCGGGGTAGGTGCAGTCAGCGCCCTTCGTATTGTCCATGATCCGCACGCGATACTGCCCCTCGGTGCCTTTCACGATATCTTCATAAGTTCCCACCCAGCCGACCCAGTCGCCCTTCGTTTCGCTTACATGCGTCGTGTCACGGAAGCTGATGAAAAGCCGTCCATCCTGCGTGTACTTCGCCACATGGCGGTCGCCCGTCAGTGCGGCGGGCAGCTCTTTCGGCTCTGTCCAGGTCAGTCCTTCATCGTTGGAGAAGATGACGAACGAGTTGTACTTCCGCGAGTTCTCCCGCAGCAGCACGGCGATCTGTTTTCCATCGGGTGATCTGAGCGCGCCGGGCTCACAAAGATTCGCGTCAGGCAACATGGCAATCGGAGCCGGCACGCTCCATGTCAGCCCTCCATCTTTGGACAGCGTCGTGTAAACCCAGAAGCGCCAGGGCTTTGCTGTCGATGAAGTGTACTCCGGGACATGTGGGCTTTTGATCCGAAATTTCTCCTCATTCCCGCCGCGAATGAAGCGCCCGTCATCATGGAAGAATGCCAGGTAATGCCCAGGCGTCTTCAGATCCATCACCGTCCCCATCGTCACCACACCGCCAAAATCGCCGATGGGTTTCAGTTCGCTCCAAGTCGTCCCATCGTCCTCGCTGACAGCCATGCGGATCGGGTGCAGGCCGCTGAACATGATCAGGCGCTTTTTCCCACCTGCATCCACCACGCGGTGCAGCGTCGGCACTTCCAGGGAAGTCTCCCATGACTTCGGCGTCGGCAGCCGTTCGCTCCACGTCAGACCGGCATCGTTGCTGCGCTTGTACACGATCGCTCCGCGCCCATGCCCCTTTGGATAGACCGTCAGCATCGTCTTTTGATCCTCCAGCAGCACCGTCGTCGGATGCCCGAGATACTGCCCGGCCTCACGATCCACGATCACCTGCCGCTCCTTCTCTCCGCTGATGTCCACGATGGGGATCGTGTATCCCGGAGCAAGCTTCGTCTTGAGATTCTTCGGCGGAACTAAACCCACATCCTTCTTCTGCAAAGAAGTCTGCTGGGCCTGGATGGATGCTGCGGTCGCTAGCGTCAGTAAGGTGAGAACGAGGGGGTATGTCTTCATGTTCGCTCCATCAACGTCCACCTTCCCCCGAGTCCATCCGGTCTCACCATGAAACCAGCCTCGTATCTTTGCGGCTACAATGCCGCCCTGAGCGACGTTTTACCGCGCCACCATGAAAGCATTCGTTCTCCTCCTGTTCGGCACCTTCGCATTCCAAGCTTCGGCGGCGGAGGCGAAACGGCCAAACATCCTCTTCATCTACGCCGATGATCAATCGACGAAAACCGTCGGCTGCTATCCCGGCTCATGGCCCTGGGTGAAGACGCCGAACATCGATGCGCTGGCGAAGAACGGCATCCGCTTTCACGCCGCCTATCTCGGATCCTGGTGCATGCCCTCGCGTGCCACCTTGCTCACCGGACGTCATCCTCACGGGATCGAATCCATGTCCATGGAAGGCAAGTATCCTGGCAGCACATACGATCCGAAGCAGTGCCCCTTCATTCCCGCCCAAATGCGCCAGCAGGGCTACCACACCGCACACATCGGCAAATGGCACACCGGCACCGATGCCGGCTGGGGCCGCGACTGGGATCATCAGATCGTCTGGAACCGCCCGCTTCATCCTGAAAACGCCGGCGCGTATTACGAGAAGCAAATCCTGAGCATCGATGGCAAGGAGCAGACCGTGGAAGGCTATCCCACTGACAATTACACCCAGTGGTCGCTCGACTACATCCGAGGTAAAAATCGCGACGCCTCCAAGCCCTGGTATCTCTGGCTCTGCTACGGCAGCGTCCACGGCCCCTCCAAGCCTGCGAAACGCCACCTCGGCAGCTACAAGGACGCCGAAGTCCCCGTGCCAGCCGACATCTTCCCACCACGAGAAGGCAAACCTGATTACCTCAACAAAACGCAGGCATGGACGAAAGGTGAAGACGGACAACCCGTCTCGGGCAAAAACGCCAAGGCAAAGAAAGCCCTGCGTTTCGACGCCTGGGTGCGTCAGGTCAATGAATGCGTTCCCGCCATCGACGAAGGCGTCGGCCAGCTCATCGCCGCGCTCAAGGAATCCGGCGAGTACGACAACACACTCATCATCTACACCGCCGACCAGGGCTTTAGCATGGGCGAGCACGGCTTCCGAACCAAACTCGCGCCCTATGACGCCAACTACCGCTCCCCGCTCATCATCAGCATGCCGTCACGTTTTCCCACTGGCAAAGTGTGTGATGCATCTGTGAACGCGCCCGACCTCGTGGCCACCTTCCTTGCAATGACTGGTGTGAAAGTGCCCTGGCCCGTGCATGGTCGTGATCTCACCCCGCTGCTAGAAAAGCCCGGTGCAGCATGGCCCTACGCCTGCTACTACGAGCACATGGGGAATGAGTACGGCACCAAAGTCAGCCAGACCATCCTCACAGGCTCCAAGCAGGAGAACTACCAAGGCGTGCCGCTTTACTCCGCCCTCGTGCAGGATCAGTTCAAGTTCATCCACTACCTCGATGGCCAGTCCGGCGAAGAACTCTACGATTTGAAGTCCGATCCTGAAGAACTGAAAAATCTCATCGGCGATGCATCACAGGCCGAGCGCATCGCCAAACTCCGCGAAGCCATGAAAGCCGAACTGACACACACCGAGGCCGGATTCACCGGCTTCGTGAAGTGAATCATGGCTTCGCCTTCAACACCTTCCCCGGAATCAAAACCTCCGCCACGCGAGGTCTTCGAAGCCACGGCGACCAAGGGGGGATTGAGTTTCAGAGTTTACTGCCGAACCAACGCACGAAGAAGTGCACGAGGTGACAGACCGCTGCGCACTCGTGAGAAATTAGTGGTACCAAGCGCTACAAAATGTAGCGGAATTTTAGGCCATTAAGAGGACTTGTTGGTTGTTGGCTTGCTCAGAGAGCCTAGGATGGCGGGTCCGATGAAGCTTTAATCCATTCTGACTATGAAATACTCTGCCTGTATTCTTGGTGTCTGCACCATCATCGCAAGTCAGGCAGTGCTCCCCGCCGCTGACTTCACCTGGGGTGGTGGTGGTTTTAATAACAACTGGTCACAGTCTGGCAACTGGGGCGGTACCGCACCTCCCAACACCGGGACGGCGGACTTGATCTTCAGTGGAAGCAACCGGCCTTCCCCGAATGCGGATGCGGCCTGGCATCTCAACACGCTGACGTTTTCCTCGACCTCCACCTCATTCACCATTGGTGGTCAGACGCTGACGTTCTCCACCCATGGAACGCTGCCCCCTGTGACCCCGCTGATCATCAATAGCAGCTCGAACGCTCACACGATCAACAACAGCCTGGTCTTCAACGACAATGGCACCCTCAATGCCAGCACTGGCAATTTGACCTTTGGCGGCACGAGCATCAGCAACAGCGGCAACACCCTTACGCTGACCGCCGCCACGGGCCGGACACTGACCTTTAACGCCATCCTCACCGGCCTCGGGCCGGTTGTGAAAAACGGAGCGGGCACGGCTACCGTCAACAGCACCGCCATCTACACGGGCAGCACGACGATTAGCGGCGGGGTGCTGGAACTGGCGGGCGCCTTGAACAATTCTGAAACCATCACTCTCAGCAGCGGCACCCTCCGGTTGCTGGACAATGAGCGAATCCACAACAGCGCGGCGCTGACCATGTCATCCGGCACCACATTCAATTTGAACGGTTTCACCGAGACGATTGGGGTGCTCAGCGGGGCGGGCGGCATTCAGCTCGGGACGGACGGTGCGTTGTCTGTGAACAATGCAGGCACACAGACTTACTCGGGCGTGATCTCTGGCAGCGGCGGCAGCCTGACGCTCCGAGGCTTGGGAACTCTGGTGCTCAGTGGCAACAACACCTATTCCGGCACCACGACGATCGACGGTGGAACGCTGCGGCTAGGGGCCAGCAACCGCATCTCGGACTCCAGTGCCGTGGTCATGGGCAGTGGCGTCACCTTTGATCTCAATGAAAACTCCGAAACTATCGCCAGCTTCGCTGGTGCCGGGATCGTCCTGCTAAGCTCCGATGTGGCAAACCCCGGTGCGTTGACCATGGGAGGAGACAACAGCAGCACTCTTTTCTCCGGCAGCCTTTCGGGGTTCGGCTCGGTGACCAAGAATGGAGTGGGGACCTTCACCCTCACGGGGAGTTCGGCTTCAAATGTGGCGCTCACGGTGAACAACGGCACGCTGCAGATCGGCAATGGCGGCAGCACCGGCTCTGTCTCGGGAAACATCACCAACAATGCCGTGGTGACCTTCAACCGCACTGGCAGCCTGAGCTATTCCGGCACCATCAGCGGCGCAGGCGACCTCAACAAAGATGGCACGGGCACACTGACATTGAACGCGGCCAACGCGGGCACTGGAAACACGACCGTCAAAGGCGGCACGTTGCAGTATGGCATCGCCAACGCCATTCACAGCAGCAGTGCGGTGGAAGTGCAGACCGGCGCCACTTTGAATCTCAATGGCCACACCTCCACGGTCGGATCACTGACGGGGAATGGCACGGTGAATCTGGGCACGGCCTCGCTGACCATGGGTGGCAGTGGAGCCACGACGATCTTTAACGGGAGTATGAGCAGCACGGGCGGCTCTGTCCTGACGAAGACTGGCGCTGGGATCTTCTCCCTGTCTGGGAGCTTGACGAATCTGGGGAGCATTTCCCTGACGGGAGGCACAATCACGCTTGCCGGGAGCGAGCGCATCTCGAACACCACGGCGCTGGCGATGAGCAGCGGCACGACCTTCAATGTGAACGGGCAAACGGAAACCCTCGGGACACTCACCGGGGCGGGCTCCATCGCCCTCGGTAGCGGAGGTTCATTGATCGTTACGCAGGGCGCGGCCGGGACTTACTCTGGGGTGATTTCAGGCACGACGGGCACCTTTACAAAGGCAGGTGATCAAACACTGACGCTCAGCGGCAGCAACACTTACACAGGCTCCACCATCGTCAGCGCAGGTACTCTGCGGCTGGGCGCTTCCCATCGTATTTCAAACTCCAGTGCCCTCGTCATGAGCGGTGGCTCTCTCGATCTCGATGGTTTTTCGGAAACCGTCGCCAGCCTGGAGGGCAGTGGAGTGGTGTTCCTGAGTTCGAATCCGCTGAGTCCAGGGGCGCTGACCTTCGGAGGCACGGCCAGCACTGCCTACTCAGGAGGAGTGGCCGGGCATGGCAGCATCATCAAAAACGGCATCGGCACCTTCACCCTGACGGGAGCCACCACGTCAACGGTGGGCATCACGATCAACAACGGCACCTTCCAGGTCGGCAATGGGGGCGTCTCCGGCGAGGTCGAGGGAAACATCACCAATCTCAGCGCCCTCGTTTTCAATCGTTCGGATGCCGTGTCCTATGGCGGGCAGATCAGCGGCGGTGGATCTATCCTCAAAGACGGTGCCGGGGTGCTCACGTTTTCAGCCCCGCAGGCAATGACCGGCTCCACCACCATCGCTGCCGGTGTGATCCGCTATGGGGTGAATGATTCACTAGCCTCTGGCACTGCCGTGAATGTGCAGACTGATGGCACTCTGGACCTGGACGGGAGGAGCGGAAGCATCGGCTCCCTGACCGGGCTGGGAGCCGTGAGTCTCGGTGCTGGACACCTGACCATGGGCGGCAGCGGAGCCACCACCGTCTTCGCTGGAACGATGAGCGGCGCATTTGGCTCCACTTTGACCAAGACTGGCGCGGGCACGTTTTCCCTCTCTGGCACGATCGATGTGCCGACCATCCTTCTGAGTGCAGGCACGTTCACGCTGAGTGGCAGCGAGAGGATCGGCAATATCAATGCAGTCGATGTGAGCGCTGGCGCGGTACTGAATGTGAACGGCCAGACAGAAACCATCGGGAGATTGTCCGGCGCTGGCTCCATCACCCTGGGCAGTGGTGGTGCACTGACCACGAATGCGGGCAGCGCGACCTTGTTCTCCGGCATCATCTCGGACGAGGGTATCTCCGGGCCTGGAAGCTTCGCCAAAACAGGCGTTGGCACTCTGGAGATCACCGGGGCGAACACCTATCGTGGCGACACCCTGATCACGCAGGGGACTCTGAAACTCGGATCAGGCAGTGTGCTCTCCGACAACACCGCCGTCGTCGTCGGAAGCAGCGGCACGCTGGATGTGAATGGAGTCACGGAGCAGGTGCATCGCCTCGCAGGCACGGGCACCGTGGCGCTGGGCGGTGGCACGCTGATTGTGGGTGGCATGTCCGGCATTTTGGAGGCGGACTTCAGCGGTTCACTGACCGAAACCGGCGTGTTTCGCAAATCAGGGGCCGTCGCCCAGACTTTGTCTGGCAGTGCCGCCGCCACGGTGACGCTGGAGGTGGGTCAAGGCAGCTTGATCATCACTGGCACTCCGGCCAGTGCCGTCATCAACGTGAACGGCGGCTCATTGAACTTGCCCGTCGGAGAGCGCCTGAGCGACACCGCCAGCGTGTTTGTAAACTCCTCCGCGACTCTGGCCCTCACGGGGACGAGTCAGACGGAAACCATCGGCCTGTTGACTGGCAATGGCACGGTGAACCTGGGCACGAACACGCTGCGCTTCGGCACCGATCAGGACTTCAGTTTCGATGGTCGTTTTGTGGACAGCCTGACGGGTTCTGGAACCATCATGAAACGTGGAAATGGCACCATGCTCTGGAATGCCGTGCTGCCCAGCGCGCACGACGGCGAGACGCGTGTGGATGGCGGCATCATCCGTCTGGGCGGCTCGGACATTCTCTCAGATCAGTCCAGACTGGTGATGGCCTCCGACGCACAGCTTGATCTGGACCGGCACTCCGACACCGTCGGCTCCCTGGGCGGCTCTGGCATCATTGATCTGGGCAGCTCACCGCTGGGCCTGCCTCCTCTGGCCACCCTGACCTTCGGCGCGGACAACACGGATGCCTCCTCCACAGTCCGGGTCATCGGCGATGGGAATCTGGTCAAGACCGGCAGTGGTCGTCAGACATTGCATGCCGTGCTGGACTTCGACGGTGCCATCGAGGTGCTCTCCGGCACGCTGGTGCTGCCGAATTCACTCTCCCTCGGCGCGGGCGTGAAGCTGGACATCAGCGGCGCGGGTGGCGTGGTGGAGTTCCAGGGCGGCGGCCAGGAGTTCGACGGACTCGCTGGCGAGGGCACGCTGCATTTCGGAGACAATCTAAACAGCTACATCACCCTGGACTCCGACTTTGACCGGACATTCAGCGGCACCATCACGGGCAGCATGAGTTATCTGCGGAAGCGTGGCACCGGCACCCAGTTCCTGTTCGGGGACAACAGCTTCACCGGAGATGTGTACCTGGATGAGGGCACGCTGGACCTCGGTGGCGCCGGTGGCACCATCAACCGCCTGCCGGACACGGGGTCCATCATCATTTCGGCGGGAGCCACGCTGCGGGTGTCCCAGGGGCGGGAGACCATCGGCTCCCTCAGCGGTGCGGGCACCATCCAGATGAACTCGATCGTCAACGGGAGCTGGGTCCGGGCGAATCAAACCACGAACACCACTTTTTCCGGCCTCCTCACCGGCAACATGCAGTTCATCAAGGACGGCCCGGCGGAGCTGACCTTGACCAATCCGGACAACGACTACAGCGAGGGCACCCGCGTCATGGCAGGACGGCTGAACGGCACGCTCTCAAGTATCAGGGGTGACATTGAAGTGGATCAGGGAGCCGTCGCCTGGATTGACCTGCCAAACGCCTTCATCAACCTCAATCCCGACCGCAGTTTTCTCGGTCAGGGCACGGTGCGGCTGGCGGGCAAGACCCTCGGCCGGTTTGATGTGCTTCCCTCCCAGTTGCAGGGCCGGCGGGTCATCATGGAAGACGGGCGGCTGCAACTGTCGGAACCCGGCGTGACCCCCTCCATCATCCAGTTGAACAGCGGGGCCAAGCTCGTTCTGCCGGACGTGGACGCTCATGATCCGCCCGTCGTCATCGGCGGCCTGCATGGCGTGGGCGGCATCGTGAACCTGTCGGAACGGCTGGTGCTGGATGTCGGCCCGGATCAGGAGGGAACAACGCTGATCTATGGCGGTGGCATCAATGACTCTGAATCCAATGGCTACAGGGTCAGGCCCTACACAGGAGAGTCGCACCTTCATATAGACCCGCCGAATTCCTATACTGAGTGGGAGGTGGAGTTCATTCTGCTCCCGTATGGTCAGTTTGGGGTGGGCACTCTGGTGAGGATCTCGTCCATTCCGGGTTCCACGATCCCGCCGGGTTTGAACCCCGATTACGACTACTATGTGGTCGAGTCTGAACCTTTTTCGGGCCGCAACAGGATCTCGCGCACGCCGAATGGCCCACCGGTGAGGATCCGCATCGAGCATCTTGATCAGTTCGATCCTGAGTGGGACTTCAATTTTCACCCCTACAGCATCCAAAATGATGTGGGCCACCTCGTGAAACGAGGCCCCGGCACTCAGTACCTCATTGGCAATCAACCGGGCTTCTTGAAAATGTATGCTGGAAACACCATCGTCGAGGACGGCAGACTCGGCATTCTGGGAAATGATGTGCTGCCGATCTGGACAGAGCTACATGTATATGGAAATGGCATCCTCGACATTGGCAACTCCTACCAGGAAGTGGCACATGTTTCAGGAAACGGCACCTTGCATCTGGGTGATGTTAGCGGCGGCACCCTGCTGGTAAACCACAACCGCAGTCATGAACCGGGCTTCTTGCCTTTCCAGGGGGCCATCACCGGGCGTGGCTCTCTGCTATTCCAGGGAAGAACCGACAGCGACACACTGGATTTGACCAACGCCAGTGTGAGTTACGAAGGGACCACACAAATCATCAAGGGTGGTATCATCTCGAACAACCCCGGCCACCCGGACTCCACGATCATGCTGGAGAATGAGCAGACGCGCCTTGTTTTGATTGGGCAGAATGAATTCACCATCCGCACCGTGGTGGGTTGGGGCAGGCTGGATGCATCGGGCGGGACTATACGGATGACCAATCCCTACACGGAGTTTTACGGGCAGCTCATCGCCGACACCATTCCCATGGATAACCAGGAGCTCAGGCTTTACGGTTACATTCACCAATCTCCCGAAATTAACGGCCATAAATTCACATCGGCACGCTACATTCTACGAAATGGTTCAAGGGTGCTGATGAACATGGACACCGCAGGCGGAACGTTTGACATGGAAGAAGGGACGGAGGTGCATATATCGCATAATCACCTAGTTCCTGGGGGCGGAAGCTCCAATCGTGATGTGATTGGCGCGAGCGCGCTCGGTACGGGTGATTTTCGTGTGGACATGCATAGCGACATGATCAGGGATTTTGGGGGGCAGTTTTCAGATTTCACCGGCAGGCTTTATTTTGGCGGCAGGTTTAATCTTCTGGGCGGACCAAGGTTCGTGCTAGGAGGCACCTTGATGTCGGCGGGAAACATGACACTCAAGGCTCATCTGGAAGTGCATGCCTTGCCGGAGAACGGGAGTGTCGGAACCATCCATCTCAACGGAGCCTCATTCACCCACACTGGTGACTCCAACGTGTATGGCGGCACGCAATTCATCTCTGATATCTCAGAAGAACCCGACTTGGTTGATCTGGTCCAGAAAGGCGCGGGCACTTTGAGATTCTCGGGTTACTCGGGACACGGCTGGGTGCGGGCAGAAAACGGTATCATTGAACTGCCCGCTCCCGCCCATCCTCACTCTGTTCATGTGGACGACGGAGCCTTGATACGGGTAGAGACCGCCACGCTCAACGGCCAGATTAACCTCCGCGCCCTGGGCGGGGCTGGGGTGCTGGAAATCCCTGGCATCACGGATCTGACCGTGGGGAGTGGAGACGTGAGCTTCCCCTTCCCTTCCTCACTGGACATTCAGACTGGCAGCACGGACCTCCTGCTCCGAAAAACGGGTGACAGCACGCTCACCTTCAGCGCCAGACCGCTTCGAACCATCACTCAGCTCAGATTGGAGCAAGGCGAGCTGCAATTGCCCGCAGAAGACGCCATCGCCGAACCGGGCACGCTGGACCTGAGCCTTGCGGGTGGCACGGTAGCGCATGTCCATGCCAACCAGCGGCTGGGCGCGTTCCGCCATGCGTCAGTTCAGGATGTGTCAGGGACGGGAACAGCCCGTCTCTATGATGATGTGATACTGGAGATCAGCGGCCTGCCCGGCGGCGTCGGCTCCGGTGCTCGTTTGGAGGATCATGGTGCCAATACCCTCCTGCGGCTTTCGTCAGGTCGGTCTCATTCATTCGACCATGTCGGCGCGGATCTGATCCATGTCATGGCCGGGACGACCCTCAGTATTAATGGAGGGATCGATACCCCGGTCATGCAATTGGATGCATCCACTCTCATCTGGCGACGCGACACCGAACCCGAGTCAGGGACGCGCGGCATCCAGGAACTTCGATTGAATGGAAACTCGACCATTAGTTTCATGGATGGTGTGGGCGACATCTATTTGAGACCGCAGCAGGGCCGCACTCCCCTGCTCGTGGACGGCGTGACGACGATCACGGGCGACACCACTTCGGTGGCTTATCTGGGCGCAGTCACTGGCACCGCAGGATCGGAGGTTCGTGTTCACGGTTACTGGGCGAACTTTTCCCACAGACCCAGCAACAATGTGCTGCTCAAAGCAATCTCTGGCGGGCGGGTCGAGCTGAACTCTCACGGTGGCGGGCTTCCCTCCAGGCTTGAAGCTTCATTCGGGGGATACATTCGCCTGTCCTTCAGCGGCGTCGATCAGAGCCTGATCACCGGCAGCGGCTATCTGGAGCTGAACCCAACGGGCACGCTCAGGCTTGACGGGGTGCCGGACTTCACCGGCAGCGTGTACCTGCGCCAAGGAGTGTGGGATGCCACAAACCTGCCCGGCTGGTACTCCAAACAAGAAAACATGAATATCCTCGAAGGCGGAGAGATGCGCCTGCCCGCTGGTGAGTGGAAGTCCATCCTTCGTATCACGGAGGCAGTGGGAGATGCCGCGCTGCATGTCGCCGCCGGGCAGACCACCCTGATCGGCAGCCTGTCAGGGGTGCAAAACTTCAGCACCTTGAGAAAAACGGGCGCGGGTGTCCTGGAGGTGCGGGCTCCCTTTTCTTTCTCCGGCTCTCTGCATGTGGCGGAAGGCGTCTTGGAAACCAGTACCGGTCATTTTTCCTCCGGTCCCTTCGATGACCTGGTGGTGGATGCCAGCCTGATCCTAGAGCAGACCGAAGACCTCGGCCCCGGTCTTTTCATGGGCAGCTTTTCCGGCACCGGCACGGTGACCAAGTCCGGGGCGGGATCGCTGCACCTCGTCAACAGCCAGACACACGCGGGCGGCACCCAGATCCTGGCAGGAACGTTGCGGCTCGATGCGCCGCACTCCGGGCCCATGTCTGCCGCAGCCGGCAGTGTCCTGTCCGGCACCGGCAGTCTGAACGGCGGGCTTGCGCTTCACGGCACCCTCGCGCCCGGCGGCAGCGTCGGCTCCATGCAGGCGTCTGCGGCCACGTTTGGCACGGGCGCGGCGTATGAGTGGGAGATCGGCCAATGGTCAGGCGCTCCCGGCAGCGGGCATGATGTGCTGCAGACGGGCACCCTCGTCATCCAGTCCACCCAGGCGGCACCCATGGTCATCCGGGTCAAATCACTCAGTCTCACGGGTTTTGTCGATCTGGCCGCCAGCTTTCCCATTGTCCGCACCACTGGTAGCATCACGGGCTTCGACGCGGCAGCCTTCGTGGTGGACAGCTCCGCCTTCAGCGCCGGAAACGGCATCTGGAGAGTCGCACAGAGCGGCAATGATCTCGTGCTCAATTACATCCCGCAACTCGACAGCTGGCTCACCAATCAGGGACTCAGCGGCAATGACGCGCTCCACAGTGCCGATCCAGACATGGACGGACTGGCCAACATCCTCGAATTCGTCCTCGGGAAGATGCCGAACGACAGCAATCGCGGTGAGATGCCGGCGGCGGAGCCCAAAAACGTCGATGGCGTGGACTACCTGGAATTTGTCTATCAGCGAGCCAAGGCAGCCGCGCATCTCAATCCCTATGTCGAATACGGCAACTCGCTGCAAAGCTGGACCACCGCCGTCCATGGCGAAAACGGCGTCATCATCCTGGAGCAGGAACTCAACACCTCCTTTGACACGGTGACCGTTCGCATCCCCAGACCGGAAGGCAGCCCAATGTTCGCCCGGCTGGCCGTCAATCTTCCTGGAAGCTGAACACGGCCCTCATTTGCCATTGGGCACATCCCCGATCTTCAAACCCTCGCGGATGATCTCGATGCCGCTGAGGAGGGTTTCGCCTTCGAGGGCGGTGAGCTTTACGGTGAGGGTGCCGTCGGTGACTTGGATGTTTGGGATGGTTTGGGTCGTGGCGATGAGTTTGGCGGGCAGGGCGAACTTGGTGAGCGCGGATTTGTCCTGAAGGGCGATGTCGAAGACGTGCTTGGAATCGTCGGGCGAGGCGAAGGTGAGGCGGACGGTGTAGGTGCCGGATTTGAGGCCGGAGATCG
>CAYMHJ010000007.1:0-46307 GCA_964390165.1 uncultured Prosthecobacter sp. | reverse complement strand
GGACCTTGGCCTTGCGGGCGTTTTCGCGGGCGGCCTTCTGGATGCCGCTGATCTCCTTCCGCTCCTTCTCGTTAGCCAGGATCTTGTCCTGGAGCGACTTGGCGACCTCGGCGTTCTTGTGCAGGTAGTTGTCCAGCTCCTTCACCACCGTGTTGATGATGTGGGTGCGGAGGTTGCGCCCGTTCGGTTCCATGTGGGTGGAGCCGAGCTTCGTCTTGGTCTGTGATTCGAACACGGGCTCCTGCACCTTGACGGAAACGGCGGCGATGATGCCCGTGCGGACATCGCTGGGCTCGAACTGCTTCTTGTAGAACTCGCGGCACTCCTGCACCACGGCCTCGCGGAAGGCGGCGAGGTGGGTGCCGCCCTGGGTGGTGTGCTGGCCGTTGACGAAGGTGTAGAATTCCTCGCCATAGCCGGTGCCGTGGGTGAAGGCGATCTCGACATCGGTACCGTCGAGATGTATCACGGGGTAGAGCGGAGACTCGGTGAGCTTCGCGGCGATGAGGTCGCGCAAGCCTTCCTTGGATTTGAAGGACTCGCCGTTGAGTTTCAAAGTCAGGCCGGGATTCAGCCAGGCGTAGTAGCGGAGCATCTCGCGGATGAAGTCGAGATTGAACTTCACCTTGGAAGAGAAGGACTCGGGATCAGGGCGGAAGGAGATGCGAGTGCCGTCGGCTTCCTCGCTGGGGCCGGGCTTGCCCATGTCGAACTTCACCTCGCCACGGCAGAACTCGATGGCGCGGGTCTGCTTCTCACGCACGGCCTGGATCTCGAAGAACTCGGAGAGGGCGTTCACCGCCTTGATGCCGACGCCATTTAGACCCACGGAGCGCTTGAAGACTTCGCTGTCGTATTTGGCACCCGTATTGATCTGCGCCGCACACTCCATCAGCTTGCCGAGCGGGACGCCGCGGCCATAGTCGCGGATGACGCAGAGGTTGTCATCGCTGATCTCGATTTCGATCAGCTTCCCGAAGCCCATGACGTGCTCGTCGATGCAGTTATCCACGACTTCCTTCAGCAGGACGTAGATGCCGTCCTCCGGTTGTGAGCCGTCTCCGAGCTTGCCGATATACATACCGGGGCGCAGGCGGATGTGCTGGCGCCAGTCGAGGGACTTGATGCTGTCTTCGGTGTAGTTGTGAGCGGGAGTGGCCATGGAAAGGGAAGGGGACGCGGTGAGTTTGCTACCGGGCTGGTAGAAGGAAGATGAGTCAGAGTCAAATGCGGTGATGGTGTTCAGCGCATCTCAGGGCAGGGGGGTTACCTGGAGCGCAGCTGCCCCGCAGTCAGACTCAAGCGGCGCAGGCAGGTGACGATGGAACCAACGAAGATGACGACGAGGGCAAAGAGCAGTCCCTGGATCTGCGGGCCGGCGACTTCGGCATAAAAGAGCTGCTGCCCGGCGGCCACGAGAGTCCCCAGGGTCAGCACGGCCATACGGTGCTGTTTCGCCATCGGCCCCATGAAGCTTTGCTGGCCGGTGAGCGTGCCCTGGAGCAGGCGCAGGTAGGCGGTGCCCATCGCCAGCACGGCGCAGGCCCAGCCCAGTGGGAGCTCGCCGAACATCTTGATCACCCCGGGCTCGACATTTGTGCTGTAACCCGCGCCGACGAGTATCAGCACATCGGCCACACGGTCCGGCGCCTCATTATAAATGGGGCCGGTGGGCGATGCCCTGCCACCTTCCACCGCCACCATGCCATCGAGCAGGTTGCACAGCAGCCGGAGCTGGATGCATACAGCGGCACTCAGCCACAAAAGCGCGGCGCTGCCTGAGGTCTTCATATCCGGTGCCAGCCAGAAGCAGGCGAAGGCTCCGGCAGCAAAGGCCATGCTCAGTACGGAGATGGCATTCGGCGTGATGCCCGAGGCGCAGGCCATGCGGGCCAGAGCACGAGCCCAGGCGGTATTGCGGGATTTCAGTTCGCGGCGCGGGCCGACTGGCTTCGGAATGTCCATGGGAAGTTAGGTGTAGTGGTGGACGGCGATCTGCTGAAAAGCGGCCTGAACCTGGACGGTGACGGGACCGGGTGCGGAAAGAGCTCGTCCATCGATCTCGGTGATGGGGTGGACATCGCGGGTCGAGGAGGTGAGGAATGCCTCCTCACAAGCTGCCAAAGCACTGACGGGGATGGATTCCTCAAGGCAGGGCAGGTCAATCTGAGCACAGGCCATGATGGTGAGTTTTCGCGTCACGCCCGCTAGGCAGCCGGAGGCGAGCGGTGGCGTGATGAGGCGGCCGTTGATGACGAGAAAGACATTGCTGCCCGTGCCCTCGCATAGCTCTCCACGCGTGTTCGCCAGCAGGGCCTCGCCACAGCCGTGTGACTTGGCGTGGGCCAGAGCACGGACATTGTCACCATAGGAGGTGCTTTTCACCCCGCTGAGAGCCCCATTCTCCAGCCTGGGCCATGGGGAAAGGGCGACACGCTCTGTCGCCGGCCAGACGTTCAGAGTGGAGGAGGTCACGAGCACCGTGCCAGAGCTGTCACCACGGTCTGAACCCAGCGGACCATCACCGCTGGTCAAAGTGAAGCGTACACGGGCATTCGGAAGCTGATTGGCTTCCAGCACGGCCTGCATGGCCTGGGTAAATAGCTCCTCAGACACCGGTTTCAGCCCCATCACTTCACAGGAATGGACGAGCCGCTCCCAGTGCTCATGCACGGCCAGGAGCTGGCCATTGCGGGCGACGAGCGTCTCGAAAACCCCATCGCCGACCAGAAGCCCATGATCCAGGGGGGAGATGCGCGCCTCGTGCAGAGGCATGAGAGAGCCATTGAGCCAGACCATCGAGTACATGCCTCATCCAGCCATCTTCATGCCTGCGGTGCAAGCATGGTCTTCAGGGGATCACGAGGTAACCAACTGGCACCGATGTCACGTGCCAGGGAGACATCGCGGAGGTAGCGGTAGCCTTCGATGTAGCTTTGGTCGTACGGGGGCATGAGCGGGATGATCTCCCGCTGGTATTCGCCGCCTTCGATGTCTTCGAGTTCATCGAGCCGTGCCAGGCAGTCAGCATCCACGTTCCAGATTTCGCCATGGATGGAGATGCCATCACGCTCATCGAGCACCATGCCGGGATAGCCTCCAAGATCGTGCAGGCGATAGCGCGGCTGGGTCATCGCCATGCTGATGAACTGCTGGCCGCGCAGATAGCCGTGGTTTGCGTGACCACGTTTCAGAGTGCCATAGACAAAGAGATGCATGAGGAGTGGACGGCAGAAGGTAGAACGAGTTTTAAACTCGGGGAGTATTGGAAGGGGGAGGAGGTAAAGAGGTAAGAGGCGGAGTTCAGCCGTGAAGATACTGAGAATTTGGCTTCGCTCCACTTCACGAAATGCGGCGGCTCATCCCCTCTGCCCCGAGTTGAAAACTCGATCTACCTTTCCGCTAAAGCAGGTCGTCGCGGTCAGAGAGCCATTCGGGCAGGGCGAAGCGCCTGGTGGTAAGCTCTTCGGCGCGGGATTGAATGGCGGCGGGCATGTCGTGGGTGATCCGCACGTCCTCCGCCAACTGTGAGGCCCATTTGGGCCAAAAATCATGCGCGATGCTCACCTGCTGGACGCTGCCTTGGTGCAGGAAGCCGAGCTTGCCACGCCTCTGCCCGGCTCCAGCGACTTTTACCTTGCCACGAATGACATCATGCAGGGCAGGAGCCACGAAACAAAAGGGGCCCTCGATCAAATCCTCCGGCATGGCGAGCCGGCAGCCTTTCTGCCCATGCTCCGCCAGCGAGTCAGCGAGCGAGCCATGAATGCGGCGATAACTCTCCACCGCCGGTGTTTCCGCCCATGGATGGCTGGCGGGGACGATCACTGAGTAAGTGAAGTCGCCGCTGTGCATCACCACACCACCGCCCGTCCAGCGCCGCACGATCGGCCATGCTGGCAGTCCCTCCAGCTTCGCCAGATTCTGCGCGTAGCCGATGGTCACCGTCGGCTGATCCCAGGTGTAAACCCGCAGCACCGGCAGCGCACTCTGCTCCAGCCATGCCTGATCCACCGCCATGTTCATCGGCCCCGCATGGGAGCCATCGAGGTGGAGAAGGAGCTGATCGAAGAAGGGGAGGCCGAAGGTCACGGTGGGCATGTTTGACGTGACAGCGGCGAATGTCACCGAAGAATCGGGTCATGGACTTCCCTCTCCAGTTGGAAAAGATCTCCCGAACTGTGGGTTTCCACCTGCATGAACTGCGGCTGCCACCGAGGCAAAGGCAACGCTGCCGTTTATGCCACCTGCTTCCTTGCCTGCTGCATCCAGTAGGGGTCGATCATGCGGATGGAGAGGATCTTGAGCTCGCGCTTGATGATCTGGCGGAGGGATTCCTTGCTGAGGTCTTCAGCCCCGGGGATGGAGTGGCGGACTTCATCGACGAGGCAGACGAGATTCCAGCGCAGGCAGCCGGGCGGTGGACGGCGCTTCAGGCATTCGGCGGCAAAGGTGGCGATCTGCCGCGAGTCGTAGCGCTTGACCTCCGGGCGGTGTGGCGAGCCAAAGATGGCGGCCTGGATGCCGTGGGCGCTCAGGCGCTCGAGCATCCGCTGCTGCTGCGCGGGAGTGAGCCCGGTGCTGAGATGCACGCTCTTGGGTTCGGCACCTTCATTGAGCAGGAGCATGGCCTGACTGCGGCGGCGTGCGCGCGGGCCCTGGAAGCGATCATTGGCGACGGATTGGATATCCTGGAGATCACGCGGTGCGAGGTGGAGTGGAGGATGTGTGGTCATGGGGGGATGACGGTGTTGGTTAAGCCTGACGACGTCGGCGAAGGCCGAGCGAAAGCAGGCCGATCATGAGCAGCAGCGCGCGGCTGGGCTCCGGCACGATGCCGGAGACAGCGAGGATGCCGTGGCTGCCGAAAGCGGAGACATCCCACATCAGTCCGCCAGTGAGGGTGGGAAGGTCGATGTCACCAAAGCTGCCGCCTGCGGTGTAGCTGCCGGGCGTGGTAAAGGAGCCGGACATGGCGCTGACCCAGTCGAAGAGATTGAAGAGATCACCCGCAGCCGGAGAGGCCCAGCCGTTGCTCTGGATGAACATCGCACCATCGCCGAAGGCACCGCTGGCGCGCGTGCCGAGCGTAAGTCCGCCAGCGGTGAGCTGGATGTAGTCATGGTCGCCGTAGGTGGCTGGGGCGATATTCAGCAGTGCTGCGTCGGTGGGGTTGGCCGTGAGGTAATCCTCCAGGGTATTGCCGCTGTTGAGCCAGGAAAAGACGGTGGCATTTCCCGAATTCAGTGTCGGTGTGGTGAGCGACATCTGCACCTGCGAGGCATTGGCGACGACAATGCCCGCCGGGCTGGTGATGGTGAGCTGCTGATTGCTGGTGGCGCTGTCAATAAGGCCCGGCGCGAGGATGCCCTGAGAGGTGAGCCCCGAACCAATGACAACGGCACCCGCAATGGTGCTGGTGGCGGAACCACCTGCGAGGATAGGGGCGGTGGCCAGAGTGGAGGCAGTGCCAATAACAGAAACCGTGCCCGCCGTGCCGCCAGCTCCCAGGATGCTGCCGCTGGTGCCATCGCCCACCTGGAGGCGGCCTTCAGACACGGTTGTGGCACCGCGGTAGGTATTAGCAGCGGTGAGTGTCACGGTGCCTGCGCCGGTCTTGTTCACGGAAAGCGTGTCACCTGTGATGGCGGTGATGTCGGCTTCGGAAAGGATGCCGCTGAAGGTGATGCCCGTGCCGCTGGAAGTGGCTGAGGCAAGATTCACGGTCTTGCTTTCAGCCACCCCGGCGAACACGTCGGCAAACTGGACGGTGCCTGTGAAGCTACCCGTGCCTGTCGTGACGGCGCTGCTGCCACCGAGGGTGATGCTGCCGCTGCCATTGGTGGCATTGATGTCGATGTGGTTGGCGGTGGTGAGGCCGCTGACGTTTTGCAGAATGGAGACGTCCGCATTCGCCACGTCCTGACGGAAGCGGATGGGCTCCAGGGTGGTCTGGTTGCTGACGACGATGTTTTCCTCAAACATGAACATCGTCTGGCCGGAGTAGCTGCCATTCGTGACAGCGACCTGGGAGCCATACTTCATCTGGTTCGCGGTCTCGAAGTCATCCGCGCGGACGAGATTCATGGTGCCGCCGGTCACGCTGACGATGGTGTAGATGCCGTTGCGTTCCGGATTGGCCTCTTCACCGGCGATGAGCAGGCGCGTGCCGACATCTCCGCCCGTGTAGGTATTGCCATCGACGGTGCTGCTGACGCCGATGAAGGCCCCGAAGCCGGTGGTGCCTGCGGCATCCTGCCCGCCCGAGGTGGCGCTGACGCCATCACCATTCGGATTGAAAATGCCCGAACCTAGTATGCTCGTGAATGTGGCACGATCCACAGCGGCTCCGATGGTGGAGGTGATGTCGCCAAGCTCAATGTGTTTCGAGCCAGCGGCGTCATTGTGTTCCAGAAGGAGGCTTCCGGAGCGGACGATGGTGCCGCCATCGATGGCACTGCCAGAAGTGCCGGTGACACCTGCGCCGAAGGTGTTCGCGGTGGTGAGACGAAGGGTGCCGCCATCGATGACAGTGATGCGGCCATCACCACTGACGATGTTTTCCAGACTCAACTGAGTAGCCGAAGCCGCGCCGATGAAGGTATCGCGATTGAGGGCGATGGTGCCCGTGACGCTGGCATTGGCCCCGCTGGCGGTGATGGAGGCGCTGCCGACGGAGTTGGCCGTGTTGACGCTAATGTTGTTCGCCAAAGTGGCCGTGCTTTGCAGATGCAGGGCTGTGAAGTCATCCGCACCTGAGACGCTCGCGACACCCAGGCTGACGGTGCCGGAGCCTAGCTTAGCTCCTGCGGCCAGATTAAGCGCGCCGTTCACGATCTCCGTGCTCCAGGTCTGTGCACTGTTGTCAGTGACGGCGAGAGTTTGGAACGCCCCGCTGCCATTGATGCGCAGGACACCCGAGCCGGTGATGGAGCCAGCATAGACAGCATTTTGTGTTCGGTCATTCCCGACGGTTAGCATGTTCGCTCCGAGAGAAGTGACGCCGCTGCCAGGAGCCGAGCCGATGCTTGCGAGTGAACCGACAGTTTGATCAAAACCATTCAAGTTCAAGGTGCCGCTGGCGGTGTCACCGCTGATGAGGTGACGCGAGAGTGACGCGAAGGCGTCCGCCGCACCGCCCTGCAGGACGCCGTCAAGGATGATGGTGTCCCCAGAGTAGTCATTGGCGGTGTTGTTGAGTTGCAGGATGCCTTGGTCAGCCTTGATCAAATGGCCGCTGCCCGTGATGATGGAGGCGGCTTGAAGAGTCGTGCCGAGCGCGGTGGAGATCGTGCCTCCGGCGGTGTCGAGAGTCACGCCTCGGTTGGCGAAGATGGTCATGTCCGCCGAGGTGCGCAGAGTGCCGCCCGCAAAGCGCAGGGAGTCAGCGCGCGGAGTCAGATGCAAGCGTCCGAGGCTGATGTCCTCTGCTACGGAGAGTATTCCTGCCTCGATGATGGTGCCGCCCTGATAGTCGTTCACGCCAGTGAATATCTGTGTGCCCGCGCCTCTTTTGATCACTGACACGGAGCCGGTTACACTACCGTTGTAGGTATGCTCTGCGGTGGTGTTGAGGGTCAGGGTGTTGAATGCCATGCCGCTGTTGTTGATGGAGCCGCTGGGGCCGGTGAGTCCGGCGATCTCCTGGTTGTAACCATTGAGATCGAGGATGCCGGTGGAGCCATTGCCGCGTGTGCTGACCACCGTGGTGCCGGCCAGTGCATTGTCCCGGCCTATCTGGATGATGCCGTCTTCGATGTAGAGATCACCGAAGCTGTTGCTGCCCGCGAGCTTGATTACATCCTGCCCGACCTTGGTGAGATCGAAGTCGCCGGTGATGCTGCCATCGATCACAAGGTAGGAGCCGCGCAGTCCGACATCGCTGGGATTGAGGTTGGTGCTCGTGTTGAGCTTGCCCATGTCATAGATGATATGGTTGGAGCCATTCGAGGTTCCTGCTGGGTAGATCTGACCGAGGTAGGAGTTTGCAGTGAGATTCACCGTGACGCCGCTGCGGATGGTCTGGATGACAGCGAGTTGATCGCGATCCAGAGGCAGGTATCCCATGATGGAGCCGCCGGCGAGATCGATGGTGCGGGTGCCGAAGACATCAGTGAAGAGCTGGAGATGCACGCCGTCGGGCAGTGAATAGTTACCCGTGCCGCGCGCATCACTCACGGCCCATCGCTCGATGGAGCCGGGCTCCTGGATCAGTGTGGCAGTGGGGATAAAGTTCGGGACGGCGATTTCCATCGCAGCCGTGGAGCGCAGGCTCGCTGTGACGGTGCTGGCACCGAAGGCTCCATTGTGCAGTACGCGCACCGTTCCATCGCCCACGCGGAAGTTCCGTGTGCCGGTGAAGCTGGTGCTGTTGTCGCCGAGGCTCAGAACGCCATCGCCGGTCACGCGCACATCGTAGAGGCCCTGATTGTTCAATCCGCCCGCCCCATTGCCCGCTCCGAGTTGTACGCCGCTGGAGGAGCCGGGGCCGAAACTCGTGGCATCGATGCTGAGCATATAATCATCATACAGGGTGATGGTGCCTGTGCGGACAGTGTGACGCGAGGCGTCCGCCTGAAAAAAGATGACGCCTTCATGCCCGCCGCCCGTGGTCTTCAGGTCGATCGCAGGGATCTGATCGAGACGATCACTGGCGGCGATGCTGCGCACGATTCCGAGGTCGTTGACGGTGATCTTGCCGCCGCCCCAGGTGAATAGATCGGGTGTTCCGCTGTTGAAGTTGTAACGGACTTCCGTGGTCTGGAGCGTGTTGTCACGATCTGACATGTGAGCGCCGTTGAGGATGACTTCACCGCTGCTTTGTGCGCCGGGTGTGAGGAACTGCAGGCCACCTCCATTGACGATCCAGTCCCCCGTGAACTGCGGCTGATCACTGCGTACACTGAGGAAGGCCGTACCGGACTTGATCACATCACTGGCGTGGATCTTGCCATTGATCTGGAGGGTGTTGTTGGTGGCCCAGATGAGTGCCTCGCCATCGCCGAGGCCGGAGGAGCCGAAGTAGAGGTCTGCATTGATTGTGGGCGTGTTCGCCGCCTGTACAAGGCCACCGCTGCGGATGATGATCTGGTTGAAGGCATTGTCCGCGCTGTTGTTGATGTCACGATCCAGACGCAGGGCATAGAGATCAAGATTAGCGCCCAGTGTTCCCGTAGCGGTGTTCAGGTTCAGGATTTCTGTGCCGTCGTTCAAGGCCAGAAGACTGCCATCGACGGTGCCGCCAGCGCTGGTGAGGTAATTCGCCGGAGCTCCGCCCTGGGTGATCGCCTGGAAGCCGAGTGTGTCGTCGTATTTGACGAAGTTGTTGTCATAACGGCTGACGATCCATGGATTGACCATGCCGTTGTTCATGAGGCTCGCGCCATTTGCTGCCAGGAAGAGGGAGCTGTCCACATTGGATGCCACGGCACCAAGTATGTTAGCCGTATTGGTGTTGACCACCATGGTGGCGATCATCAGGGTGCCGGTGCCGCCGCGGGTGATGTTACCGACGGAAAGTTCCGCCCAGTCACCCGTGTCACGGCGGATGACGACTTCGGAGCCGCCATGAATCGTGAGATCGCCTATGATTTCTCGATTGGCGATGTGGTCGGTGTTGTCGCCGAACATTTCGAGCACGGAGCTGTTCAGCGTGATGCCGACGGCATCTGCCCAGCGCCCACCGCCGCCGATTGTACCAGTGGCGCGGTTGCCCGTGGTGCCGCTGCCGGTGAATGGGGAGTTATTGTCGAGACGGAGGCGGGTGCCGGAATGGAAGACCCAGGTGTTGGCATTGGTGAGGCCGCCTGTGGTCACGGCAGTCCCAGAGGCTCCCTCGATGCGCACTTCGCCAAAGACATCCACCTGACCTGTGCCCAAAGGTGTGCGGAAGGTGGTGCCTGTGCCGACAGCACCGCCCTGGAGGCTGAGGACGACGCCACGGTAACCACCATCAAGGTGGCGGCCACGGGAGAGGAGCGTGCCGCCATCGTAGCTGTTGTTGCCATTCGCGCCGAACAAGATGGTTCCATAACTCATCACGGTGTGGGCGACACCAAGGATCATCTTGTTGCCTGCTCCGGCAAACTGATCCGAGTTCGCTGTCGCCGGATTCAGCGTCAACTGGCTGCTGCCGCCACCGATGCGGAACTCCGTGCCGCCGACGCCCCATGGGGTCACGCTATTCGCGGTGAGATTCCCATTGCCTTCACCACCGCCGAGCTGCCAGAGATTGAAGACGCCGCCATCGCGCGTGGCCATGAGAGGATCGGTTGCGAGAGACTGGCCAGCATCGATGGACAAGACACCATTGCCGGTGCCGCTGATCGCAGCCGCCACGGTGGCGGTGATGGAGTTGAAGTTCGCGATGGTGCGTGTGCCGATGACGGGCAGTGCAGCTCCACTGGTGAAGACCTTTGTCAATCCAGTGGCGCCGAGTTGGGCGGTGTTGCCGATGGAGAGGGCGCTGCCTGCAAACACCCGGACCGGCCCATCGCCAAGCGTGGCGTTAGCCTGACGAACTGTGGTGATGCCAGTGAAGGCGTTGAAGCCGCCGGAGAAGGTGTTCGCGGCGTTATTGTCGAAGTGCAGGTACCAGTTACCCGCCTTATTCAGTGTGCCGCTGCCGCTAACGACATCGCGCAGGAAGAGGTCTGAGCTGTCCACGCGGAAAACAGGGCTGTCATTGATGACGATCTGGTTTTCCATGATCGTGTCATCACCAAAGCTGGCGGCCTGGAAGATGATGTAGGGGCTGTTTTGTGTGCTGAATACATTGCCCAGATTGTTCACGCCAATCGTGCGGGACCCGGAAGAACCGCCATTGCGGTCAGTGATGAAAGTGATCTGACCATTGACGGAGATGTCCTGTCCTGGGGCGGTGAAAAGACTCGAGCTTCCGGAGTTTGCCATCCGCACGGCACCAAAGTCCAGATTCACGTCACCAGTGCCGGCGATGTCGTAGTTCGCAGTATTGGCGGCGGTCAGACGCCACTCACCACGGCGCAGGGTGAAGCCGCCGGTGAAGTCAGAGTTGTCACCGTCGAAGCGCAGCACGCCGTCGCCTGATTTCACGATCTGTGAGGCGCTCGTGATGCTGCCGATGAGCCGCCAGGTGTTGGCATTGACGTTCAAGCCCACATCACTGGTGCCGCCGATGGTCGTGGTGCCGAGAACATTGGTGTTCGAGTTACTGTTGTTCAGCCTCAGCATCGTGCCGGCAGGGCCCGTGGTTCCGAGAATGTTCAGATCCTGGAACTGTACGGCTGTCGTTGTGGCGGTGCCGGAGAAGCGCTCTGCTTGAATCTGGGCATAGGGCACGTTTTCCGCGACGGTCACTGTCAGGTCGGTGAAGGTCGTGGTGGTGCTGTTGTGGCGCAGACGCAGGTCAGACATCTGGTTGCCGTTGAAATTGTTGGCGTAGTTACCATGGAGGATGATCTCACTGGCTGTGCCTTGGGTGCCAGCCCCGTCCAAATACAGCCTTCCACCATTCATCTGGATCGTTCCCGTGATGGCGTTCCCTGTGTTGGTGAGATGGAAGCCGCCGGGGCCGTCGAGAGTCAGATTTGCTGCTGTGACGACACCGCCAAAACGCTGGTTCGGTGTGCTGTGGCCGGCATACACGATGCCTTCCACTGGATTCGTGCCATCGCCGAAATAGATGTCGGTCGTGTCGAAGTTGACACGGTTGCCGTCATCACTGCCGAGGATCAGTCCACCGCTGTGGATGTTGATCTGACCGCCTGTGAAGATCATGTCGTTCGCACTTGTCTCCTCGTCCACGCGCAGAGCATAGACGTTCTTGGTGCCGGTGAGAGTGGTGTCTCCCCAGCCTCCGGCAAACTGCACGATCTCCGTGCCGGTGAAGGTGCTGAGGAAGGCATCTCCACCAGCCGCGACGGGTGTGGCTGTGACAAAGGGGGCGTTCACATAACCGGTGTCCGCATTGTAGCCCAGGAAGTTCCGGCGTGTGGCATTGATCATCCACGGAGCCACGATGCCATTCGTGAGCACGGGAGTTGCTCCATTGAAGAGTTTCATGCCCTGCAGATTCAGGGACCCGAGTTCGTTGGCATTGTCACGGAGTGTGAGAGTGGACTGGCCGCTGCGGGTGATGCTTGAAGTGATGAGGACGATCTGGCCATTGGTGCCGTTGCGTTCCAGCGTGATGCCAGCGCCGCCTTGGGCCGTGATCGCGCCGACGGTTTCTGTGTTCACGCGTCCGCTGCTGCTGATGAGATTGATGCCTGCGCCATCAAGCAGGAGCGGCGTGGTGTCACCGAGCTTGTTTTCGTCGATCTCGCGCCCGAGATTGCTCTCGCGGAGGCGGGCATTGAAGATGCTGTCCGTGACATCCATGCTGTAGTCGAGACGCAGATTTCCACCGGGGCGTAGATTCAGCGTGCTGATTTGCACTCCGGCATCATCCGTCAGACGACCCGCGCCGCGTAGTGTGAGCCTGCCATAGACATCAAAAAGGGGAGAGGCACTGCTGCCGGTGATTTCCAGGATGGCTCCGATGCTGCCAGCATCTGCCACGCGGAAGATCGTGGTGTTGCCGGTGTAGTTTTGGTCGTCGTAAAAGCGGATCGAGGCTCCGGCGCCTGCGGGTGTGCCGCCGGCAAAGATGGGGTTTTTGCCAAGCTCCACCGAGGCCGTGCCAGTGATCACATTGGCCTGGGTGAAGCTGAGGATGCCGCTACTGCTGCCGCCGAAGTTGTACACGTTGTCCTCGCTGGCTCCGAGCGTCGCGGCGGTGTAGTAGGTGTGTGACAGTGCGGACAGCCCCCAACTGCCATTACCGAGCCGTGCCATGTTGATCGGCGATGTCCAGGCACCTTCCGAGAGGCCGAGCGAGAGGGCTCCATCCGTCAGGGATCGCAGGCCATAGGAGATCAGTGGCGCATCAGTTAGCAGGTCCACACGAGTGCTGGCGCCGCGTTCGGAGCCATAGATTCGCACTTCCTGCCCCTGAGCTGTGAGCACATTGGAGGGCGAGGCCAGACGGATGGCGGAGCCAATATTAACAATGATGTCTCCGGTGCCCGCATTGGCCGTGGCCAGAGGGACGATGGTGGTGCCTGGGGAGCGGATGTCATCCAGACCTCGCGTGCCAAAAAGAAGAGTGCCACCCGTCACGACTAGACCGCCGCTCCAGGTGCCGCTGTTGTCTGCGGCGATGGAGAGATCGGAGTTGCCGACCTTGTTGAGCGTGAAACCATTGCCACCATCATCGATCGCTCCAGCGAGCACGAGCTGCGTGTCAGTTTGAATTCTTGCGTGGTCGTTCAAGGTGGTGATGCCGTCGAAACGAGGGATGTAGGTGTTTCCGCCGGTGATGAGGAGCTGGTTCCTGTCGAGTGAGAGCGTGCCCAGTGTTAGCAGCTTGTTTGAACCACCGCCGGATGGACGGTTTGAGTCGATGATGCTGTTACCGCCTTGCACCGTGACGTTGTTGCCGATGGCGATGCGTTGCTGGTTGCCGACATTGTCGCCGATGGTGCGGAGCTCCCACTCGCCACCGCGTAGTATGACAGCCGCTGTGCCAGGAATGGCGGAGGCATTGGTCGTAGGGGTGGCCAGGGAATTGTCGTTCACAAAGGTGGCGAGGACACCGCGGTCGATTCGGATGGTCTCCACGGTGCTGGGTTTGAAACCGTTGATATTGTCCAAAGTCAGTCTTCCAGATCCGACTTTGACGAGCATGGATCCCGCCCCGCCGTTGATCTGGCCGTTATAGGTCTGGCTGCTGTCTTCTCGGCCCACCGTCAGCGTGGCTGATCCCAGATTGATCGTGCCGGCTGAGAATTGGAATGAGTTGCTCGGATTGACTGCGGAAATGTTGCCGAACTCCTGGTCGAAACCATTCAAATCAATGGTGGTGCCCGGAGACATGAAGATGACTGATCCGGTGGTGCCGTTGAGGTTGGAAAAGAACGGCAGCACATTGGCCGCGCCGAAGCTCAGCGTGCCACGGTTCAGTTCAATATTGCCCTCGAATTCCTGCACCGCACCGATCTGGAGCGTGCCGGGACCATATTTGGTGAGCACCGTTGTCAGCGTGTTGTTGGCATTGTTGCGGAAGTTTCTGACCGGCACGTCCAGCGAGGAAACTGCGGCACTGTCCACATAGATAGAGAGGGCCGTGTCCTCGATATTGATCCGCGAGCCCGTGATGCCGCTGATGTCAGCGCCGTTGTTCAGAATGATGCCGCCGCCGTTGGCAGGTGTGGTGGTGTCTCCCACCTGCAATCTGAAGCCACCGAGGTCGATGTTTGTATCCGTGCGGAAGGCGAAGGCGGCCCGGTCCGCAGTCAGTGTGCCACCGACTCCCGTGGCATCGAAGACCTGTGTAGAGCCGCTGACGGCATCGAGGCTGCCTGTGGCACCGCTGTAGTTATACGTGGAGACGTTGTTGACTCCTCCGGTGATGTAGTTGGCAGCATGATTGACCCCGGAGAGGCTGTGTACCGCCCATGGTCCGGCGATGCCATTCACGTTGTCGAGGGTGGAGGTGAAGGAGAAGTTTTCAGCCGTGCCCAATGCGCCTGTGGCAGGCACAAAAGTGACTGTGCCTGCAGCACCGCTGCGCACCAGTGATCCGAAGCTCAAGGTCGTGGAGAAAGATCCCGACGACTGATCTGCGACGCCGACCCGGGCACCGCCAGACACGGTCAAGGCACCTGCATTGGAGGTGGCCGAACTGGCGCCTGCCAAGCCGCGTAACTGTACTTCCGCATCCAGGATGGTCATGGCACCTGTGCCAAAGGGGCTGCCACTCGTGGCCTGCGCCTGACCGATGAGCATCCCCTGGACGACGGTGGTCGTGCCGGAGTAAGTGTTACCCGTGCCGGATGAAGGGGCGAGGGTGACGATGCCATTCCCCTCTTTTTGAATACCAAAGGAACCGCTGATCAACCCGCTGAAGGTGGTGTCGCCGCCTTCAAATGCTGTGAGCGAGACGCCGCGAGCGGACATGTTGACATTACCGCTGAAGGTCTTGGTTCCAGCATCAAGGCCGCCGAGAGTTTGGATTCCGCCGGTAGCGGTGTTGATGAAGTTCCGGCTGATGTCGCGTGTGCCACTGGCAAGCACTTGAGAGAGTGCGGTGGAGCGGAACGTGACATCGCTGGTGGCCGCGCCGAGTGCATTGTCATGCCCGAGCACGAGGTAGCCGCTGGTGATGGTGGTGCTGCCGAGATAGGTGTTGTCACCATTCAGCCAGAGTGTGCCCTGATCGTTCTTTTCCAGATCATTGCCCGCAGCACCTGAGATCACGCCTGTGACGGTGGTCAGTGCTCCACGCGGGCGCAGTGCGATGTCGCGGTTCAGCGTGATGGCACCGACCTCGATCTGGTAGCCATTGAACCCGTCAAAAAAGATCGCGCTGTTGTCTGCACCACCGACCGCGTAATTTCCGCCATGTCCAATGGTGAGGGATGAAATCTGCACGACCTGATTCTCTGATCCTGGTCCGGTCGGGCCGACGGTGATGAGGCGGTCGCTGTTGTCATTGCCGCCCGCCGTGGCCACCGCGTTGTCGAAGAGGAAAGGTCCGCTGCCGTTGATACGAAACTCGAGCTGAGCCGAGCGGTCACTGTTGGTGTTTAGATTGATCGTGGAGCCAGCGATACCTGCCGCCCCAGTATCTGATAGCACGAGTCTCCCCTGTGAAATGGTGGTGACACCGTCGTAGGTGTTGTCGGAGTTAAGGATGAGCACGCCGCCGTTGTTTTTCGTCAGGTTTTGCGCGCCCGTGGCCTGATTTCCGATGATGCCGTTGACGGTGAGGATACCGACCCCAGCCTGGAAGCTATTGTCGTTTCCGATGGTGAGGGAGATCGTGTTGGCCGAGTTGGCGAAGGTGATGTCATTGACCGCCAGATCGGTGAAATTGGTGCCAATGCTGAACACCTGGAGCGTGCGGTTGGCATCAAAGGTGAGATTGCCGAGCTGCACGGTATTAAAGGCACCACCATCCAGGGTGGTGGTGCGGATGGTGCTCGTGCCACCAGCGATGTTGATGTTGCGGGCGGAATACTGAGTGCCCACTGTTCCGCCGAAGTTTCCATCCGCCGTGTCCAGCCTCAGCTCACCTGCACGCAGCAGGATGTCATCGGTCCCAGTGCCCAGGGAGGCATTTTCACCGACCCAAAGGATGCCCCCCTGGCCGATGCTGACCTGGCCGGAGAAGCTCTGTGCCTTCGGAATGTAAATGGTGCCATCCGTGTAGTTGCGGTCCGTTTGATCTGGAGCGCCAACGATGAGACGTGTGGGTGCTCCGAGCACGTTGTCTGTGAGAACATTGGCATTGGCGATGGTGAGCACGCCGCCGTTGTTCGTGTGACCGCCGAGGCGGTAGGCGCTCACAGCCCCCCCTGAGGGAGAGAGTGTGTCTCCCGTGAAGGTTCCATTCCGCGAATCCGCGCCGAGCCACACTTCGACATTCGGTGCGACACCACGGATTTGTCCGGGAATGTCCGCCTGAAAGTCATGATTACCGCTGATCGTCACTGCGATGCGCCGTGCCTGACCTGACTGATTGTTCGCGATGAGGAAATTGTTGCCGCCTGTTTGTGGAATGCCGCCCGTGGCTGTGAGGCTGTTGAAGGCGATGCCGCTGCCAGTGCCGTAGCCTGTGCCGAGGGAGACGACGGCGGGAGTGTCGTTGCTGTTGTTTTGCAGAATGATCATCTGGCGTGAGCCGATGCTGGAGGGATTCTCGATTTTCAGGACGCCATCCGGTGCGATCTGGATGTCGTTGCCGATCACGTTCGCCCCGGCCGTGCCCGTGCCACGAAGCCACAGCGTGCCTTGATTGATGATGGTGCCGCTTTGGTAGGTCTTGGGTGTGTCAAAGACGAGAAGGCCGCCACCACGTTTCACGAGCGAACCGTTGGACAAGTCTCCCTGCATGATGACCATGGCACCGCGTTCTGCGCCGGAGCCGCCACCATCCACGCGGAGATAGCGCTGCTCACCACCGAGATCGATGGGGTTCACCATGGTGATCGCGTGAGTGGAGGCACCGCCTACGTTCAGGCCGAAGATGCCCGGATTGAAGCTGGAGCTGCCCCAGTTCACCGTGTCTCCAGCGCCGCCGAAGTTGACTGTCACGGGCGCGCCATAGGCATTGATGCCAGTGCTGCCGCCGCCAATGCCGCCGCCACCGAGGAATTGCACCTGGCCCACGCCGGTTCCTAGCGCGCGTGTGAAGTCGGCATCTGTCTCAAAGGCAGCCGCACTGGTTGGAGAACCGCCGAAGACGAGATTGCCCGTGCCGAGAGCAGTGCCCAGCGCGCCGATGACACCACGAAAAATGCCTTCATTGATGTAGGTCGTGCCGGTGTAGCTGTTCCCCGTTCGGAAGGAGGTGATGCCGGAGCCCGTTTTAACCAACGATACGGGGTTCGCGCCGTTGTCCGTGACGTCGGAGAGGATGACGTTTGATGACCAGGCGATGTCGTAGAGTTCATAGTTGCTGCCTGCCCCCGCCGTGAGGAACGGCACCGAGATGGTGTGCGCTCCACCACTGGTGATGAGCCCTCCGGAGTCGATTACCAATGTGGTGCCGGCATTGCCGGTGAGAGTCCGGGCCGCGGCGTTTTGCATGTTCACGGTATTCACTGTGCGATCCGTCGTGAGTGTGGCTCCGCCGGCGGAGAGCTTGATGTGGTCCACAGACGTCCAGCCGGTCTCCGCCGCATCGATCACATAGTCCGCTGCTTCGAGGGCCCTGTAGCCAAAACCGCCGAGTCCCGTGGGGTTGTATTTCACAAAATCAGAGCTCGTGTAGGCCCAGCCTCCTATGAATGGCACGTCCAGGTTTGCGGTTTCGAGCGCGGTGTTGAGGATGCGGTGTTTCGCTGCCGATCCGAGTGCTGAGCCGACGAGACTGTCCACATGCAGTTCCAGAGTGGTGCCGACATTTGGTTTCAATAAATCCGCCAGAGTGAGCGTTACGGAACCCTGGTCTGCCGAGCGGAATCCGATGCGATTTGTGCCGCCGGTGATCGTTGTGGTGCCGAGCCCCTGAACGACGGCGTAATCGAAAAAGTTCGAAGAGGTGGTGCTGAAGGATGAGTTCTCGATGAAGATCTGGCTGGAGGACATGCTGATGGGGGCCGTGGTGGAGAATTTGCTGTTCGCCGTGTCACCCGCCGTCGGCGCACCTGCGGCGGAACCGAAGGCGATGCGCAGCAAGGAGTCCTTCAAATTCAGCGCTGCAATGTCTGCGTAAGGTGTGTTCGCCAGAGTGGCATTGCCCGTGTCTGCGCGGATTTCACCGAGCGTGGAGTTGATCGTGCCGGAATAGCTCTGGCCTGCCCCAACGCCGATGAGTCGAAAGCCGCCCAGACCGAAGTGATTGATGTCAGCGCTGCCTGATGCGATTCCGCTCAGCGAGACGAAGCCCACGCCACCAGCCGTCAGATTGTTGCTGATATCGATGGCGCCACTCAAAGTGAACGTACCCGTTTGCTCGGCCTTGATTCGTGATTCGCCCGCGAGCGTCACGGCTCCATTAAAAGTCATGCTGTTGGCACCCGTCAGGAAACGGAGGGCTCCATTGTCACGGAAACCATTGCCATTGATCGTGATTGGTTCCGCCGGATTGCCGATGCCTCCCGCCCCAGATAAATCCGGGCCAAAGGCTAGCGTGCCGCCTGCATTCACCACCGTTCCATTGCCTGTCGTGATGGAGCCCAGTACGGCACCGTCATTCGCCGTGGGCACATTGAGGATCATGCCTCCATCGATGGTCGTCAGGCCCGTGTAGTTGCTGGTGCCACGCAGTATCAGCGTGCCCTCGCCAGTCTTTGTGAAGCCTCCTGCGCCACTGATGGTACCGGTGAGTGCCAGTATGCCTTCACCTATATCCATGGAGAGTGGTGCTGTGCCCGTGAGAGTGATGTTGGAAGTGATCACATCCGTGCTGATGCCGATCTTGTTTAGCGCTGATGCCGCCCCACCATCGAAGGTGAGCGAACCTCCGGTTCCCGCGGCGATGATGTAGGAGCTTTGACCGCTGGTGTCCCCTAGGTTCAGAGTTCCCAGAGTCACGGCACCATCGAGATTGATCGTCTGTGTGCCGAGGAGGTTCAGTTGATTCAAATTGGCCGTGTCGCCAATGAGGAACGGCACATCAAAGGGTGACTGATGCTGACCCAGGGCGTTCCAATTGTAGAGATGCTGCCAGGAATAGATGCCTGGAGATCCTGTCTGCCCGGCTCCCCAGTCTGCATCCGCCCCCCTGATCTGACATGACCACAGACTGAATGAGGCAAGCAACACGGCACTGACAGGAAGTCGGAAATGCCTGCGAAAAGGAGCAAGGGTAAGGATGGAACTTGTCATGGTCTGTGGTGGGTGGAGGTGAGCAAAGCCCGCCTTCTTCTCCCACCGCCCGGACGAGTGATTGAGAGACGAAGCCGTTTATTTTGAACTCGTCATTCTGGCCATGCTGCGGACCCGCGAGCTACAGGGGCGGAGTTTGTCGTTGGCTAAAGCGTCCCGCCCCGAAGGCTAAAGCATTTGCTTATCTGTGGGCTCTCCATTGATAACTGCTGGACCGCACGGCAGTTCTTTGTCACTGAAATGAAGCCCAAGATGCAGCCCGCCAGCCCAACCGCCCCATGCAGAGTCGCGATCGTCGAAGATCACACCTTCATGAGGGAAGGGCTGAAGGTGCTGATCGAATCGATGCCAGATTTCACCATCGTTTGGATGGCTGGCAGTGCAGGGGAGGCGCTGAATCATCTGAGCAGCGATTGCCCTGATGTGATGATGGTGGACATCACCCTGCCGGATCGAAATGGGCTGGAGCTGATCAAAGATGTACATGTGCTCCACCCCAGCCTGCGCATTCTGGTCCTGACCATGCACAATGAGAAACTCTATGTGCAGCGAGCCCTGAGGGCGGGAGCGCGAGGTTACCTCACGAAAGATGCCAGCCACGCGGAATACGAGCGTGCACTGCGCCGGGTGGCGGCAGGACAGCTCAGCGTGAGTGAGGAGGTCGCTGAGGAAATGATGCTGAACTATGCGCTCGGTGAGACCAGGGCGCGTGAGCGGTCAGGCGTCGAGTCGCTGAGTGATCGCGAGCTGGAGGTTTTCATGCTTTTGGGTGAGGGCAAGAGCACCACGCAGGTGGCTGATGCGCTGCGCATCAGCCCGAAGACCGTGGATGTACACAAAATGAACATGCGCACCAAGCTCGGCCTGGAGGACGGTGCCGCTGTGACGCGGATGGCGATCCAGTGGACCGAAGCACGCCGCCACGGCGGCGGAGCTTGAAAGCTCACCCCACTGATGGACCAGTGTCAGTGAAATGTCTGGCATCAAGGTGGACCTCGCATGAGGCGATGCACCCGCCCTTATCCCCTCTACGTGGGCTGATGCTCCAGCGCCCGCCCAGGGCCCGCACACGCTGGGCCACCAGGTCGAGCCCGATGCCACCACTCCTGCGGCGCTCAAATGGGATGCCGTCGTTCTCCACCCGGAGTATGAGCCGATCTTTCGTGACCCCGACTTCCAGGAGGATCAAAGCTGGCCGGGCATGTTTGGCCGCATTCGTCGCCAGCTCCTGGATGATGCGGTAAACATGCGTGTTCACCCAAAGGCCCAGATTGATGTCTCCCAGCCGTATCTGACATTCACAGCGCACGGCAAAGGAGTCTGAAATCGTGGTGGCCAGCTCATCGAGCACATCCTCCAAATGCCCGCTCTGAACCAGCACGGGAGAAAGGCCGCGTGCAAAGCCGCGTGCCACCTTCGCCGCCTTTGCCAGCTCATCAGCCACAGCCGCTGCGAGCTGGGACTGAGCATGGCCTTCCCGCCTAAGCGCAGACTCGAGAACACCCGTCTTTAACTGAGCCGCAGCCATTCGCTGGCAGACATCATCATGCAGATCTGCCCCGATCCTGCGCCGCTCCGCCTCGGACGCCTCCAGGAGGCGCAGTTCGGATGCACGCAGGTTTTTGATCGCGGTGTCGAAGCTGTGAGCCACGATGGAAAGCTCATCTGCCTTGGCGAAATGCGCCTCCTGTTCATCACCACTGCCCATCCCCTGTGCATACTCCGCCAGTTCCTTCACCCGCCGTGTCACCAGGATGTCGAGCGCCAGCCAGAGCAGCATGCACAGCGCGAGCAGTCCGCTGGCCTGGGCGGCAGATTCAGACATGGCTTCACTTGAGGCCTGTCTGAGCGCGTCCTTCATGTCGAAGCGCAGCACCACCATTCCACGATTTTGGGCATGGTATTGTTCATAAAATGGGAAGACACCGGTGATCACGCCCCTCGCCTGATCAAGCACCACGCGCGGAGTCATGTCGGATTTCGCCTCGGCGGAAAGCTCGGCGGTGCTGCCCAGTGGAGTTTCGAGCAGACTCAGCCCCACCCACTGCAAATGAGTGGAAAAGCGCACGCTGTGCTCTGCATCACAGACGATCCCGAGCTCCAAATACGGCATCAATGCGGCATAGCTCATCTCCAGCTCCGCAGGCGCCACGAGACCGCGCCGGAAGTAGTGCTGCATCATGCCGGACAGGCGTCCCCCGGCATCTGTCATCTCACTTTCAAAGCGTGCGATTCTCCGGTCCTGAATCCAGTTCAAGTTCCGCAGTAGATTCAGCCCGATGAGCAGCAGACCAAAGGCGAGCAGCAGCAGCAGCAGCCGGGCGTTCAGTTTGACCGGTGCTGTCATGGTTCCACCTCCAGTAATGAACTGTCCAGCCATGGTGTCGGGGCGGGCATTATTTTCAAAAAACCACGTTCAAGCATGAACTCCTCCAGAACTGCCGACAGCCTCTCCAGATCGCCATCAGGCCTCAGCAGCCGGGCATTGTCCTCACGGCTGATCATTTTCACCCGGCCCAGACTTTGTTGAAACTCCTCCAGGCTCAGTCCTTCACGACGGGAGGCGACATTCCACGTTCCCGGAATTCCTTGCGACCTCAGCTCGTGCTCCAGGGCGAAGTGCGCATCGATCAACAACCGCAGTTCCGTCTGTTTCTCCTGAAATGCCTGCTCTGAAACTACCAGCACACGGTAGAGCGGAATCTTCAACTGGGAGGAATCAAACAGCACCTTCGCATCTGCCCGCTGAATGTAGGTCAGCCAGGGCTCTGCAAGAACGACGGCATCCACCTGATTCTCCAGGATCGCCGCCTCCGACTCAGAGGGGCTCAGCGGCACCAGCTCCACCTCCCTGGTCTGAACTCCCACCGAAGCCAGCGCCGCCTCCAGAACCAGCATGCCGGAGGAGCGTAGGTCCACTCCCACACGCTTTCCCCGGAGCTCCGCCAGTGAGGCTGCCCGCTCACTTCCGACTACCGCTTCGGCTCCCTGGGAGACATCCACGGCCATTACAACACGCACGCCCCGCCCAGGTTCACGCAGCCGCAGCACTTCATCGAGAGAGAGCACGGCGGCGTCCACCACCTGATTGCCAAACGCACGCATCGCCGTCGAAGGCCAGGTCATATCGATCAAACGAACGCGCTCATCAGGAAGCAGACCGCGCTCCCGGGCCACGATCAAAGTCTCCGAACTCGGACGCAGCCCTAAAGCCACCACCAGCGGTGCCACGCGGGCATCACGGGGGATGAGCAAGGCGAGCATGGCAAAACTCAAGGCCACGCCTGCGACGAGTTTGCGCATCCGATTGTCGTTTTTCGTCTTCATCTGCCCAGCTCCTCCCGCACTTTCTTTGGCAAAGAGGCGAAGACCAGGGCATACGAATGGTCGATGAGTTCACGCACAAGTTTCGTCGGCAGGCGGCCCTCCAGTGTGAGTGTGTTCCAGTGGCGTTTGTTCATGTGGAATCCCGGCTGGATGTCCTCATATTGATCCCGCAGGTCGATGGCGCGGTCGGGATCACACTTCAGGTTCGCCGTGGGCGGATGCTCATCTGGAACCGTAAGGGCGAACATCTTGCCGCTGACTTTATAAACGAGCACGTCAGGGCCGAAGGGCGTGGTTTCCTCCACATGTGGCAATCCAAGGCAGTAGGCGCAGAAGTCGGCGAGAGTCATGGGGCAGGCTGGCAAATCGGCGGACGGCACTCAAGCGCAAAGATCGTCCAGCAGCGGTTCCACACGCTCCTGAATGAGTGTGACGAGCTCGGGGGCCATGAACTCGTAGTCATCCGGGATGTCGAGCACCTCCAGGTGCAGGTCGTGGACGAGGCCGGGAAACTGCTCGCTCAGCCGCCGCTTGTGCTCCGGCTCCATCACAAGAACGAGATCGGCCCAGTGCAGCAGCTTTTCGGTGACACGGCGTCGTGCCGCAGCACTGAGACCGGCACTGCGGACCTCCACACGTGGATCATTCTGATACACGGCTTCCGCCGTCGGGCTGCGCCATTGATTGCGAGAGCAGAGGAAGAGCAGGTGCATCGGGCTGGCTTTCAAAAGTGCTGCTGGTGCCTTCTTTTCATCTGCTCAGCCCTGTGGCAGCTTGATCCAGAAACGCGCCCCGCCGCTGCTACGATTCGATGCACCCACGCTCCCACCGTGGGCGGTGGCGATGGCACGCACGAGGCTGAGACCGAGGCCAATGCCGGGATGCCGCGCGATGGCCGCACTGCCGCGGTTGTAACGCTCCCAGATCATCTCCATCTCCTCTGGATGCACGCCGGGGCCGGTGTCTTCGACAAAGATGATCGCCCCCGTGCCCTCAGCCTGCCAGCGCAGGGTCACCCGGCCGCCCTTGGGTGTGTAGGCCAGAGCGTTGTCCAGCAGATTGGATATGGCTTGATTGATCAGCTCACGGTCGATGTTCAGCATCACGTCCAGGCCCTGCTCGATCCCGAGCGTAAGATGCCGGTCCTCGGCGGCGGGCGTGAAAAGATCGACGAGATTCTTTACCAGATCATGAACAGGAGTCTGCTGACGGTAAAGACGCAGAGCGCCGTGATCTCCCGCACGTACGGTGAGGATGGTCTGCACGAGCTGAGCTGCACGGTCAATCTCCTCCAGGCTGCGGGCGGCGGCATCCTGGGCATCGGGATTGTCACTCTTGTCCAAAAGCGTCTCCAGATTTCCCCGGATGCGCGCCAGCGGAGTCCGCAGTTCATGGGCGAGCTGGTCATTCGTGCTTTGCAGCTCACGCGTCAGGCTGAGGATCTGGTCGAGCCCCGCATTGACCACGGAGGCCAGGGTTTTTAGCTCAGGAATGGCGCGCGGAGCCATGAGCCGCGCCGTGCCCTCGGGCAGGTGCAAATGTCTAGCACTGGAGGTGAATGCGCGGATGGGCATGAGCACCTCATGCGAATACCAGATGACCGGCAGCAGCGCCACGGCGGCGGCCAGGATGCCTGCCAGCCAGAGATAAACAGTGATGTTGTGCTGATAACGTCTTGCCTCCGCATCTGTTCTGCCGAACCAAAGGATGTTTCCATCCCGCAGCTTCGTGGCCCCGATGGTGAGACGAAACTCCAGCTCGGGTGAGGTGACCTCCTGAAGCACTGTTTTTTGCTTCTCCAGCTCTGCCAGAGGTGCCTTGGCCGGCCAGCGATAGAGGCGCATGGCATCCGGTATGTCCTCCAGCAAAACATCACCCTCCGCCGTGGTGATGCGCAGTGCATTGCTGTCACTGTGCTGTCCGGCGGGGAAGACCTCCCGCACGCCCTGGATGCCGCTGGAGGCATAGATGGCGGCGTATTCCACGAGGTCATCAATGACAATGCCGGTGTCGAAATGCCTCAGGTCACGACTCACAGTGCTGCGCACAAAGATGAGCGTCAGGGCCGTGCTGGTGCCCACGAAGAGGGCTAGCAGCACCGCGAGCCGCCATTGGGACGGGATGCGGTCAAACGGACTCTTTCTTGTAGGCATAACCTTTTCCTCGGATGGTTTCGATGTGGAGGTCGCTGCCCGCTGACTCCAGCTTCCGGCGCAGCCGGCAGATCATGGCATCCACGACATTCGTCCCCGGATCGAAGCGGATGTCCCACACCTGTTCGAGCAGGAACTGCTTTGGCACGATGCGGCCCTCGTGCTTCATCAGCACCTCCATCAGCGTCCATTCGCGTGGCTGTAGGTCCACCGTCTCACTTCCGCATGTCACACGGCGCTTCATCGGATCGAGGATGGAATTTCCCACGCGGCGGCGGTCCGGCTGCACCTGAGCTGCTCGGCGGTGCAGCGCATCCAGCCGGGCCAGCAGTTCCTCGGCGGCAAAGGGTTTCGTCAAATAATCATCCCCGCCCGCTGCCAGCCCGCGCACCCGGTCCGGCACGCCTGCACGCGCCGTTAGAAAGAGCACCGGTGTAAGCACTCCCTGACTGCGTAGAGTTTCCACGACAGTGAATCCATCCATGTCCGGCAGTCCGACATCCAGGATCGCGGCATCACAAGTATGATCCTTCAGCCAGTCCAGTGCCGCCTGCCCACGCTCCACCCAGTGCAGGGAATGTCCGGCCTCAGCCATCCAGGAGGTCATCTGGCGGCCGAGTTCGGGGTCATCTTCGACGAGGAGGAGGAGCATGAGGAGAATGTCAGAAATCAGAACCGGGTGATTCTTCTGGGGAATCACCCGGTCACTGCCAGCTAGATACCTGATCATGCCGACCTGCGGCAATGCTGATCTCAAAGAATCTCAGGGCTTCTTCACCTCGATGCCGGCCTCCTTCGCCACCTCTTCTTTCTTCTTTTCCACAGCAGCGGAGCCCAGCTCGAGCAGCTTCGGTGCCTCGCCGCCCTTCTCCACGAACTTCAGCGCCACGCCATTGATGCAGAAGCGGCGGTTCGTCGGTGTATTGGCAGAGACGGACTCCTTTTCGAAAACATGGCCGAGGTGGGCACCACAGCGCTTGCACACCGTCTCGATGCGCATCATGCCGTGGGAGTCATCCCGGCGCTCCAGCACGTTCTTGGCCTTGGACGCATCGTAAAATGAGGGCCAGCCGCAGCCTGAGTGGAACTTTTCCTTGGATGTGAAGAGCTCCGCATTGCAGCACACGCAGAAGTAAGTGCCCTCACCCTGCTTTTCAAATTCCTCATAAATCTGACCAAACGGCCGCTCCGTGCCTGCCGTGCGGGTGACTCGGTATTGTTCATCGGTCAGGCGTTTTTTCCATTCTTCTTCACTGAGGGTCACTTCGGGTTTTGGCATGGGTTTGTCTGTGGCGGCGGGTTTGTCCTCCGCGCAGGCGGGGACGAGAGAGGCGATAAGAATGAGGAGGCTGAGGGCGGTTTTCATGAGGTGAGATACGCTGCTACCAACGTACGAGACATGCCAAGCTTTGCTATTCCCAAACAAGGCGAGTTTCTGCCGGGCATGCAGCATAGCTAATCCGAAGTGCCATCGCCACCCAGTCCACGCTCGCACACCGTGGCCCCCTCGACCTGATACACCGCACCCACGAGCACCTCATCGCGTGCCCAGTCCAGGGTCGTCGTCGTGATGATCTTTTGCGTTCCCGCTGGCAACAAGCTCAGCAAAGCACGCCGCCGATGCGCATCCAGCTCGCCGAAGACATCGTCCAGCAGCAGCAGCGGTGGTTTGCCAGCTGCCGCCTCCAGAACCCGCGCCTGCGCCACCTTCATCGCCAGCGCCACGCTGCGTTGCTGACCTTCCGAGGCATAGGTGGAGGCATCCAGACCATTCAGCGCCAGCGTCACATCATCCCGATGCGGCCCCGCAGCCGTCTGCCGATTGCGAGCTTCCTCGTCACGCCGCTCCGCCAGCTCCTCGGCCAGATTTTCACCGGAAAAACCAGGCGCGTAGGCCATCTCCACACGCTCCGCCCCCGTGCTCAGATCGTGGTGAACACTCGCCACATGCGGCTTCAGGGACTCGATCAGATCCGCCCGTCGCGACCGCAGCACCTGGGCAAAGTCATCCATCACCCGCGCAAACGCATCCGCCTGCCGCCACTGGATCACCGCATCGCGCTTCAGCACATGATTGCGCCCACGCACCGCCCGCTCGTAGCCACGCAGCGCCTTCAGATAGTCGGGGAAGATCTGGCTGGCCGCGAAGTCCAGGTAGCGCCGCCGGTGCTCGGCCCCGCCGCGCAGCAGATTCATGTCGCGATGATCCATCCACACCACCAGACCACTGCTCGCCAGGTAATCGCCCGACTTACCACAGACTGCCCCATCCATCGCCAGCCGCCGCGCCGTGGCCGACTGCGCACAGCGGAGCCTTTTCCCATCCAGCGTGCCCTCCACCAGCATCGTCGTCGCCCCCAGCCGGATCATCTCCCCGCGCTGGCTCGTCCTTGGCGATTGCAGCCGCAGCAGCACACACGCCGCCTCCATGAGTGAAGTCTTTCCCTGCGCATTCCGCCCGATGAAGATCGTCGTCTCCTCATGCAGCGCCACACGGCACTCCATGAAGCAGCGGAAGTCGCGGAGGAGGAGGTCAGTGAGCATGAAAACAAAGAAAAGAAACGCCGGTTCCGATGCCACGGATACCTGGAGAATCAAGACAGCGACTGAACCCACAATCTCGCCTGCGAGCGATATGCCTGATTGTGAAAGTGCCCATGCTTTGTAAATACAGGCGCTCTGCTGATTACGGCCATTCATGATCGCCCAATTTCAAACCACCCAATGGACTTTAATCCTCCAAGCTGGAGAACGGGACAGTTCTGAAAGCGTGCAGGCGCTGGAGCATCTCTGCCGCCGATATCAGCCGCCGCTGCTGGCTTATGTGCGTGGGTTTGGGCTGAAGGAACATGATGCACAGGACGTGACGCAGTCATTTTTCCAGCATCTGCTGGAGAAGAATCTGCCCGCGCGGGCCAATCCGAACTTGGGGCGCTTCAGGAGCTTCTTGCTAGTGTCGCTGAGGAACTTCATGCACGTCACCTATCGCAATGCCAGCCGTGAAAAGCGCGGGGGGAACGACATCGAACATGTGAGCTTGGAGAGTGCGGAGCATTCTCACACGGAGAGCATGCTGGTGGAGGACATCGCCACTCATGCCTTTGACCGGCAGTGGGCGCGCACGCTGATCCAGATGGCGGTGGATGAACTGGCGGCTGAACAGGCAGCACAGGGAACTTCGGACCGTTTCGCACTGATGCGCCCGCTGCTGCTCGATCCTTCGGGGCGAGAGGCGGTGTTTGCGGAGTTGCAGGCCAGCTTTGGCATGGCGGAAGGGGCGGCGCGCACGTCGCTGAGTCGTCTGCGCACTCGGTTTCGGGAGCTGGTGCGGATCGAGGTGGAGCGTGTGGTGAATGATCCTGCGGAGGTGGATGCGGAGATCGCCTATCTGCTGCGGGTGCTGACTTTGGACACTACTTCTTAGCCTGTGGCGTGCGGTTTGAGGAGAGTCGAGCACGCCATGTGTTGGCCTTGGTGTTGTCGCCGGATTGCTCAAAGTGGCTTATGAGGGCGGTGAGGTGCTTGTCGTGAAAGGGGTAGTGAAGAGTGGGCGAGACGCTGTCGAACACGCGACCCAAAAGAATCTCCAAAGGTTCCCAGTGCTTCAGCTCGACATAGGCGGAAGCAAGATGCACGGCGGAGTTTCGCGGCTGGCGTTTGGTGATGCCGTAGTAGCGGACCTGCTCATCAAAAACGGCCTGGAGCAGTTCAGCGGCCTCAGCGGTCTTTTTCACGCCGAGGAGACTGAGGGCGCGGTTGTAGCGCAGCAGGATGACCATGGCGGTGTCGGGAAGGCTGGCCTTTTTGGCTTCGGCTTCCGCTTCCTCATAGGCAGGGATGGAATCCGCATAGCGCTTCACATTCGTGAGCAGGACTCCTTGTCGAAGCAGGATGCGGACGATGAGGTTACGCTTCATGGCACCGCCGCTGCGGGCATCGGCCAGCGTTTGCTGCATGAGTTTGAGGGCTTCGTCCTGATTGCCTTCGTGGAAGGTGATCGTGGCGAGATCGAGGTTGGCGGTGAGCATGTCAAAATGATCCACTGGGAGCTTCTGAGTGCGGACTTTGCTGAGCATGTCGCGCAGTGTTTCAACGGCGGCAGGATCTTTAGCAGTGACCATGGCTCCGCCGAGGGTTCGTTGGGAAGTCAGCGTCGTCGCTGCGAGCGGTCCCGAGACCTCGGCGCTGAGTTCCCAGGCGCGACGCAGTGTCGGGATGGCCTTTGCGGCGCTTTGGTGATGCATGATGGCATTGCCGAGACACATCAGCGCACTCACCTGCATGCTTCGGTCGATGCTGGGATGCTCGCGGATCAGGGTTTCGGCATGGCGTGCGGCCTCGTAGGCGAGTTGGTAGTCAAACTGCAAGCCTGCGGCTTCGCTGACCTCCAGCAGCACTCGGCAGCGAGGCTCGGGACGTCCGGCGAAGTCTTTGGCGCTGACCTTTTCCTTCACGCTGCGGAGCATGGTGATGAGCGTGGGGGTCTTGCGCTGGTCGTTCATCGTGCTTTGCCAACTGCTCACCAACACCTCGGTCATGGCTTCGGATTGCTGCCGTTTTGAGCGGGCGATTTTTGTCTGATGCAAGGCGAGGCCGATGCCGGAAGCGAGGCTGATCACGGCGAGCAAGATCGCCACCGTGAGGGCGCGATGCCGCCGCACCAGCTGAGCCGTGAGGTAACTCACACTCGGCGGACGTGCGGTGATGGGACGATGCTCCAGATAGCGCTGCACGTCCTCCGCCAGAGCCGCCGCCGTGGGATAACGACGAGCGCGATCCTGCTCAAGACAGCGGCGGATGATCCACACGAGATCTCGTGCGGAGGGCAGGCCGTGGATCATTTCCTGAAGCAGCACACCGAGTGCATAGATGTCGCTGCGCGTGTCCACATCCTGCGGATCATGGATCTGCTCGGGGCTCATGTAGCCGCTGGTGCCGATTATGGCAGATTGGGTCAAAGCGAGGTCCGGTGAGCTGGCTTTGGCGATGCCGAAGTCGATCACTTTCACCTGCCCATGACTGACGAGCACGTTCCCCGGCTTCAAATCACGATGAATGACGCCCTGCTGATGAGCGTGCTGAATGGCGGAGCAGAGTCGAAGAAACAGCGTGAGTCGCTCTGTGAACTTCAACGCCTGCTGCTGGCAGTAGAGTGTGATCGGCTGGCCCTCGGGAACGAGTTCCATGGCAAAAAACGGCTGCCCTGAATCCGTGCGGCCAGCATCCAGCACGCGGGCGATGCCGGGATGATCCATCTGAGCGAGCGACTCCTGCTCGATCTGAAAACGCTTCAGCACCTCTGCGCTGTCCATGCCCGGCTTCAGGATTTTCAGCGCGACCTCTCGCATGATCGGCTCGTGCTGTCGAGCCTGCCACACACGCGCAAAACCACCTTCACCGAGCAGGCGGATCAGTTCATACGGACCGATGCGATCTCCCGGCGAAAGCGACTTCGAGCTTGGAGGTGGCGAGCTCATGGCGTGTTCTTTTCTCTAAGCCGTTTCAGCTCTTCATTAGCCCAGTTGGCCAGCTCGCGATCTCCCGCCGCTTCGGCTGCGGCACCTCCATGCTTGAGGATTTGCTGGAGAGTCTCTGCCGATCCTGGAAAGCCTCCCGCTTTGATCTGAAGCAGCACGTCTTTAGCCAGATCATAAGCACGCGGAGCATGGCCGAGACGCGTGGTGATGGAGCGATGCATGGCCGTGATGAGCGCAGACTCCACCGCCTCTGCCTGACGCTGCTGCTGCCGTGCCTCCAGCATCTGCGAAAGCGCAATGCCTGCACCCAAAAGCAAGGCCAGAGCCACCAACGCAGCACTCGCCGCGAGCGAGCGATTCCTGCGCAACCAGCGACTGAGCAAGTAGGCACGCGTCGGTGGATATGCACTTACGGGCCGGCCTTCCTGCCAGCAGCAGAGGTCTTCATCCAGCGCTTCTGCACTGGCATAGCGGCGCTCGCGATCCTTCTCCAAACAGCGAAGCGTGAGCCAATCGAGGTCACTGCGATCTCCGATGGGCCGCTGCGGCTCGTCTTCGCGAATCTGACGAAGCATTTCCGAAAGTGGCAGGTCTGTGGCGAAGGGCGGACGATCCGCGATCAGCTCATAAAGCAGGACGCCGAGTGCATACACATCCGTACGAGCATCGGTGCTTTGGCCGGGCGTGGTCTGCTCCGGGCTCATGTAGGAAGGTGTGCCGATGAGGCGGCTCTGGCGTGTCATCCACGTCATGCCAGGCTGTCCCTCATGGCTCAGCGCCTTGGCGATGCCGAAGTCGATGATCTTCGGCTGCGGTTGTCCGTTGATCTCCGTGATGAGGATATTCGTCGGCTTCAAATCACGATGAATCACGCCTTTCTCATGAGCATGCTGAAGCGCGGCGCAGACCTGCCGAAACAGGGCGATGCGTGCTTTCAGATTCAAACGATGCTGCTGGCAGTAACCCGTGATCGGCAGACCACGCACCAGCTCCATGACGATGTAAGGCCGATCCTCTGACGTGAGTCCGACATCGAACACGCGAGCGATGCCCGGATGATCCAGCCGTGCGAGCACCTGCTGCTCACGCTGAAAGCGAGCGAGCACTTCCTCGGAGTCGATGCCGGGCTTGATCAGCTTGATGGCGACCTCGCGCCTGACGGGTTCGCTTTGCTCAGCCAGCCAAACGATGCCGAAACCACCTTCGCCGAGCTTTTCGATCAGCTCGTAGGAGCCAATGGATTCGAACTCAGACGCAGAACCGCCCTCCCGACGGCTAAGGACTTCCTCAAACACGGCGGCGATGGCTGCGTCAGAGAAAGCAGGTACGTTCGGCATGGGTTCTGAGGTCATTTTCGTCAGGGTGGAGGCTTGTGCCAGTCGGGACACAGGTCATGAACATAAAAAATGGAGGACGCACGAGGCGTCCTCCATCCTGGAAGCGAGCATTCGTCGCTCGGTCAAGACTCAGGGCGCGACTGAGTCTGGCACGACCTCAAACATGAGGTTTTTGGTCACACCTGTGGCGTGTCCGACGAGATAGCTGAGACCTGACGTGTATTGATCGCTGATGACGAGACCGACGAGCTTGCGAACGCGTGGTTTCGTCACGCCGAGGATCGTGTCCGTCGTGGTGATGCTGCCGGAGACGATGCCTGTGGTCGTGTTGATGGTAAGTGAAGGCTTCCGCAGAGGCGAAATGAAGGTGCATTTGTTCGCTGTGGAGAGGTTGAAGCCCTCCTGAATCGGAGCGGCGAGTTCGCCACTGGAGTCGTGAATCGTGAGGATGCCGAGACCACCCGCTTCAGTAAGGAAATTTAGAACGCGGGCGCCGACAGCGGGCTTCACATAAGGCAGACCTTCCATGGAATCTCCGCCCTGGATGCCTGTGGGATAAAGCACGGCGGTCGGTGAGGTGGGCGCTGGCCTGAGGATGTCCATGTTACAACTAAACCGATGCAAGGCGGCACTGCTGGCGGTTTCGATGTAGTTGTCGAAAACGATGTATCCTTTGTTGCCGTAGGCAGGAACAAAAGCGGGGGCATAGCTCTCGTCTGGGCGACCGATCTGCTGGCAGATGGCAGAGCTTCCAGTGACTTTCGTGCCGTCATAAGCCACGCCGACCATGGTGACTGCTCCGGTGGGTGAGATGGTGCTGCGGAGGTAGCCGCGCCCGTTTTCACCACTGCCGCCGTTGTCTGGATTCGCGATGTTGTAGGTGGCTGCGAGCACCGAGGGGCTGGTCTTCGAGAAGACCGACTGCCGATAAAGCTGATCTCGCGTGACGTCTCCATCCATCTGCACTTCAAGGTAGGCCTCCTGACTGGCGTCGATCATCACCGTGATGGGAGTCAGCGGTGTCGCCCCTTTGGCAACGGGGCGCGGGATGGAGCGAACGGTGGTGCCATCGGTGTCGAGGTGTCCTGCCAGGGTGTATTTGGCAGCACCCACCATGAGTGCGGCACTGTAGGAGCCCGTGCTGGTGACTGTAAGCACCATGGAGCCTCGCTTGCCCAAGATGCCACCCTCCAACTCCCAAAGGCCGCGACGCGTGTGAGCAACCGCCGGCACCTGACGCACGCGGATGCTCACGAGCTTCGATGTGCTGGTCACAGCCCCGCTCCAGCCGCCATCGGCAGCGATGTAGTAGGTCGTCCCCGCTGCGGCATAGAAGGTCGCCTTGGAGAAGGTGTAGTCGTTGCTGTAGAAATAGTGCCCGTAGTTGTTGTTCGAGGCCAGCGGGGTCAGGTTGGTCACGGAGACAGCGCTCGCAGGATTGGTGAGTCTGTAGATGGCCACCGTCGTGTCCCGCAGTGCATTGGCTCCGCCAAAAAGGCCGCTGTGGACTGTGTCGATGGTGCAGAAGCCGCTCTCCGTGGGTGTCCACTTCCACCAGGCGCTGCGGTTGCCTGCGTTTCCGGGGTAGCCGAAATGGTGACTCGTTTCACCGTTCTCGTAATTGAAACTGGAGACGTCGGTGACGTTGGAGGTTAGCTCAGAGAGCACGACGTCAGGTGCGGAGGCGATATTGTTGGCACCCGCAGGGAAGTTGGCCAGGGCCGCATTCGGTAGAATAGAAGCTGCGATAAGCAGCGAGGTGATGATGATTATTTTCATATGTTTTGTTGGGGGAATTAATAGAAGACCACTTCCATGAAGAGGTTCTTGGTCACTCCGGTGGCATGTCCACGCAGCCAGACGTTCGGCCCCTCGCGGAAGACAAGACCTTGCAGCTTGCGCACTCGTGCCTTGGTCACGCCCTCAATGGTGTCTGTGGTGGTGATGCTGCCGGTGACGAGACCATTCACCGGATTCACGGTCATGCTGACTTTGCGCGGCTGCGGTGTGGCAAAGGTGAACTTGTTCGCCGTGCTCAGAGTCACGAGTTCATCGAGAGGGCCGGCCATTTCGCCAGGACTCTCGCGCATTCGCAGTTGACCGCTGCCAGTGCTGTCAAGGAAGCCCTGCACGCGTGAATTCAGCGCAGGCTTCACATAGCGTTTTCCCTTCAACTCGAAGGTATTCAGATAGCCGTGGCGATAAAACGACTTCGTTGTTGCCGAGGGGCGCTGATACCAGCAGTTCGCCGTGATCTGCGGATCATTCGAGACATTCGTGTTTAGCGTCGCAGTGCCGGGGAAATGGATGAAACCCTTGTTTCCATACAGCGGTGAGAATCCAGGGATCGAGAAGTCCGTGCTGCTGGTGCTGACTTCATGCATAAAAGTGCCCACGGTGAATTTGAAGCCATCTGGGCCTGTTCCTGCAAAATTCACGGCTCCAGTCGCGCTCACCTTGGCCTGCATCCAGCCTCGTTCGTGGTAGTACTGAGTGGCATGAAGACCTCCGAGATTGTAGATGCCGACCATCGGATTCGGCACCGTTTTGCTATAAACCATCTGCCGTGGAAAAGCTCCACCGACGGTAAAGTCATCCGTCTCCAGCGAGAACTGCCCCGCACCGGCACCATCAATACGCAGCGTGATCGGCGCGGCTGGTGGTGACCCTTTGGCGACGACGGGCATCACGGATCTCGTCGTGGTGCCATCGCGATCAAAAACTCCCGTGAAGGGATACTTCACCGCGCCACGCTGAAACGCAGCCGTGTAGCTCCCGCTCGCTGTCGTAGTCATGCTCAGGCTGCCAGCGCCATTCAGCTCAGACCGCATCAGCCAGACAGCACGGCGAGTGACTGCTCTGGCTGGGATATGGCGCAGACGAAGTTGTGTCCGGTCCGAGTTGTTTGCGACTGTGCCCTCATAAGCTCCATCCACCGCGATGCTGTAGGTCGTGCCCGCCGTGGCATAGAAGCAGACCTTCGACTGGAAGGCGTTCACAGCAAAGTGATCCGTGCTGTGATTGTCATTGTCAGCCACACGAGTCAGAGGAAAGGCGCTGCCTGAGTAAACACAGATCACCGTGTTCTCGACCGCGCTGTTGAAGTAAGCAGGAGTGATCGTGTCGATGGAGCAAAAACCCGACTCCGGAGCCGTCCACTTCCACCAGACGCTTTTGGCAGCTCCATCATACTCACCAGGATGATGCCCCGGCTCTCCGGGCTCCTTCGTTGCAGAAAGAAGAGTCGTCGGGCTGGACACATCGTTCTGCGTCGTGATCAGGGGCGCATTTGAAAAATTATCTTCGCCAGCTGGAAACGTGGCCTGAGCTTTTGAAAGGAAGGCGCCGAGGAGACAAAGCCCCAGCAAGGATGTAGAGGATGGTTTCATGGGGGGATGTGGAGCGATTCCACGCTCTCATGGGTGAACTAATCCGCGCCATATCGGCCGTTACACGGTGAGGCTCGTTTTCCCCAGTCAGCGGGGAAACACAGGCGCTCACGGGCATCTTTTCCCGTTGATCTCCCCACTCTGGCGGGCATGAGTCGCGCCCCCCAAGATCATGGCCACCTTCCGCACCGTCAAAGGCTTTCGCGACTTCTTCCCCGAGGACTGCGCGCTCCGTAATTACATCTTCGACACCTGGCGTCAGGTGGCGCGTCGCTACGGCTTTGTGGAATATGAGGGGCCGCTCGTGGAGAGCACCGACCTCTACAAAAAGAAGAGCGGCGATGAAATCACCAGCCAGCTCTATTGCTTCAAAGACAAAGCCGACCGCGACATCTCCCTGCGCCCGGAAGTAACCCCATCGCTCGCCCGTATGGCCACCACGCGTCAGCGCGACTACAAGAAGCCGATGAAGTGGTTCCAAATCGGTCCCTGCTTCCGCTACGAGGAGCCGCAGGAAGGCCGCTCGCGTGAGTTCATCCAGTTCAATGCTGACATCCTCGGCGATGCCAGCACGGGCAGTGATGCCGAGCTGATCGCGCTCGCGGTGGATGTGATGCTGGCCTTTGGCGTGAATGCTGAAGACTTCGCCGTCCGTCTCAGCAACCGCCAGATCTGGACCCAGTATCTCACTGAGAAAGCCGTGCCCGAAGAGCACGCCGGCACCTTCCTTCAGATCATCGACAAAATCGAACGCGCGAAGCCCGAAGACACGGCGGAGAAGCTTTCCAACATCGGCCTGAACCACGAAGACGTCCGCGCCTTCATGGCCGCAGCGGATGAAAATCACCCCGCCTTTGCCGCGCTCCGTGCCGACCTGGAAGCTCGCGGCCTCTGGAAGTATGTACGCATCGACGCCAGCATCGTCCGCGGCCTCGCCTACTACACAGGCACAGTGTTTGAGGTCTTCGATCACAAGCACGGCCTACGTGCCGTCGCTGGTGGTGGCCGCTACGACAAGCTCTGCGCCCTGATGAGCGATGGCAGCGTGGATATGCCCGCCGCTGGCTACGCCATGGGAGATGTCGTGCTCGGCATCCTGCTTTCAAAAACACCCGGCGCGCAGTTTGGCATCACCGAGTATCTGAACTCCCAGATCGGTGTCGATGCCTACATCGTCGTGGCCGATGAAGCCCAGCGTGCCCCCGCGCTCGCCGCCGTGCAGGCCCTGCGTGGAGCCGGCGTTCGCATCGACTTCAGCATGTCTGCCCAAAAGGTTGGCAAGCAGTTTCAGGCCGCCGAGAATCAGAAAGCCCGCTTCGCCCTCGTCTTCGGGGCCGAATATCCGCAGGTGCAGATGAAAAACCTCGTCAGCCGCGAACAAACCATGGTTTCGTCGCATGACCTTGTGTCCACCATGATCGAAGCGCTGAAGCAGCCGGTCGTCGGGCCGTTGATTGCTTGATTTGTCATGAGCGTCGGACGCATCGCCATCGTCGGAGCGGGCGCGGTCGGCTGCTACTATGGTGGTAGGCTGGCCGAGCATGGGCATAGCGTACATTTTCTCATGCGCTCAGACTTCGAAGTCGTGACGCGCGATGGCCTGCAGATCACCAGCCCGCTGGGAGATGCGCATTTGCAGGTGAAAGCCTACCGCAGTGCCGGGGAGATCGCCCCCTGTGATCTCGTCATCATTGCGCTGAAAGCCACGTCGAATGCCGCGCTACTGGAAATCCTGCCACCGCTGATGCACGAGCACACCGCGCTGCTCACGCTGCAAAACGGCCTCGGCAATGAAGAGTTCCTCGCCCAGCACTTCGGTGCGGAGCGAGTGCTCGGAGGGCTGTGCTTTGTCTGCATCAATCGCACAGGTCCCGGTCAGATCCTCCACATCGCGCAGGGCAGGATTAGTCTGGGTGAACACACACGCCCACCTCAACGGCGCACGCTGGCCATCGCGCAGATGCTTCTCGGATCGAAGATCGAATGCCTCGTCGAGCCCAGCCTCGCCGCTGCACGCTGGAAGAAGCTGGTTTGGAACATCCCCTTCAACGGACTGTCCATCGCCGCTGGAGGTATCGATACTGCCGCCATCCTCGCCGATACCGCGCTGGAGCAGCGTGTGCGTGACCTCATGCACGAGATCATCTCCACCGCACGCGCTCTGGGCCACGAGATTCGCTTTAGCCTGATCGATGACATGATCGAGCGCACCCGCACGATGACGAGGTATCGCCCGTCTTCGCTCATCGACTTCCAGGAAGGTCGCGAAGTCGAGCTGGAACCCATCTGGGGTGAGCCCGTGCGTCTGGCAAAAGCCGCCGGACTGCCCATGCTCCATGTCAGCGAGCTTTATCAGCAGTTGAAAGCCCTCGTCTCCGCTCGTTCAATCGGCGCATGAGCCTCGCTTTGATTCAAAACGCCCGCCCCGAAACCGCCATCGTGCTTGGCTCTGGCCTTGGCAGTGTGGTGGATGATTTTGGCATCGAAGCGGAGGTTTCATTCGCCGATGTGCCCGGCCTCAGCGCCTCCACCGTGCCGGGTCATGCCGGACGTCTGGTGCTTAGCCGTATCGCTGAAACGCCTGTTCTCATCGCGCAAGGGCGGCGGCATTTGTATGAAGGTCTCAGCGCCCATGAAGTCACCGCAGGCATCCGCTTCATGCATGGGCTCGGGGTGAAGCGCGTCGTGCTCACGAATGCTGCCGGTGTCATCAAAGACTCCATGGCTGTCGGCGAGCTGATGCTCATCACCGATCATCTGAACCTCCAAGCCACCACGCCCCTACTCGGCGGCCCGCATTTTCATGACATGAGCGAGGTGTACTCCGCCGCATGGCGCGCAAAATTCATCTCCGCTGCTGCCAAGCTCCAAATGCCGCTGCACGAAGGCGTGTATGCCGCCCTACTCGGCCCCCAATATGAAACCCCGGCGGAGATCCGCATGCTGCGCACGCTCGGTGCCGATGCCGTCGGCATGTCCACCGTGCCCGAGGCCATCCAGGCGCACGCGCTTGGCATGGAAGTCGCCGGAGTCTCCATGCTCACAAACTGGGCTGCGGGATTAAAACCGCAGACACTCGATCACAGCGAAGTCATGGCCGTGGGGAAGCAGGCGTCTGTGCAACTCACCGCGGTGTTGCGGGAGGTTTTGTGATTTAATAAAACAGGAAGGATGGTAAAGCGTGCCCTGGAGGTGAGCGAATATCATGAAGAGCCTTGCGAGCTGTGCCTGATGACAAATTTGGAAAGCATAGGTAAAATGCACAGGCACGTTGCATGTGATGGAGCGCCACGTTAGTAGTGGTGATAGAACATGAAAGCAGCGTCGCCCGACCCCCACCCATCCGCTGAGGAGCTGCCTGAAGAGCTGCGTCCTGCAGCAAGGGCACTGACCAAGGCGCTGGCGGAGAATCATGGGGTGAACCACTGTTTTGCGGACTTTTGCGCCAAGGCTTATGTGAAGCCTGAGTGGGCCGGAGCTTCCAGCGAGTTCCTCGCGACTGCCTTTGAAGACCGTGAAGAGGAACTGGCGGGCATGGCACGCATCCCGGACCTGATCATCGAACTCGCCAGCGGCCAGCAGACCCTGACGACGGTGGTGGCCTTCCAGTGGGCGGCGCACTCAGATGCTGGCCGTCTGGCGAAGCTGGCTGAGGCCCTGGCCGCCACTCAATCCAAGATCCAAAGCACAGAGGTGGTGCATCTCATGCTGGCCCTGGCCACCTCCCTGGCGATCACGCGCTACCCGCGTGCGATGCAGATGCTGACTTTGGCGGAGCCCCAGGCCACGGACGAACATGAGGAGAGCTTGGCCGAGGCCCGGCAATGGCTGGCGATCGGCGGAATCCTGCGTGGTTGTACCCAGGAGACGCGTGATCTGTGGGATCACCGCCTGCGCCGCCGACGCACGACGTGGACTTGGACGAGCCCGGCCGAAAGCTACGCCCTGGAGGAGCTTGCGGACCATTTGAAGCCTGACCAGGAAGGATCGGAAATTTTCAAATCCATCGTTCCACCCGCCTGGTGGGAGACAGCTCAAAAACTCGCCGCCGAGCGGGCTGTCGCGGATGCTGAACCCAAGGAGCCTGAGCGGATCGAGCCTGAGCCCCTATTTCAGCGGGCAGCACCAGCCACCATGGGTAGGCTGGAGATGCCTGAAGCAGGAACAACATCGCTTTTTCCACCCGAGGAACCACCAGTCATCGTCTGGAATGCCGTGCCTTTCTTTGCCGGTGGTCTCGTAGGGGCGGCAGCCTTGGCGATGGTCATTTGGATTTCCCCCTTGGAACTTAAACGTGTGTCGCAGTCTGGTTCGTCTGAGGATGAATACCATGCCACGGCTCCTGCCGCTGATGCACCGCCAGCTCCGCAGGAAGCCTGGCGAAGGACCGAATCCGCCCGCGTGGCGGCTGAAAGCTCTGACCTGCAGGATCTGCACAGGCGAATTCTGACCAGTTCATGGACGGAAGTGGAGTCGCTGCTCTCCGGCACTACCGCCGACCTTCCAAAGGAAGACTTGCGATATCGCCGCCTGCTCGACTGGCTACATCTCGATCCGCCTAAGGATGCGGAAATCCGCAAGCGACTCCCCGCGTTGCTCGCCAGCGTGAGGGCGGACAGTGACACCCTGGATCTCTGGGACAAGCTGGCCTACAAAGGCAGCCCCATGGAGGAGGCCATCCGCAATGCCGCGCGTCGTCAGCTTTACGAAAACAAGGACGCGTGGACAGCCAGCCAGGAGCATGTGCTCGGACGCATCGGCTTTCCTACATCTCCGTAGTCTCAGGCTCCTTCACAAAGAGCAGGCGCAGGGAGTTCAAACAGACCAACACGGTGCTGCCCTCATGGGTGAGCACACCCAGCGTCAGCGGCACGATGCCGAAGAGCGCAGCCACGGCCATCACCATGACGGAGCCCAGCGAGATGGCTAGGTTTTGTTGGATGATGGCACGTGCCCTTGAACTGATGTGCCGAGCGGAGAGCAGCTTCTCGATTTTGTCCTGCATCAGCACCACATCCGCCTGCTCCAGCGCCGCATCACTGCCGCGTGCACCCATCGCCATGCTGACGTAGGCCACGGCCAGACTCGGTGCATCATTCACGCCGTCGCCGATCATCGCCACCTTGTGCCCCTGCCTGGTGAGTTCCTGGATGGCGGCTACTTTATCCTCAGGATGCAGGCCCGCGCGGACATCCGTCACCCCGAGTTCCTGCGCCACCTGGGCCGCTGCTGCTCGCCGGTCTCCCGTGAGCATGACGGTGCGCACATTTTCAGCGGCCAGGGCCTGGAGAACGGCTCGGCTGCCACGGCGGATCTCGTCTTTGAGTAAAACCCGGCCCATGGTGCCGGCATTCAGCACCCAGACTTCGGAGAAGCCGAGCGGCGCGTCTGGCACATCGACCAGCCAGCGGGAGAAATCACCCTGGTCCATCAGTTCGCGTCTGCCCACATAGGTCACGCCAGCAGAGGTGCGCCCACGCACGCCCTGGCCGGGGATGGACTGATATTCGCTCAGCTCGCCAGGTTCGATCCCCTGGCCTTTGGCATGCTGGGTGATCGCACGGGCGATGGGATGGTTCGAGTGCGCGTCCAGCGTCACCGCGAGTCGAAGCACTTCCTTTTCACGACCTGGCGGGAAGCTTTCCACAAGGGCCACGCGTAGATTGCCTTCCGTGAGCGTGCCTGTTTTATCCATTGCCACCGTGTCCACCTCGGCCAGCTTTTCGATGGCAGCGCCGCCGCGAAATAAAATCCCCCGCCGCGCGCCCCAGGCGATGGCTGCGAGGATGGCGGAAGGGATGGAAAGCACCAGAGCGCAGGGGCTCATCACCACAAGCAGCGTCATGGCGCGGTAAAAGGCCGACTTCGTGCCCTCCGTGCTTGCGAAAGGCTCCACGCCGAGCGCCAGCCACCAAACTAAAAACATCACCAGCACCAGTCCGAGCGTGACCAGTGTGTAGTTCGTGCCGAAGCGATCCGTAAAGCGCTGGCTAGGCGCGCGCATTTGCTGCGCTGTCTGAATCATGAGGATGATGCGTGCCAGCGCGCTCTGGGTGGCAGGCTTGTCCACCCGCGCCTGCACCAGGCCCCAGAGGTTCAAAGTCCCGCCAAAGACCTGCGCGCCCCTGCCTTTGTCCACCGGCACAGCCTCGCCCGTGAGCGTGGATTCATCTGCCGCCGACTCACCGGAGATCACCGTGCCATCCACGGGGAAAAGCTCCGCCGGGCGCACCTGGATCACCTCGCCGACTTTCAGATGCGCCACGGCGCGATCCTCCACTGAGCCGTCGGGCAAAACCACCCGCGCCAGCTTTGGCGCAGCCTTTGTGAGTGCTGAAATCTCGCGGTGGGTTCGGTGCAGCACATAATGTTCCAGCGCCCCTGAAGTGGAGAAGAGAAACAGCAGCAGCGCTCCCTCCTCCCAGGCGCCGATGGCCACCGCACCTGCCGCCACGGCGAGCATGAGAAAGTGAACGTCCAGCCGCCGCTCACGCAGATTTTCCCAGGCATCCTTCGCCGCATCCCAGCCGCCACTGATCAGGGCGACTCCAAAAAAGCACCGCGTCACCCATATCGGTGCATGGAGGAAGCGCTCAATCATCCAGCCGCCAAACAGGGCCACACCGCAGATGGCGGCCTGCACCGCGAGAGCACGCCATTCCTCATCACTCTGGCGCTCCAGTTCCTCCGGCTCCGGCCATTCAAAGTCACGCCACTTCCAAAAGCGTGGCGCGGTGGGGCATGTCGGCTTTTGCAGCAGCAGTTCCCCTTCCTGTCGCGTGATTTGCAGTCCTTCGGCATGGCCTAACGGTGCCGAGGCCAGCAGTCGCTCATCCAGACTTCGCAGCACTTCATCCAGCTGTATCTTGAGCGCTTCCAAATCCACCGGGCCGAGGGTGGCCACCTCGACGCGCCTGTCACCAGCATTCAGCCGGATCGCCTCCACGCCACTCTGCCGCGCCAGAAACTCCGCCAATGCGTCGGTCCAGGATGTATCAGCAGCTTTTTCAGTCTCCATGCAGTCCTGCTGATACGCCGGTTTTTCGAGTATGTCCGCTACTTTGAGCGTTGCTTTGGCGCAGCCCGTCAGCTCTGATTCGGGCATCGTGAAAAAATGGGTTGCAAAGATCTTTGTTCGCGCGAACAGAGTTCGTATGTTCGGCTCCACCAGCATTAAACTCACGGATCGTCAGCAGGAACTCCTCGCTTACCTGCGCCAGCACCAACGCGAACAAGGGGTCATGCCCAGCACGCGTGATATCCAGAAGCACTTCGGCTTCTCCAGTCAGACCGCCGCCATGAGCCACCTCCGGGCTCTGGAGAAAAAGGGCGTCATTCAGCGCCATCCCCACAAGGCACGCGCCGTCGTTTTCCCCGAGGATTTGGTGCGTGAGGAGATCGTGGACATCCCCCTCTACGGCAGCATCCCCGCCGGCTACGCCGAACTCCAGCAGCAGCAGCCAGACGGCAGTCTTTCCATCGATACCGCCACACTCGGCATCAAGCGTGCGGACAAAGCCTATGCGCTGCGCGTTCGGGGCGAATCCATGATCGGCGCAAACATCTGCGATGGTGACATCGCCATCCTTGAGATCAAAGAGCCACGCCCGCGCGACATCGTGGCCGCCCTCATTGATGGTGAGACGACTCTGAAAAGATACATGATCGAAGATGGCAGACCCATGCTTCGTGCAGAGAACCCCGCTTATCCCGACCTTCATCCAGCCGAGGAACTTGTGATCCAAGGAGTGATGAAGACCCTGATTCGGCGCATGGCCTGAACCTAGAAAAGGCTGCTGGCACTCCACCGGCTCAGTTCACCACCTCTCTTGACACCCGGCGGCGAGCTTTGGAGACTCCAGCACCGTGCCACCTCTCGTCTCCGGCATTCTTTACCTCGGTCTTCTCGCTCTCCTGGCCATCATCTCCGCCACGGAGACCGCCATCCATTCAGCGCGGGACCTCGAAGAACGACTCGAAAAGGCAGGGCAAGGCGGTGTGGCACGGAAGTTGCGAAGCATTACGGCAAATCCTTTCGTCCAATTGCAACGCACCCTGCTGCTCTCCGCCACGCTGAATCTGGCCCTCGCTGCACTCGGGTTGCATCTCGTTTCAGGCCCGTTCAAGACTATGGGCTGGCATCCTTGGATCACTGCTTCCATCCTGTTTGCTGGCACGGTCCTCGTCGGAGATGTCATCCCGAAGTTCCTCGCCGCCTATTCACCCTCCGGCGTGCTGCTCGGCAGTTTGCGGCTGCTGAGTCCGCTGCGCTCCATTCTGGACCCCCTCACTCAGTTCGCCGACCGCACCACGGATTCGCTCATCCGCAAAATCGTCCCCAGCCGGATCAAGACTCGCGTCCCGATGACACGGGAGGAATTCGAGACCCTGGTGGAAATGCGCGAAGAACAGGGCCTGCTGGATCCCGCAGAGGCAGAAATCATCCGCGAGGCGCTCGACCTTGAGCGGCTTACTGTGCGGGACTGCATGATTCCGCGTGTGGATGTCACCCTGCTGAGTTCGGATGAAAGCGCTGCCAAAGCCGCAGCCATCCTCGACCAGTCCGCCGGAAGATTTGTCGTCGTGTATGGAGAGACTCCGGACGCCGTGCTAGGCATCATCGATACCCTCGCGTGGCGCTTTGCCCAGCGGCCAGCCTGGCAGCAGATGATCACCCAGGCTCTTTTCGTGCCCGAAACGATGCTCGTGCTCGATGCCTTGGAAAAGCACCTCCAGCACTCGGCGATGCCGGTGCTCATCGTCGATGAATACGGTGGTCTGGAGGGAATGGTCAGCCAGGAGGAGATCGCCGACTGGCTGCTCTACGAAGCTGCACCCTGGCAGGGGGAGGCGGGGGAAATACGCGAACTCGGCGGCGGGCGCTACCTCGTCGATGGTGGAGCCCGCATCGAAGATGTGGCGCAGGAACTCCATCTGGCCCTGCCTTCGGAAGGCGGCATCGACACCATCGGCGGCTTTGTCTTCAATCAACTCGGTCATGTGCCAAAGGCCGGCGAACGCATCCAGGTGCCGGGAGCAGACCTGAAAGTGCGCCGCGCCGTGCGGGCCCGCATCCAACAAGTCGAACTGCGGCTTCATCAGCGCAGAGAAAACCCCGACCACCCTGCTACCGACCGCCTCTAAGCCATGTTCTGGATCCTTTTGATGCTTTTCGCACTCGCTCTTTCCTTTGCACTCTCAGGTCTGGAAAGTGCCGTGCTCTCCGTGAGTCGAGTGCGTGTACGCCATGCTGCCGGAGCAGGAGATCGGCGTGCTGCGGGGTTGCTCCCGCTGCTCGCTGATCGCGATGCTCTGCTCGGAGCCATCACCGTGGCGAATCACGTCACAAACCTCATCGCCTTCCTCATCATCGCCTCGAAGCTCGTGCGCATCTCCGGTGGCTTGGGCTATCTCACCGCCTTCGTGATCGGCCTTCCTGTATTTCTCATCGGACTCGAAATCCTGCCGAAGAAACTCTTCCGCCGTTACCCCTTCCGAACCATCCGCACACTCTCACCGCTCGTGCATTTCGTGGGGTTCATCCGCCCGCTCTTCCGCCTCTTTGCCCGCCGCCAGAGCACCCCGGACGCCACGCCCGACATACCGGAAGTTTCCGCCGGGCGCGAGGATATCCGCCAGCAGGCGCGAGCTCTCCAGCGTCTTGGCCAACTTGCACCTGGTACGTCTCACCTCATCGAGCGAGTGCTCGGCTACCGCCGCCTTCGTGCAGCAGACATCATGCGTCCTTTGACGCAGAGCATGGCGCTCTCCCCCGACCTGCCTTTGAGCAGCGCCCTCATCCTCGGTCGTGAGCATCACAGCAGCACACTCCCGGTCATCGGGGAGAAGGGCGGCTTCATCGGTGTCATCGACCTCAGCACCCTGCCCGCTGGACTGCCGCCAGCCCGGCTTGTGCGGCACCACATGCGCACGCTCGACATGGTGAGCGAGTCGGAAAGCGCGCTTAGCGCCCTCCAGCGCCTGCGGAAACGTGGACGCTCCCTATGCCTCGTTACTGATGCGCGGTCTCAACCCGCTGGAATGTTGCATGAAGAGGATTTGCTCCGTCATCTCATGGGCATGGCGGTGTGAGCAGTCTTCAATTGTCAGAAAAAGCGTTCGCGCGGCCAGCCATGCTGCATGCCATGACAAGCATGAGATCAGCTCATGGTGAAATCTTCCCGCTGAAACGCCCGCCTGCCAAGGCAGCGACTCCATTTCCACTCTTCTGCAAACACGGATCCTATTGAATCATCGCCTCTGCCGTCGGGCTGCACATTGTTGCTGGAGCAGAAGAGGAGGTGCATGCATCAGCCGTTGGTATGGAAGAAATAGACGCCCTCGTAAAGTTTATAGTGCCAACGGAAAGCGCCTTCGCTTGGCTCGGTAATTCCTTCCACGGGCAATACTTCGGGGTCGATCTTCAATCCAAACCAGCCAGGCAAGGTGCCACCCCAGAAGACTTCAATCTCGACTCCACGGCGGTGTGGATGCAGGGGTTCAAGCCTGGGCTCACCCCAACTGCATTGATGGAAACTTGGGGGAAGTTGCTCGACGGACAGCCTGAGAAAATCCTCGGAGGTGTTGCCTTTGCGAACTCTCTCTGCTGCCATTTGACGAAGCTCTTCAATGTCGTCCTGGCTAACGGTGTGGCGGACGGCATCCAGACAGCCGGACAAAAATGAAGTAACTCCGGGAACATTGAAGAGCTTTAACTTCCAAACGCCCGCAACACAGAGCCAAGCGGCAAGCAAAAGGGCTGGGCGAACCCAAACTTGGCAGCATTGCCGTTCCGTTTTCTTTCTTAGCCAGGGCCTCAATAGCAAGCCGCCATGAAGAAGAATCGCCAGTCCCACAATGAAGGGCCAGAATGAGATGACATGCCAGATCCAGCCCTCGAAGTAGCGTCCATCCCGATAGCTGAGCCATGAGATCGTGATGTTCGCAGACACGATCAACACGACCAATATGCCATCCGTCCAGGTAACCCAGGGGCGGCGGACGGATGGCATAAAAAGAGATGGGCGTTATTTCCTCACCAGCAATGACTTTCCAGTCATCTCGGCAGACTTATCCACGCCGAGCATATCGAGCAAAGTCGGGGCGATGTCGGCGAGCTTGCCGTTGCCAACCGAGTAGTTCGCGGCATCGGCAGCGACGTAGATGCCGTGAACGAGGTTGGTCGTGTGAGCGGTGTGAGGAGAGCCGTCAGCGTTGCGCATTTGCTCGCAGTTGCCGTGGTCGGCGGTGATGAAGAGCTTGCCGCCG
>CAYMHJ010000006.1:29938-47761 GCA_964390165.1 uncultured Prosthecobacter sp. | reverse complement strand
CGGAGGAGATCCGTGCGCTGGTCGAGTTCAAGACGACGTGGCATCCGGTGGGGGCCTGAGTTCTGTGAGTTAGGCCCATTCCAAGCCCCAGAATCCAGTCCGGCCTCAATCCCCCGGTTGCAGGAGGCGATCTTCTCGCTAGGCAAACCCGAACCATGACTCAAGCCTTCGAAATCCTCGGCAAATTTGACCACGAAAGTGACTGCCAAAAGCTCCTCTATGCTCCTCTGACGCAGAAGCTGACCTTCCGCGAGTCGAATGTTTATCGTGTGGACTATGAGGGTAACTCTGCTGCTCTGGAGGCTTTTGTGAGTCAGGTGCTGCTGGACCCGATTAGCCAGGAGATACGGGATGCCACCACGCCAGCCTTTGAAAAAGCTGCCTTCGTGCTCGACTATGGCATGAAGGGCGGAGCGCTGGATCTCGAAAAAGAAACCATCCTCGGCTATTTCCGCTCCCTCACGAATCCTGGCTTCACCATCACCAAGCTCACGCTGCGCAAGCGCATCTACGTCTTCGGCGACAATGCCCCCGATGCTCCCTTCGTCCGCGACATCTGCAACGCAGCGATCCACACCTGGGAAGTGAAGCGCGCAGCCTGACCTGTTGGCGGCTCGAGACAAGGTTGTGGATGTATTTTCGATTCGCGGGATGAAAATGGGCGCGCCATAATAGGCGGATGTTTCGACTTCTGCAGCGCATGGATGACTCTGAACCGCGCCACCCCGCGGGTGGTGAGGCGGTGCCTGCGAGGCAGCCTGAGCTGCGCCCGCTGACGGTGCTGGCAGAGGCGGATAGATCGGAACTAGAGGCGCTGGAAGACTGGGCACGTGGGCTGGACTGGATGCAGTGGCTGCTTTCGGGCGTGCGCCAGAGGATGGCGCATCTGTACTTTGTGCCGGATCGCACGCGGACGATTCTGGTGCTGCGTACGGGCTGGGAGAAGTTTGGTTCCGGCCTGCTGGAGCAGGCGCTGGCACCCCATTTCCACCTTTGCTGGCAGGCAGCGCAGAAGTCGGATCTGGCGGCGATGATGGCGGCGGAGGAGGCTTTTTCCAAAGGGCTGACGGCTGAACAGAGGGCGGTCAGTGTGGAGGCGGGTCGTCTTTTGCTGAAGGCGACGAACCGTGCGCGCTACCAGGGGCTGCTGGGGCATCTGCGCAAGGCTTGTGATTCGGGGGCGATGCAGGGGCATTTCCTGACTCTGTGGCCGGTGGTGGCGCAGTTTTTCCAGCTCAGCGTGATGAGCGCCATGGCTGAATATCTAAGGCTGGAGTGGGGCATCGCCACACGGCATCTCCCGGAGACGCCGATGCTGAAGGATCTGCCACAGGTCACAGCGCGCGTGATGCGGCGCGGTCTGGCCCAGCTTCGTGTGTTGGAGTGATCACACGAGCCGGACGTAACGCCGGCCCGGCAGGGCGCGGATGAGGCGCTTCATCTCCAGCCGCATTAGGGTGACGTTTACGGTGGCCTGGGTGAGACCGGACCGCGTGGCGATATCGTCGATGTGGCGCTCGTCAGAGTCGATGGCATTGAGGAGGATTTCCTCATCCAACGTTAGAGTCACGTTTGGCTTTGTGGCCTCCAGTTTTGGTGGTTTTGGCGCCGTGGGGAAGAGGGTCATCAGATCATCCAGCACATCGCCACCATCCATGACGAGCTTAGCCCCCTGCTGGATGAGGCGGTTGCAGCCGGCGGAGGTGGGTTTGTCGATGGGGCCTGGCACGGCATAGACGGTGCGTCCCTGCTCCGTAGCCTGCTCGGCGGTGATGAGGGAGCCGCTTTTCAAAGGAGCCTCGGTGACGAGGAGGCCATTACTCCAGCCAGCGACGATGCGGTTGCGATACGGAAAGGTCTGCTTGTCGGCGATTCGATCCACTGGGTACTCGCTGATGACGGCACCATTTTGGGCGATGCGCTCCGCCAGTGCCATGTTCTCCGGCGGGTAGAGTCTGCCGATACCGGAGCCGATGACGGCGATGGTGCGCCCCTTCGCAGCGAGGGCGGACTCATGCGCGGCGGTATCAATGCCGCGCGCCAGGCCGCTGATTACGGTGAAGCCTGCGAAGGCGATCTGAAAGCTCATCTTCTTCGTCGCATTCATGCCGTAGGGAGTAGCGTGGCGGCTGCCGACCACGCCGATGGCATTGTGATCACGCTTCGTCACTTCTCCCCACACATAGAGAACGAGGGGCGGATCGTAAATCGTCCTCAGCAGCGTCGGGTAGAGATCATCCTCCTGGGTGAGGATCGTGAGGCCCCGGTCATGGATTTTTTTCAGTTCCAAAGCCAGATCGACCTGCGCCTCCCAGCCTGCCAGAGACTCCGCCTGAGCACGGCCAAAGCCTTCCACGTCCATGATCTCGGATGATTTCGCCATGAGGATCCGCTCCGGCGTGCCGAAGCGGGTGAGCAGCTTCCGAACGCGCACTGGGCCCACCTGAGGAATCAGGTTTAGCGCGATCCAAGCTTCGGTGCGGGTCATGATAAGTGATCCATGAAGCATTCGCCGCCATCCTGCAATGTGTGACAGAGGTTTTGGAATTATCTTTGCATCGCAGAGGGCTTCATGTATCACGACTCAAATCCACACCATTCATGGGCGAAACCAACGGCAATCGGAAATTCAGGCGCGTTCTTCTCAAACTCAGCGGCGAGGCTCTTCGGGAGCCGGGCAGCACTGATAACATCAGCCCACCCATCGTCGAAGACATGGCGGCGCAGATCAAAGCAGCGCACCAGACCGGGATCGAAATCGCTCTCGTGGTGGGCGGGGGGAATTTCTGGCGCGGCATCAGCGCGAGCAACAAAGGCATGGAGCGCGCCACGGCCGACTACATGGGCATGCTCGCTACAGTGATGAATTCGCTGGCTTTGCAAAGCATGCTGGAGGCCATCGACGTGCCGACGCGTGTGCAGAGCGCGATCGAGATGAAGAACGTGGCCGAGCCCTTTATCCGCCGCGTGGCCATGCGACATCTGGAGCTGGGCCGCGTGGTGATCTTCGCTGCGGGCACGGGGAATCCTTTCTTTTCCACCGATACCACCGCCGCTCTTCGTGCGAGTGAGATCGGTGCGGATGTCGTCTTCAAGGCCACAAAGGTGGATGGCATCTACGACAGTGATCCGAACAAGAATCCAAACGCCGTACGCTATGACAGCGTGAGCTTTCAGGACTGCCTGACGAAGCAGCTCAAGGTGATGGACGCCACCGCTTTCTCGCTTTGCCAGGAGAATAACATGCCCATCGTGGTCTTCAGCATGAACGAGCCGGACAACATCCGCCGTGCGCTGGTGGGTGAGCCGCTGGGCACCGTGGTGAATGCCACGGGCACGCTCTGAAATACCACTGCGTGACTCCACGTCATGACTGAAATGCTCACTTATGAAACGCCTCAGTTTCTCCAGAAGCTGCTGGGGCATGACCTCGCCGGACTGCGCGTCATCGCGGAAAGCTGCGGCGTGCAGGTGACTTCACGAGACAGTTGGGTGAAGCTGGACGGTGATGAGCGGCCTGTGACCGCCGCGCGTGAGGTTTTCATCCAGCTCGAAAAAGTGCGCCGCCAGGGTGGGGAGATCTCCACGGCCATGATCAAGCTGGTGGCTGAAAGTGTGCTCTCCGAACAGGGTGACGAGCCGGCGGAGGCCATCCATGCTCTGAAGCTGCTGACCTCCAACAAGAAGCCGCCCGTGCTGGCGAAGACGCGCGGCCAGATCAGCTATGTGCAGGCCATGCGGGATAACGAAGTCGTCTTCGGCATCGGTCCGGCGGGCACTGGCAAGACGTTCCTCGCCATGGCCCAGGGCCTGCATTTGCTTCGTGAGAAGCAGGTCCAGCGCCTCGTGCTCACCCGCCCTGCCGTGGAGGCTGGCGAGGCGCTCGGCTTCCTGCCCGGCGACCTGAAAGAGAAGATCTTCCCCTACCTCCGTCCTCTGTATGACGCCCTTTTCGAGATGCTGGAGCCCGAGGAGGCCGAGCGTATGATCGAAAGGGGGGCCATTGAGATCGCCCCTCTGGCCTACATGCGTGGCCGCACCCTGAAGAATGCCTTCATCATCCTGGACGAAGCCCAGAACACGACCAGCGAGCAGATGCTCATGTTTCTGACGCGCCTCGGCGAGGGAGCACGCTGCGTCATCACTGGCGATCCCTCCCAGGTGGACCTGCGCCGTCATGTGAAGTCTGGCCTGCGTGAGGTCGTGGAAATCCTGCCCGGCGTGCCCGGAGTTCGCTTTGTCCACTTCCTGAGCAAGGACATTGTTCGGCTCCCCGTCGTCCAGCGCATCATTGAGGCTTATGACCGCCATCGCGCGGAGACGGAGAAGGCCAAGGCAGCTCTCAAAAGCGAATCTTGAACTGGCTTTTTGAACATTAATCGGGGCAAATCATGCCTTGTCCCGCCCCCGCAGTGTGATAGCCTTTCCCCTCTTGAGCCATGTTTGAATCCCTCCGGCGTGCCCGATTACAGCGAGAAGGTTTGTCCTGCGGAAAAGTCCGCCGGAAGCACCAGGATGGTGATTTGGTCGATGAACTCCGCACCCACCCTGCGGCCACGGTCCTGATCTATGCCATGTTCTTTGTCGGACTCGGCATCCTCATGAACTTCGCTGCGGCTGCCGTGCCGGGCACGATCCAGCCTCAGCTTACGGCCTACCTCTGCGCGGGTGCCATCGGTGCGGCGATGGTCATCCACCTCCTCGTCACGCTGAAAGATGAGATCACGGACAATACGGAGCTGCTGCTCCTGCTCGGCACCCTGCTGCTCCAGTTCACCGCCAGTGTGGGCATGATCGACTTCGCCTATGAAAAAGGGTGGACCGGGGCGCTGCCAGTCCTGGCGCTGCCCCATGCCCTCGGGCCCATGGTGCTCTCCGTGGCTCTGGGCAGGAAGATCGGCCTCTTCGGGGCCATCTATTCCAGCCTGCTGGGTGCCATCGTTTTCATGGCGGTGAATCTGGTGACCTACCTCGCCTGCTCGGCACTCATCGGCTTCCTCGTCGTCCTTTTCACCAACCGCGTCCGCCGGCGGAACAAGCTCTTCATGGCGGGCCTGTATATCGGCACTGCAGCGGCGATCTTTTCCGTCATCCTTCATCACGCCAGCGGCGCGGTGGATTCGGCGACACTCAGCCGGATTATTGGCATTCCTTTCACCGTCGGTGTGCTCACCGGCCTGGTCGTTGGCGGCGGGATGCCCGTCATCGAGAGTCTCTTCGGCGTCACGACCGAGGTCTCCTGGCTGGAGCAGGCGGATCTGAACCATCCTTTGATGAAGCGACTGAGCATTGAGGCACCCGGAACCTATCATCACAGTCTCGTCGTCGCCAACATCGCTGAAGCAGCGGCTGAGGCCATCGGGGCTAATGCCGTCATGACCCGAGTCTGCGCCTACTTTCATGACATCGGGAAGCTCACGAAGCCGGAGTATTTCATCGAAAACATGGACCCTGCGCTCAATCCACATGAGGATCTGACCGCACGCATGAGCGCCCTCATCCTCATCGCCCATGTGAAAGACGGCGTCGATCTCGCCATCAAGCACAAGCTGAACTGCAGCATCATCGACGTCATCGAGCAGCATCATGGCACCACTCTGGCCTGGTATTTCTACAAGCGGGCGCTGGATCAAAAAGCCGAGATGATCCGCCTCGTGGAGCAAGGTAAATCCAAGGAGGACGACATTCCGCAGGTAACCGAGGAGGTTTTCCGCTACCCCGGACCAAAGCCTCAGTTCAAAGAGGCCGCTATTATATCGCTGGCGGATGCTGTGGAGAGCTCCTCCCGCTCCTTGGAAAAGCCCACGCCTGCCCGGGTCGAGGCACTGGTGGACGAGATCGTGCAAAACCGCATGGCTGACGGCCAGCTCGACGAATGCGACCTCACCATCGCCGAACTCGCGCGGGTGAAGGCCAGCTTCGTGAAGACCCTGCTGAGCATGATGCACAGCCGCATCAAATATCAGAAGGCGACTGAAACCCCTGTCACGACGATCATTGGTCCCAAAGACACTGCCGCTGCCGTGCAGGTCCATGATGGTCGCACGCTCATGCTCGACTCCCCCTATCTCGTCAGTGGTGAGACACCGCCCTCCGAGAAAAAGAAGCGCGCACAGAGGAAACCTCCAGCCTCCGCCGCGTGATGGCCAGGCTGCCAAGTCTGCATCTCTACAATCACCAAAAGCGGCACAAGCCGCCGCTTCCGTGGCTCAAAAAAATCGCCCGCACCGCCCTGCCTGCCTGCCAGCATGAGGCCATTTTCCCCGATGCTCCCATTTGCGTGCTGGAGGAGATCGAGATCACCTTTGTCAGCGATGAAGAGATTGCCCGCGTGCATGGCGAGTTCCTCGAAGACCCGACACCCACGGATGTCATCACCTTCCATCATGGTGAGATACTCATCAGCACAGGCACCGCAGAGCGTCAGGCTGCCGAGCATGGCCAGAGTCTCGATCATGAGCTCGCGCTCTACATGATCCACGGTTTGCTGCATCTCGCAGGACTGGATGATCACGAGCCTGATGAAGCGGAAAAAATGGCCATGCTCCAGGCCGCGATTTTGCAGATGGCACTGCTGAAAATAGCGCCACGCTGAAGTTGGGAACAGCATGCTTCAGACTTCCTGAATGTTCAGGCGCGGCCTTTCAAAGCTGCGAGATAAATCATTCCGAAGCCCTGCCGTAAACTTGCCCCCCGGCCTCTGACCTGCTTGCATTCACCCTTGTGAAATCCATTCCCGCTGAAGCAGTCCCCTACACTCTGGCCACTGCCATCATGGCCGTCCTTTTCATTGCCGCTCTGATCCGCGTCTGGCTACTGCGGCGTGTGGAGGAGAAGCTCCTGAAGACCAGGGACAAGCTGGAGGCCCAGGTGCTCTCCCAGCAGAAGGATCTCATGCAGGTGCGCTCGGATTCAAACGCTTGGCGCACGGAAATGCAGCGCCAGTTTGACCACTTTCGCCACATGGCCAGCGACCAGCTCAAGGTGGAGGAGACACGCTTCAGCAGCCTGCTCACGAAGTCCCGCGAGCGTGAACATGAGCTCCAGACGACGCTGGATCTCACCCGCCAGATGTGCGCCGAGCTTCCCAGTGCCAAAGCCAGGGTCATGCAGCTCGAAGGTCTGCTCGGCATCGATGCCGGAGAAGGGCTGAGCCAGACCAGCCCCATGGCTGCTCCATCGAGCGACACTTCCGGCCTCACCGTCCTACCCGACCTGAACGGTCGCACTCTCGAGATCATCCCAGAACCAGCCGCTGATTCTGACCCAGCTTCAGAAAATCTCACTCCCGAACCAGGCGCAGTGCCCAATCACGCGCTCGAAGAACTCCGACAGCAAAATGTCATGCTCCAGCAGGCGCTCACCGCCGAGCGGCTCCGGGCTCGCATCCGTGAAAAAGCCGCCGCCAGCAGCAGCCGGCGGAAGAATGGCCGTGCCTGATCTTCCATTGCAGCCACCGTGCATCCCCGCCACTCTCACGGCGTGTCTTTGCTGCCGCACCATCAAGCCCATGCCCCCGACGCTCTTCTGAAGCGATGGCGCGCTGTGGCGAAGTCCGCCTGCCTTCGTGTGCGTGTGCTCACCGAGTTGGCTGGGGAAAAAATCCTCTATTTGGAAAACCCTCGCGCTGGCAGCCAGCCCTTCATTTATCTTTCCACCGGCGTTCATGGTGATGAAGCGGGCTCAGCCTGGGGCCTGCTGGCCTGGGCCGAGCGGGAGATCGAGCAGCTACGCCAGCGCCCCTTCCTCATTTTCCCCTGCCTGAATCCGCACGGTCTCCGGCTGAACACTCGCGCTGACCATCGCGGTCTCGACATCAATCGCCGTTTCCACCTTGATGAAGACGAACTCTGCGGCCCGTGGCGGCAGATCGTGCGGCAGAGACCGCTCAGCATCGGTGTCTGCCTGCATGAGGATTACGATGCCCAGGGCTGCTACGTCTATGAACTCGGACATCATCGCACACGACATAGCGACCTGCTGATGCGTACCTGCACCAGCCGCATATCCCCAGATACGCGCACCAGTATCGATGGCCGCCGAGCCCGTGGTGGCGTCATCCGTCGCAGCACCATTCCTTCTGGCCTGCCCGGCCTGCCAGAGGCCGTCGTGCTCTGGCAGCTCGGCTGCCCTGTCACACTCACGTTTGAAACTCCCTCCGAGTTCAGCCTCGATGACCGCGTGCAGACACAGGCAGACTTCGTCTCCGCCGTGCTCCACCATGCGGCTCCCGAACACCAGCCATGACATTCCTCCACCGTTGCTGTCTCGCCAGTCTCCTGCTGGCGGGGCTCGCCGCGTGCAGCAGCCTTCCGAAGCGGCCGTCACGTCCGGAGCTTCGTGCGCAGGACTGGACGAGCTATGATGGCAAAGTCATGCCGTTTAAAAAATGGCTGCCTTCACCCGGCTCGCAGCCTCGTGGCGTCATCATTGCCGTGCATGGGCTCAGCGGTGCGGCTTCCGATTTCTGGTTCCTCGGCGACAATCTGCCAAAGCAGGGTTACGCCGTCTATGCCTACGACCTCCGCGGCCAGGGGCATGATCCCGTCGTCTCCGAGCGTGGCGACATCACCTCCGCGAACCAATGGCTGCGCGATTTGGAAACTTTCCACGGACTCGTCAGGCGTGAGCATCCCAGGACTCCCGTCTTCTGGTATGGCGAAAGCCTCGGCAGCCTCATCTGCCTGCACACCGCCGCGAACCGCCTCCCAGACCGTCGTGATCCAGACGGCATCGTGCTCGCCTCACCCGTGGCAGGGCTGAGAATGACCGTCTCAAACTTCCGCCGCTGGCTGCTGGAAACGGCGGCCAAACTGACCCCGAGGACGCGTTTTTCCATCGGTGATCTGGCCGGAGTCGATGAATCTCAGTTCCAAGTCACCAGCACCACCACTCACGGCGGCCAGATGCAGCAGACCGAGCATCATGTCAGCGCCTTCAGCCTGCGCCTCCTGTCAGAGATCGGCGGCCTGCTCGATGAAAACTCCCAAGCCGCCAGGCATCTGCGAATGCCCGTCCTTTTCCTCGCCTCACCGAACGATATCCTGAGTTCCCCGGATCAGGTGCAGACCCTCTTCGGTCAGGTGCGCTCGCCGAAAAAGCGCCTTCTTTGGTACACACGCAGCTATCATCTTCTCCTGCATGACGTACAGCGCTCCGAGGTCAGCCAGGATCTTCTTCGCTGGCTTGGGCGTGTGCGGTAGGTCACGGAGCAATAAATCATGGCGCTTCCCGGTCTGGTCATGGATTTTCCCGCTGAGGGCGCTGCATGAGCAAGAATGCCTCCAAGTGCGCGTAACCGGGGAAAGAATAATCGCGGCTTGCGTTGAGTCGGCGATTTTGAGTAAGCTCCCATTCTCACCCAAATACCCACTATGTTTCGCATCCCTGGCGCCCTCGGCAAAGACCTGTGTGACAAAGACCTCGGCATGACCCGTCGCGACATCCTGCGCGTGGGTGGAGCTTCGATGATGGGCCTCACGCTCAATGGCATGTTCCGCGCACAAGCCGCCTCTGCCAACTCCGCCGCCGCTGGCCGTGCAGGTTGGGGAAAGGCGAAGCATGTCCTCATGATCTATCTCCAGGGAGGCCCCAGCCATCTCGATCTCTGGGACCCGAAAGAGAATGTGCCGGACAAAGTGCGCTCCGCCTTCAAAACGATCCCGACCAAGGTTCCCGGCCATCATTTCACCGAGATTCTCCCGCAGCTCGCGAAGGTGAACGACAAGTTCACCATGATCAATTCGATGAGTTACACGCCAAATGGTCTCTTCAACCACACGGCGGCCATTTATCAGATCATGACCGGCTACACGACGGATAAAGTCAGCCCGTCCGGCCAGCTCGAGCCACCGAGCCCGAAAGACTTCCCGAACTTCGGCAGCAACATCATTCGCCTGAAGCCGATGGATGAGCCGATGCTTCCCTTCGTGATGCTGCCGCGTCCGCTCCAGGAATCCAACGTCGTCGGCAAAGGCGGCACCGCTGGCTTCCTGGGCAAAGCTTACGATCCCTACACCCTCTATCCCGATGGCGATGACCTCGACATGGGCAAGATGGACCGCATCAAGATCGAGGACCTCCAACTGCGCCCCGATCTCTTTAGCGTCCGCCTCCAGCGCCGTGCAAAGCTGCGTGATGCCATCAATGACCAGATGCCCACCATCGAAGCCGCCGTGAAAGACATGAGCCTCGACAGCTACTACGACCAGGCTTTGAACCTCATCGCCAGCGGACGTGCCCGCGATGCCTTTGCGCTCGACCGCGAGTCCCCAAAACTCCGTGACCGCTATGGCCGCAACACCTTCGGTCAAAGCTGCATGTTGGCACGACGTCTCATCGAAGCTGGAACCCGCGTGGTTGAGCTCATCTGGCCGAAAGTTGCCAACTCGGACAATCATAGCTGGGATCACCACGTCGGCCTCACCCAGCGCATGAAGAACCAAAGCGGCCCCATGCTTGATCAGGGTCTCAGCGCCCTCTTTGAAGATCTCGACGCCTCCGGTCTGCTGGATGAAACACTCGTTGTCGCTCTCGGTGAATTTGGCCGCAGTCCTGAAAAAGGCGTGTCCACCTCCGGCAATGGCAACAGCGCCGATGGTCGTGACCACTGGCCTTATTGCTACACCGCAGTCGTCGGTGGAGCCGGCATCAAGCGCGGCTACATCCACGGCAAATCAGACAAGACCGGCTCCGCGCCTGCCGAGGACGCCGTGCATCCGATGGAACTCCTCGCCACGATCTACCATGCCGTCGGCATCGACCCCGAAACCATCGTGTACAATCACCTCAACCAGCCCCGCGAGTTGGTAAAGGCCAAGCCAGTGACGAAGCTCTTTGCCTGATCTGGTTTCCTGAGGCGATTCTCGAATCCGGAAGCTTCGGGATCAGATGTTCAAGCTCCCGCTTGCACGCGCTTGCGGTGTTTACGGACCATGCCCATCTGCTTTAGCTTTCGCTGAAGGCTGCGGCGGCTCATGTTCAGCAGTTCGGCTGCCTCACTTCTGTTGTTTCCGGCACGTTCGAGGGCTTCGAGAATGAGCTGCTTCTCCATCGCGTGGATATCGAGCGGAGCTTTTTCGGGAGTGGCTTCAATGGTGGTTTTATCGCCGGGCAAAGTCGGCACGCGCCAGCCGAGCCCCCCAGGTCGGGTGAGGTAGGCGGGCAGGTGCTTGGCCATCACGCGGGTCGTGTTGCTCATGACCACGCCGTGCTCGATGGCGGCGCGCAGCTCTCGCACATTCCCAGGCCAGTCGTAATTCATCAGCACGGGCAGGGCGTCATCACCGAGCGGCTTGTAGCTCTTCCCATTCGCGGTGGCGAGGTCTTTGAGGAAATGATCGGTCAGCACGCGGATGTCACCTTTGCGCGTGCGCAGGGGGGGCATGTGGATGGTGACGACGCGCAGCCGCCAGTAGAGGTCTTCGCGGAATTTCCCTTCTTCCACCATTTTCGCGAGATCCTTGTTCGTGGCCGCGATGACGCGCACATCGACCTTGATGGGCTTCGCACCGCCGACTCGTTCGATGGTTTGCTCCCCCAGCGCGCGGAGCAGTTTCACCTGTGTGTTCGCGTCGATCTCTCCGATCTCATCGAGGAAAAGCGTGCCGCCATCCGCCAGCTCGAAGCGCCCGATGCGTCGGTCCTGTGCACCAGTGAACGCTCCCTTCTCATGCCCGAAAAGCTCGCTTTCGAGGATCTGAGGAGACAGCGCTGCGCAATGTACGGTGATGAGTTTCGCCTTTGGCCTGCCACTGAGATTGTGGATGGCTTTGGCGACGAGTTCCTTGCCCGTGCCACTTTCGCCTTCGACTAAAATGGTGGCGCGGGTGGGTGCCACTTGTTGGATGGTTTCCAGAATCGGCTTCAGCGTGTCCGCCTGCCCGAGGATGCCCTCAATGCTGAATTTTTGCTCCACCTGCTGCTTCAGCGCCCTGTTTTCATGCTCCAGATGTCGGCTGCGCAGGGCGCGCTTCACCAGCAGTTCCACTTCATCCAGGTTCAGCGGCTTCGTGACGAAGTGATAGGCTCCTCGCCGCATCGCCTCCACCGCGGTATCGACGCTGCCGTAGGCCGTCATCATGATGCACACGGGCGGCTTCGGCATGGCGAGCGCCTGCTCCAGAAGCTTCATCCCATCGTCCTCGCCCAGACGGAGGTCGGTGAGCATGACATCGATGGGATCATTCTTCAGATACTCCAGAGCCTCGGCGGCATTCGAGGCCACATAACAGTCAAAGTCATCCTCCAAGGAAAGCCTCAACCCATCACGGGTGTGTTTTTCGTCATCGACGATGAGAACGGTGGCGGGATCGGTCATGGTTCGGGTGCCTGATAAAACGAGGGTGGACGGCTTTTGGGTGTTCATCTCTACCTTGAGATGCCAGCGAAGAAAAGCCCCGTTCATGGCATCTTAGGCAGAAACAAACCGCCCCCGATGACACGGGTCATCGGAGGCGTCGAGCTTTGACCGTTGAGGATTACCTGACGCTCAGATTGCCAACGAAAGAGGGCCTCGGGCCGGCACCGACGATCACCCGGCGCAGTTCCACGCCCATGGTGGCGCTTTTGGTTTCCGTGGAGTGGTTCAGGAAATTCCAAGCTCCCGAATACATGCGATACCAGGAACCAGGGCGGCGGGGCTGACCAGCGGGAGCGATGTTCTGGGTGTGGTCGAAGAACTCGCGGGTGCCGGTGCCGAGATTGATGCCGAGGGCGGAGGAGATGGCCACCATGCCGTCGCTGTCTGTCTCACCGTCGCCTTGATTGCGCTGATAAAAGACGGGCAGACCTTCAAGGCTGAAATTGCTGGCGGGCATCTGATAGGCAGCGCCGGGAGCGGAGAAGGTCTTTACCAATGTGGGGATCAGGCCGAAGGGGCCAGTGCCGCGGACTTCGAGCACGGAGAAGGTGCGGCGGGTGAGGTCGAGGGATTTGCCGGTGCCGACAGAGGTCAGGGTGCCCCAGTCGCTCTGGATGGCATTGTGCAGGGCGTAGTCGAGTGCGGCGAGGCCCTGGACGGTGTCTTTGACGATGGTGGGGGTGCTGCTGGTGAAACCGCTGGTGCCGTTGTGGTTAGGGGTGGCATAAAAGACATCGCCAGGGCTGCGGCCACCATAAGTATAGACGGGGATCAGTCCGCCATCACTGCGGGCCATGCGGGAGGGGTGCAGGGGGCCCACGTTCATGTCTCGGCAGAAGCTGGAGGTGAGGTGGCCCAGGTCGTCGGGTGAACCGGCGAGATCTCTCAGCACACTGCTGATCTGGAGAGGCGAGGCCTCTGGGAGATTGATGCCGCCGATGCTTGCCGCACCCCGGATGATTCCCCAGATGGCATCGATCGGTCCCTGGATGGTTTCCACGCCTTCACGCATGGCGGTGACATGGTCAGCGATAGGGCTGCCATTGTGCGGGGTGCCGATGGTGATGAGAAATTTAGTCCGGTCACGCAGGTGGCGTGCGGTGGCTTCCTCCGCAGCAGTCAGGTCCACTCCGGCGACGGAACCTGTGGGCACGCTGAGCAGGTAGCGGGAGACGAGGCCGCCCTTGCTGTGGGCGATGATGACGATCTGGGGATCGACACCGCAGTAGCTTCGGAAGTCCTGATACAATTCATCAATGCGGGAGAGCACCGAACGGGCCTGGAGGCCGACGCCGACGGAACCATCATGGCGGACCAGACCCACGGCGGTGCCGCGGAAGGTGCCGCGAGCAGGTGGCCGGTCGGCAAAGGCGTAGTGATTGTCCAGATTCGTGTTTGCCACGGCAGTGGACTGCCAATTGGCCCGCGTCAGTTGCACCCCGCCTTTGGTGAAAAGATCGGTGTTCGTGTTTCCAAGCACGGCAGAGGTGAAGGGGAAGTCGAAGTAAAAGCGTGAGTAACCCAGCGTGCCCGGACGAGCCACGGGATCCACGGATGTCTGGGCATCACCCGGGCGGGCCGTGCGGCCATGGACGAGGACGACCAATGTCGGGCGCGGTCCAGCGGTAAACAGGATGGGGCTGGTGGGTCTCGGGGTGATGGGATTCAATGCCTGACCATGGCTGGAGAGAGTGGAGGCCAGGATGACAGCGCCAGTGCAGGCGATGCGGGCGAACTGATTCAGGAGGCTGCGGTAGATGGATTGAATGGATGTTTTCATTTGGGTGGTGAGATTGTTGTTCTCACTGCCCTGATGCGGCCCGTCCGGGAACTTGCGCAAAAACACGAAATACTTTTTCCAGCCTCAATCCTCCCTGGGAGTCATCAGCACGCTCCCGGAGAGGATCGGGGTCTGGTTGGCAGGCACGATCCTTCCGCTGCTATTGATGAAAGGCATCTGGGGCATGAGGAAGAAGCCTGCGCCGACGAGGCCGCCATCAACTTTCACCACGAGCCCCTCTAAAGGCACGGTGCGGACGAGACGACCGGAAGGCTGAACCAACGGCGTGGCATCCTCCAAGGTGAAAGTGCCACCAAGGGTGCCCAAGCTGTCATTGAGGGAGATGTTGAGGAATGGCGATCCTGTCTGGAAAATTCTAATGGTGCGAGACTTGAGGACCATCAGGTCATCCACACGCGAGGGTGAGGTGCCGATGCCTCCGCCAGCAAAGGCGACGAGGATGTTCCGCTGGTCGTCATTCGGGCCGCTTGCCACGTCAGGCATACCGAGGATGTTATGATTTGCCTCAGGTCTGCGGTAGGAGCCTCCGGCTACACTGAGGGAAAGCGGACTGAAGCCTGCGGCATAGGTGCGGTCAGTGGTGGCAGGTCGCATCCAGCTCAGGGTGCCGGAAAGGGTGTTGTCAGGGGCGATCGTGCTACCGCCAAAGATTAAAGTAGTGCCAGGCTGGATGCTGGTGGAGCCCACGAGCGAGCTTTTGGCATTGTTCTGGAAGATGACGAGTTCGCCATTCGGCCCCAGACGGCTGCTGGAGGTGAAGGAGGTGCCGTCAGCCAGCTTGCCAGCCACAGACGTCGGCGCGCCGTCCACCACGGTGGTGAAGGAGCCGAAGCCGATGCCTTGAGGCAGGGCCTCATTGCCCAGAGCCCCGGCGGGGATTTCCAGCCCGAAGGTGTGATAGCCTCCAAAGTCCGTGGCGCGCACCGTCTGAGACCATGGCGTGCGCCAAGCTCTGAAGCTGACAGGCCGTGGAGGCTGCACCGGCAGCACGTTGACGATCTCACCATCACTGATGAGCTGGGTGATGGGATTCAATGTGAAGGTCATTTTGCGTGTCACTGCGGAACCACCGCTACCCTGTGACAGAAGCAAGGTCACAGGCACACGTTGCCCATCCTCAGGCAGAGTAAGGCCTCCCGGCGGAATGGGAAGCCTCAAGGCTCCCAAGGTGATCGTGCCAGAGAAAGTTCCGGTGGTGGCGATCGTGAGGTCAAGGCGGCCTCCCAGGAAGCTGTTCACGAAACCACGCTCAATCACCCCGGTGTAACTGCCCACCAGATTCGCAGGCAGGGGATCGATCACGATACGCGCGGACACGGTGGAGGCGCCTTTGGTGTTCTTGGCCGTGATCTGGAAGGCAGTCGAGGCTGCTACTGTTGGCTTGCCGCTGATGAAGCCGGTGTTTTTATTGATGACCAGACCAGCAGGTAGATTCTTTGTAGTCCAGGTGGTGGCAAGGCCTCCCGCAGGGTCGAGCGGCACCTGGAAGCTGTAGGGCCGGGCGACCTGACCACGTGGCAGGTCCAGCGGATTCCCAGCAATGCGGGGAGCGATGTCGAAGACCTCCAAGGTCTGAACACCGCCGATCAAGCTGCCACCCAGTGCGGAAACCTCGCAGGTGTAGGCTCCGCTGTCCGTGAGAACAAGATTGGAGATCCTCAGCTTGTCGGTGGTCGCCCCCTGAATGCGCTGGCTGTCAGTGATGGGCTGTCCGTTTTTCAGCCACTGGAACAGACGGGTGCCAGGACCTGCGGACTTGATGGTGAAAATGGCCTGCTTGCGGATTTCCAGACTCTGCCGTCCCGCCGTGGTATCCACGACGGTAAGGCCGGCGTTGAGGCTGCTGGTGCTGCCAAGCGCATTGGTGGCTGTGACGGAGTAGTTCACGGCATCGGTGAGAGTCACCGCTGGCAGAGTGACCACCGGCGTGTCCGTCAACGGGCCGAAAGTGGCCTTGACGGATACACTACCGCGCGCCCACTGGAAGCGCATCGCCAGAGGTGAGTCAGCCTGCGCGGTGAAAGTCACCGGCTGACCTAGGGCCACGATCTGCGGCTGTGGCTGGGTGGTGAAGAGAGGCAGTACACGCGGCAGGCATTCGCCGGTGAAGCGCACCTCGAAGGGGCTCTCGTCAGGATCATTGCTGACGATGTTCAGGGTGGAGGCAAAGGCGCCGAGGGTATCCGAACGGAAGCTGAAGTTAAAAGTCTGCGCCCTCGCCGGGGCGATGTTCACCTCCCGGACGAAGGACGTTGTGAAGCGGGCTGCTCCGGCAGCGCTGTTTTGCGTGAAGTTCATACTGCGAATCGTCAGAGTCTGCGCGCTGAGGTTCCTGATGTTCAGTGTCCTCGTGGTGATCTGGGTCCGGGCGGGGCGGATATTCGTGAACTGGACGGGCGTGGCGGGCCGGAAAGCGACGGTGTCCACCCCGTCGGTGAGATTGAGCTTTTCAGTCCCATCCAGAAGCTCCACGGCGATCTCCGGACCCGCTCCACCCGCTCTCATGAAGATGTCAAAGACCGCTTCATCACGGTCATTGCTTTCGATGGTGACCCTGCCATTTCGGGCCGCACCGGATACAGGCAGGAAGGTGATTATGCAGGTGGTGGTGTCCGCTCCACCTCCTGCAAGCTCGGTCTTGCCGGGCTGGGTGATGCTGAAGTCCTCGCCCGAGATGCTCACGTTCCCCAAAGTCAGAGGACCGCTGCCGATATTGCGAAGTGTGAGGGTGCGCTGCACAGGCACGTTCAGAGGCAGGTCGAGCCCAAAATCAAAAACGCCCGTTCCATCTAGCAGAGTGCGCCCGGGCGGAGTGATCACCACATCAATGTCACGCTTGGTTCCGGTGACGCTCAGGTTGATCTCGAAGGGATTCTCATCCGCGTCATTGCTGGCGATCTTCAACTGGGCGGTGCGCAGCCCCACGGCACCTGGTTTCACACTCACCGTGAAGGGTGTCACCTCATCCAGTCGCAGTGTGCCCGCCGCAGGCTGGCTGATGGTGAAGTCAGAGGAGCCTGTCTTGGTAATGCTCAATCCAGTCAGAGGTGTGGCTCCTGTGTTTTTGATCAGGAAGATGAAGTCGCGGCTTTCGCTGACCTCGATGTCCCCAAGATTGACCGGGCCTGAGTCGTCAGTGAGCTCGGCACTGCTAGGGGCGAAGATGGCGATCTCCTGCGGAGTCGGAGCCACACCCGTGCCGGTGAGATTGATGTCGAAGGGGTTCTCCGCATCCGGATCGTCGCTGGCGATGTGAAGGGCGGCATTCCGCGTGCCTGCGCCTCCAGGTGTGAAGAGAATGGAAATGAATGTCTCCTGTCCTTTCAACAGCACCGGCGTCATGCCGTTCGAGTTCACGCTGAAGTCCGAAGCGTGAGCACCATCCAGAGTGACCGGGCCGAGCGTCAGCGGAAGCGGCCCTGCATTGCGGATGACCACACGTTCAGCCTGACGAGTCTCACCCACGGTCACACGTCCCGCGTTCAAAGTGCTCGAAGCATCAGCCAAGACTTGGTTCCTCGTGTTCAGTGCTTCGATGTCAGGCTGGTTGTGGATCGCGAGCGTGATCACGATGCCCGTGCTGCCCGTGCCACCGCCGCTGATGGCTCGTGCATTGACCTGAAGATGATAACGCTCCAGCCCGGCCAGCTCAGGGCTCAGC
>CAYMHJ010000006.1:0-29928 GCA_964390165.1 uncultured Prosthecobacter sp. | reverse complement strand
AGCGACCATCCACCCGGGATGCGGACTCCATTTCCGATGTCAGCGAAAGTCGTGCCACCATCCGTGGACAGGGCGAACGAGACTTCCTGCGCTTCGGGGGCGCCTCCGCCACGCAGCCAGTCGATCTGGTTCTCACCAGATTGGACCAGTTGCTCTTCAGCAGGATCATTTAGTAGTCTGGCGATACTCGAAATGAAGGTGTTCTCCACCCTTCGGAAGCCACCGCCGATGACGATCTTGCCATCCGCCTGCATGGCCATGCACTCCACCTTCTGATCAGCACGGAAAATGAATTCGCGGTCCAGGGAACCATCTTGGCGGAGTCTTGCCAGCCCTGAGGCCGTGCTTGGAAACAGGAAGTCACCTGCCACGAGAAGGCTTCCATCCACGCCGAGAGCCATGTCCTGGACAAACGGTTCAGTGCTCAAGAAAAAGAAAGGCACCTCACTCAGACGGAAAGTTTCATCGAGATCACCATCGGGCTGGAGCCTGGAGATCATGCTTGGCAGACCTGCGTTGACGGTGACAGCCGCACCTGCGACGAAGATCCTGCCATCAGGCTGAATCAGCACACTCCTGACGCTGCCATTGACCGAAGGCGTAAAGGCTGTGTCGAGAAGACCTGCTCCCGTCAGGCGAGCCAGCCTAGCCTGTGGCTGGCCGCCAATCGTGGTAAAATCACCACCGATGACCAGACTGCCATCAGACTGAAGAGCGAATGTGGTCACCTCGGTATTCCCGCCAGCCAGCACGGGAGCCATTTCCGCATCCAAGCTGCCGTCAGCTTCCAGTCGTGCCAGCGAGGTGCGAGCACTGCCATTCACGGAGGTGAACTGGCCGCCGATGATCACCCGGTCGTCCGGCTGCATGACCAGTCTCCGCACCGCCTGCCCGCTGACATTGGGCGCGAAAGAAGCATCGAGCGCTCCTGTGCTCTCCAGGCGGGCGATGAGCCGCCGACTGACTCCGCCAACGGTCTCAAAATTGCCGCCAATAATGACCCTGCCATTCTTTTGAACCGCGATGGCATGAACTCCACGACCCGGGGCCGTATCGAGGCCCGCACTGAACGTTGCATCCAAGCTACCATCCGGGTTCAGCCGCACTAGGTCACCTGCGGCCAAGGAAGGCAGCACGATGAAGTCTCCACCCACCATGATTTTCCCGTCAGGAAGCATCGCCACAGCGAAAACCTGACCGGAAATAGGGGATGGAATACCAAAAAGGAGATCCAGCGAGCCCGGCACCAGGTTGGAAGTCGAAAAGACGCCGGTGGCAGAAGACGAGCCCGCAGCATTGCGTGCGGTGATCCGGTAATGATATAGGGTGTTCGGCAGGAGCCCCGATGCACGGGAGCTGACCAGCGTGCTCGTGCCACCACTGACCACCTCAGGCGTGACGGGGAATGTTAGGCCAAAGTTCAGAGTGGTGCCTGCCTCCATCGTCACCGCTGCATCTCCCTGGCCTGCATTGATAAAAGCTGTGAGCAGCGCACTGCTGCGCGTGACCTCGGTCGGAGGATTCAACCTCACCGTCGGAGGCTGTGAACCACGACCAGTGAGCGTGATTTCATGAGTTCCCCCTTCGAGCGCCGGATCGTTGCTTTGGAAACGCAGGCTGGCTGTGTGCACACGCACCTGAGTCGGTGAGAAGGCGAGCTCAAACCGCCTCGCCTCACCGCGCAGCAGCGGTGCCGTTGAAGGCGAGATAGCCACAATGGTAAACAGGCCAGCATCAGCACCCTGAAGGCTGAATCCAGCAAGGCTTAGCGGCGCCGGGCCTTCATTACGGACAAACAAAGTCTGGCGAGCAAGGCCACCCACAGACGGGCTGCCGAAGTCCAGCACACCCGTGCCATCCTCCAGTTCCAAACCGTCATGGATCACAGCCATTCTGGGCTGCGCTGCACCGACACTGATGGTGAAAGTCTGTGCCGGGCTGGTGTTGACTCCGCCATTGGCGGTGCCTCCATCGTCCTCCAGCACAAGAGTAATGGCGGCAGTCCCGGCTTCACCCTTGGTCCGATAGGTCAGCAGGCCTTGTGCATCGACGGCGGGTGGTGTGAGGAAGAGCCCGGGATTGCTGTTGGAGCTCACACGGAAGATTAGCGCCTGCGCCGACTCATTCGCCGGCCCAGCAGAGATGCCTGTGGCCCAACCTGGGATGCTTTGAGCCTCGTCGAAGCCGAAGGAATGAGCGAAGTCCTGCCCTTTCGTGAAGGCCGGCGCGTCATTTACTGGCGTGACCGTGAAGGAGAAGTTGCTGCTGTTGCTGGGTATTAAAAGAGTGCCTGGCTGGTTGGAAGAATCGGTGACCCGAACACTGAATGCCAACTGGCCATGGGCATTAGCATTTGGGGTAATGGTCAGGGTGCGTGGTGTTTCAGTGAAATCCACGTTGGGCGTTAAGCCAATTGAGCCGCTGAGGGCGAAATGCCTGATTGTCAGAGGATCTCCCTCTACATCAAACACGGTGAAGGGGATGGGCGGAGAGGCGGTGTCCTCCAGCACGGTCACATCGGCTATGGGGGAGATGGTCGGGGTATCATTCACTGGCAGGATCGTGAAGGTCATTGGCAACTCAGCGGTGAGCAGCCCATCACTCACGACCAAAGTGATGATCACAGTACCGCTCTGATTGGCGGCCGGGGTCAGACTAAAAGCACGGCTGGAGCCTGTCCCAAAGGGCTGGATCCCAGATTCCGGCACCAGCGCCGAATTGGAGGTCCGTGCGCTCACCGTCAGCGCTCCAGGTGTCTCCAAATCACCGACAGTGAACGGAATCGCCAGCACCGTGCTGTCCTCACTCAAGGTGCGGTTGGAGAAGGTAGAGCTGATGACAGGTGCGGTGTTGGTTACCGTGAATGCAAAGGTCTTCAGCCTGGCCCCTGTGCCGTCGCTGACTCTGACGGTGATGTTGCTGGAGCCTGTCTGACCAGGGGCTGCACGATAACTCAGTGTGCGGCCACCGCCGCCCGTGCTGGTGAAGCTCAGATTGGCATCAGGCACCAAGATTGTGTTGGATGAGGTGGCTGTGACAGTCAGCGCAGCAGCAGCAGTCTCCACATCAGAAACGACAAAGTTCTGTGTCCTGGCACCCACTCCGACTGGCGCTGTATCATCCACCAGCCCCGTGATGACCGGCAGGTCATTCACTGGTGTCACGGTCAGGTTAAAAGTGCGGGTGACACTCCTAAATCCGTCGAAGACGGTGATCGTGACATCCGCTGTGCCAAACTGGTTGGCGGCAGGAGTCAGGGTGATAGTCCGCTCAGCGGCTGCACCGCCCAGGCTGATGCCTACCTGCGGCAGCAAGGTGAGATTGGACGAAGTCGCCGACACCTGGAGATCCGCCGACGGAGTATCTGCATCTGCCACGGTGAAGGCGATGGCCGCAGTGGCCGTGTCCTCCGGTGTCGTCACATTAGCAATCGTGCTGATCGTCGGCTCGCTGGCAGCATTCATCACAAAGGCGGCAGTGCTCTGCACGAAGCCCGCACTCGCATTCCCCAGCCCTCCCCGAGTGCTGCCGCGCACCCGGATGATGCCGGTGTCCGGCAGGTTCAGTTCATCCATGTCCCAGCCCCCGGCGATGAACCGCGCCTTACCCAGAGGGGTGAAGGTCACTCCATTGTCCGTAGAAAGGTCAAAATCAGCTTCGGCAATCTCAGGAACCGTTCCACTGCGTGCCCACTCGATGCGTGTGCGGTTCGGAGCAGTGATGCTGGTGGCGGGTGTCGAGTTCACCAACACCGCCACGCCGTTTCGTGCTGATCCGTTCACTGAAGTGAAGACCCCCACCACAATGACCTGGCCCGTTCCGGTCAGCGCCAAGCCGTTCACCGTATTGTTCGGGCCTGTGCCGATGCTGAAGCTGGTGTCCAAAGCGCCCGTGGAGGTCAGCCGAGCCACCCGGTTGCGCGTCTGGCCGGATACCGTGGTGAAGAATCCGCCCAGCAGCACTTTCCCATCTGTCTGGCGCATGAAGGAATGCACCGAGCTGTTGATCGCCGCATCACCGAAACTCGTGTCCACAGCTCCAGAGGAGGTCAGTACCGCGATTTTGCCCCTCGTGATGCCATTCACCGAGCCAAAATCACCGGCGATCATGATGCGCCCGTCAGGCAGCAAGGTCATTGCCCGCAGCGTGGAGTTGGGCCCGCTGCCGATGTTGAAGGTGGTGGTGCTTTCCAGGCTGCCATCCGCATTCAGCCGCACCAGACGATTGCGTGCCTGACCATTAAAATTAGCAAAATCGCCCGCCACCAGAATCTTCCCATCTGCCTGCACCTCCGCCGTCCGCAGGTTGTTGTCTGGCCCTGCGCCGATGTTGAAGGAGGTATCAATGCTGCCGTCTGTATTCAGCCTCACCACTCGGTTTCGGGCTTGTCCGTTGAAGGTATTGAAACTCCCCACGACAATCATTTTGCCATCTGGTTGGAGGGTGACGCCTGCCACAGCCCCGCCTCCACCGCTAAAGCCAGTGCCTGCATTGAAGCTGCCATCCAGAGTGCCATCCGCATTCAGCCTCACGATGCGGCCTACCGTGGTGCCATTGAAGCTGGTGAAGCTCCCTGCGACGAGGATCTTTCCGCCCAGAAGCACATTGATGCACGCCACCGAGTTGTTCGCTCCGGTTCCAATGTTGAAGCTGCTGTCCACCGTGCCATCCGCATTCAACCGGGCCAAATTCAAGGCAGTGCTGCCCGTGATACCGAAGGTGCCACCCACCAAAAAGCGCCCGTCCGGCTGAGTGGCCACCGTGACAATGTTGGCACCGGTCAAAGGAGGATTAATGACAGGGTTCGGCAGGCCAACAGCCACGCCGTTGCCCGTCATGGTGATGTCATAGGAGGCTTCATCCGGGGCATTGCTCGCCACATGCAGCACTGCCGTCTTCACTCCTGCGCTGGTCGGGAGAAAGCGCACTGTCATCGTGGTGCTTCCGAAGGGAGTCACCGGTGCCACAGGCGGGCTCACCACACTGAACTGCCCCGCGCCCGTCCCGTCGATGGTGACACCTAGGCCCGTCAGATCTGCACCACCGGTGTTTCTGATCGTAAAAACAAGATCTCGTGCCGAGCCGATGGCCGTGACCCCAAAGTCCCGTGTGCCCCCCGAGGCCAGCGCCGAGCCTGCAGGCTGTTCGAGGTCGATTTCAGGCTCGCCACTCAACGACCTTGGGTCGGCACCTGTGGCAAAAGCTTGGGCCAGCGTCTGGGTTTTGCCCGGTGGAATGAAGCTGCCATTTAAAGCCAGCGTGCCGAAGAAGAAGCGCTCCCATTCATCATCCAGACCATCTGTGTCGCTGTCCTTATCCAACACATCCGGCTTGGAGACAAAGGCCACCGAGGTGGCATCAATCACCGTTCTGCCAGCATCAGGCGGTAGATCCGTGAAGCCCGTGACATCGAAAACCGTCCCCGGCTGCACTCCCAGACCTTGCTCGAACTCAAAGCGCTCTCCTTTGCGCACCACCACTGTGGGCTCAGGCTCCCCGCCGACATCACGAAGGTAAACACCTGCTCCCAGGAAGACCTCCGGCACTGTGAGGCGGAAGGTAGCGCTGGGCCTGAAGAGGCTGTTAAAAACTGCCACAGCACTGCTGTAGGCGCTGCGTGCGTCATCCACCTGCGTGCCCGTCACCGCACCCAAGTAGGCTGGCGGAAGGTTTCCACCACGGAGGACGGTGCGTAGTACATCCAGCGGGAGGTCCAGGCCGAGCGTAGCAGTGTTGGTCGTGGTGCCGTGGTGCAGATAGATAGCGTCCGTCAAAGGCTTCATAGCTGTGCGCCGTCCCCTGGCTAGTGTGAGTGCCGAGCGGAAATCAAAACCCCGGCTGAGAAGCAATATCTTGTCCGATTCCGTGAAGCCAGTGAGGTCCACATCCGCCTCGCGCCCAGGCATGAAGGTGAAGGCTTCCAAAGGGAGCGGCGGATCTTGCAGCGGTCTTTGAGCCGTCAGCGCGGCATGCACCAGATGCTCCAGCAGCACGCTGACCGCAGCGTCTGCCGGGATCAACCGGCTGGCCGCCGTCGCAAACGGGATGACGCTGGCGGCACTGCGCGCGGCATTGATCCAGGCTGTGGCATCTCCCTTGAGATTGCTGCCGCTGGGGAGCACGCTGACGTTCAGGCCGGGCGGTGGATCTGCCGGGATGAAGCTCACGATCTCACGCCCGTCCTCGCCATCGAAGGTCCTGAACCGCAGAGGAGTGGAAACTGACACCAGTTCCTTCGATGAAATGTTGATGGATGTCTTCAGGCGGGCACCAATGATCAGATTGTCCGGTAGTGCTGGGAAGGGCGGATTGAAGCGGGCGACCGGCTTCATATCCAGAAGCGCCCCGTCCATGCTGCGTAGCTGCATTTCATGGTTCGTAAAGATGTCCTGGCTCTCAAAGTCACGCGCTGTGCCGGCGATGCGGAGTCCCGTAGGGCGCAGGACATGGTCATTAGCGGGTTTCAGCCTGCCCTGGAGGTCGCGGTCCGTGTCATCGAGCGTGGGCCGCACGGCGGCATTGGCCGCGTCTGCACCGGAACTGCTGCCTTTGATAATCTCATCCAGGTCGGAGACGCCATCACCATCACCATCTGCTCCGCTGAATGGGTCCAAGCCGAGTGCCAGCTCGACGAAATCAGGCACGCCGTCCTCGTCGCTGTCCTGGGAGTTTAGCTTGTTCGCCGTGAAAAGGTAGGAACGGGTGAGCACTGGCCCTGGGCGGACGGTTCCATTGAGGTTGACCAAGGTGAACTGAAGCGTCGTCGTGTAGCCCACCGGCAGCGTGCCCGGCCAGTCCCTCCAATCATCGCCATCACGCTTGAAAAGCAGCTTGTAGTCGTTGGCATCAAAGCTGGCTGTGACCTGGAAACTTTCCTCAAATGAGCCAGATGGAGGTTCAATGGTCAGTGAAGGCGTGAAAGGTGCCTCCGCGCCGCCCAGCACGCTCACGCTCAGCGCCGGGTCCACTTGGTTTGTCACGACAAAGGAGGTGCCCACCGGAGGGATCAGCCCCTGGGTCGTGGTGAAGCGCAGCCCGGAGGTTGTGGATACGAACGACTCTCTAACCACTGAATTCGGGGTGGGGCTGGCGTCAGTCCGGCGGGTCCAGTCCGGTGCATTCTGCATGCCGATGATCTGCGCGCCTGGGTTCTCCTCGGGAACAGCATCAAGGAAAAGCAGAGTTGCTGTGGTGGTGCCCGGTCCAGGCAGGGATGGCAGATCTCCGCTGCTGCGCACCACCCAGTTCGATCCGTCAAAGGTCATGCTTTTGAATCCGCTGGAGACAGCGCCGGCGAAAGCGCCCGAAAGCTGCACCACACCTCCCGCCAGCGGGAGCAGTCCCGTCAGAGCGCCGCCGACATCAGACGTAAAGGTGTGCCCGCCAGGGAAGAATCCGTTGCCCGCGCCACTCACCCGAAGCCACACAGCCTGAGAGCCATCATCCGCCAGGGCGATGATGCCGTCCGTCAGTGGACTGGCCCCACCACCCGGCACCCGCAGCAGCGCGCTGACCGGAAAGGGGAGTGTGGTGATGGCTTTGGTGAAAGAGGAGTTTTTCGTGACGGGCAGCGCCGCGCTCAGAATATGCGCGGCGGCGGAACCCTTCTGAAACACCACGATGTGCCTGCCTCCTGCGCTGCCGAGCACATCGGTTACCATGTCGAATTCCCCTGTCAAAATGTCTGAAATGCGCCGGTTCACCGGTGGCTCGACCACCCGGATCTCCGTCTGTGGCCCCCTGACTACGAGACCGATGCCGATGCGCGTTCCATCCACTGGGTTGGTCATGGGTTCCAGTCGCACGGCAGGGTCGAAGTGGGTGGCTTGGCTCACAAGTTGGGCAGATGCGGACTGGCGCACCTCCAACCGGACCGGGGTGGCACCATTCTCCAGGGATGAGATGAGCAATCGCCGTGCTGTGGAGGTTTCACATTCACTCAGACCGGAGATACCAAAGCCGGCCACCGGGCTGAAAAGGGAGGCGAAAGCTCCGTTCGGTGTGTTGATGACCCTCATGATGCGGTTGGCCGCCGGGGCCGTGAGCAGGATTTCCTCCCCGCCTGGGTTCACGATGCCGGAAGCCACATCAGAAACAGCGCTAATGCCCGTGGGCACCACCTGGGGGAAGGTGACGATGCCGCCGGGATTCATCGTTCCAAAGCGGACAGTACCGCTGGCCTTGTCCACCAGGGCGAAACGGCCAGCGTCTGTGTCCAAGGGCGCGAACCACTCGGCGGGCAGCCTGGCGGTGGGGGCCGCGCTTGCCGTGGCAAAGGTCAGGGCGGTGCAAAGAAGAAGGCGTGCAGCTTTCATAACATGAGGCGGTGGAAGGTTCAGTGCTGCACGGGGTTGAGCTTGATCACCCGGCGGATCTCATCATCCCTACCCAGGCTGACGAGCAGGTGCTGGTACTTCGCCCCCTGGATCACAGGCAGCGGATCCTTCACACACACCAGGCCGGTGGCCCCCTGTAGATGTCGGGGAGTGACGACGGCAGGCTGGTTGTTGAATGGCACGATCAGCAGTTGTGCCGGAGGATCGATATTACTCCCAGGCTGGTTCGGAATGGGAAAGATGGAAATGAAGGGGTCTCGAACTTTGACGGTGATGGTGTCCACTCCGAGCACCGACAACTTGTTAATCTTTGGCGTACACTGCACCAGATTGGGCCGCGCATCCGGAAAGGCGGTGCTGGGCAGCTGGTAGCGATAGACAAGGAAGTTGCCAAACTGAAAAACAGAGGCGGGATCAGTGCGGTTTTGGCGGACATTAAAGAAGAACTGCGCTGGCTGCTTTTGTGGGAGAGATCCCTCCACATCACGCAAACCAGCCGTGGTTTCAGAGCCGTTGAGCCTGGCCAGGAGAGGTATCCTCAGCGCCCCCACGAGGATGAAGGTAGGTGCCAGCAGGTTCTCGTTATCCGCAGCTTTCAAGCGGCGGTACACCTCGAAGGGCAAGTCGGAAAGTTTGGTGAAGGCCAGGAAGCGTCCCTCACCTTCGCCAAAGGCGGACTCTGGAAGGTCATTGGCATCCACGGGGGGCAGCGGACGTGCGGGCCATGGGATGAAACCAGCGTCCACGGCTGGCGGCGGCACAAAGTCGGAGGTGACGACATTGCTCAAAGCCCCGGTGGACCTCGGAATAGGTCCTGGACCCACGGCACGAACGGCGAAGTAGTGCAGCACTTGCTCATCCGCTTGCAGGGAGAGCCGCGCGGTGAACCTCGGCCCTGCACCGGGCACGGTTTCACCCACGCGGGAGGTTTGAAAGACATGAAAAGCCAAGCCAGGATGGCGTTCGTGGGTCACGAAAGTCTCCTGCGGCCCCCCCACCCTCTCCACTGGCACCTGCGTCAGTCCGGAAATGGCAGGCACACCGCCTCCTTCACGGGCGATCAGCACCTCGAAACGGTCCACTCCGACCGGATCACAAAACCATTCAAGGTTCACCTCCGGCCTGCCATTTCCACCAGCAGCGCTCACGGCGGGTGACAGCATCGGCACGGGCAGCACCGGGCTGGCGATGGTCACACACCCGATCAGAAACAGCGGACTGGGATTGGCGTTTTGGTCCAAAATCTGGCCGTAGTAGCACACCTCCGCCCCCGGCACCCCAGGCGGCGCGTCGTCCTGCCAGTCGCCGTCCGGTATGGTGTTGGCTGTGTTACTGCCCTTTGGATCCCCCTCTCCTTTGGCGATGAGGGTGAGCTGACCGTCCGGCTGGATGCGGCGGTAAACACGCCATTCACGGATGTTTTCATCATCATAAACCAACACCCCTCGGATGACATTGATGGTGCCATCGGCATTGGCGACCTCGTGGACGGTCCGCCCCGGTACCGGCTCCACATTCGTCTCCCGGATCGTGCTCAGGTCGAACAAGGTCACCGCATATTCGGAAAAGCTTCCCTCACCCGGCAGCAAAACCTGCGCTGGAGCAGAAACGAGGCCGCTGGCTGTGACGGCCTTCACCACCACCTTGAGCGCGTTTTTGGTTGGCGGGCGAGGCATCAGTTCGGGGACATGCACCTCCGCCAGATCAGACTGCTGAAAGAGCACCTGCTGCGTGGTCATCGGTGTGAATCTTTTCGCACCCGAGACCTCTTCCTCGAAGCCCACCGTGACCGTGGCCGCGGTGATCTCAAGGTTCAGCCGGGAGAGCCGGACGGACACGCCCACGAAGTCCGCTGAAGGACGTGTCTGTGAGATGATGGGGTCCACTCCGATTTCACCACTCAGCAGCACAGATCGCACAAAGGTGGCCTGTGGCTTGTTCTGCGTCACAAACAACGTGCCATCCGGCGCATCAGGCGCCACGAAGTCCCGCAACACCCCCGGCATCGGCGCGCTGTGTCCGCTGAAGGTCGGCTCGTCAGCACAGGACGTGCGCCCTTTGGCCCGCACGGTGTACCAAACCGACCTGTTCTGATCATTTGCCAGCGTGGGCGCACCATCACCGTTGTCATCAAACGTCAGCACACTCCGACCCGCCTGGTGCGGCACGCTGCCGATGACGTGGATGTTCGGCGCATTCTCAGGATCATCCCCCAGATGCTCCAGAAACTGCTGCGGAGTCTCCCAGCGGTAGATGAAGTATTTGTCCGCACCCTCTGCCTGAGTGGCTGGCAGCGCGTTGAAGCTCACCTTGAGAAACTGACTGCCGCCCTGCTGTAGCAGCAGTTGAGCGTCTGTGGGCGGGACGAAGACATTTGTCACGCTGTCGATCGTCGGCGCGGCAGGCGGCAGGCGGTCGCAAAAGGTCACCAGGGTGCCGCGTGACAAAAGCCCCGGCCTCCCTGCGATGTCCCGCGCTGCGGCGAAGTAGTAGTAGGCCTCCCCGTCCGTAAAAGGCCGCAGAATTCGGGCGCCGCCCTGTCCATCATGGCGGATGCCATCATCGGCGAAGTAGAGCGTGTCCTTGTCCGTATCCACTTTAGCCGCCTCTTCGGTGGTCAGGGGCCGCTGCACCAGGACGGGCAGTTCATTGGCGGACGAAACGTCTGGCGCAGGAGACGCTGGATTCACCGCAGCCAATAGTGTCAACACATCTGCGGCCGCCGGAGGAGTCAGATGCCAGCCCAACCCCTCCGCCACGTTTTTCCTGACGCGGAAGAGGTCGAAACCAAAAGTGTGGGCCAGCCTGGCACGCAGTGGATTGTCCACCCCCCAGCGCAGCCGCGCGTTGAGATGATCCTTTGGGCTGACGGTGAAGGCTGAGCCCGCCTCCAGTTCATGCGGCACGACTACAGGAGCGCCGGGCGCGGCCAGAACCAGTGGCGAGGAAGGGTCCAGCGTCACCCGGCCCAGGACGCGCATATCGGCATCGCTATCATTGATCTCACGTACTTCATAAGTGCGAACACCTGCGGGCATCGGCTTGGTGAAGGCGTGACCCAGGGCCAGCATGACCCCAGCATGGGCGCGCCCCAGGAAAAACAGCCTGCCGAGCAGCTTCGGATCAGTGGCGGAGGACTGGATGATGAAAGCCAGCTTGTCCGCAGCATCCAGATTGGCAGCCACGGGTGCCTGCGATGACCTCAAGGTAAGGTCACGAAACAACGCATCAATACGCCGGGCCGCGCCAAGAGCATCACGGTCGAGCCGGGAGCCCAACTCCAGCATTGCGCGCAGGGTGCGCGGGCTGGATTGCAGGCTTTGGTTGCCATCGCGGACGAAAACCGCGTTGCTGTCCGGCGCGCCAGTCTTGGAATAGACCGCAAAACGCCGGAAGAGGCTGTCTTCTGTAGCCTGGGGCTGCCAGAGGAGATAGGCATGGGCCTGCCCATTGACTGTGACCGTCGTACCCAGGGTGGTGAGCAGCTCCTGGGCGCAGGCAGAGCCGCTGCCGCAAATGGCTAGGAGAGCGATGAAGAAGGCTTGAAAGACTGTTTTCATGTCGGGTGGAAAAGAAAAGGTTAGAAGCGGCGAGCATCCCACGCTCCGCCCTGGTAGGTGAGGAAGAGGGTGTCCTCGTAGATCAGGCACAGCGGACAAATGCCGGCGCTGCCGCGGATGCTGCCTGTGCCCTGAAATCTCATTCCATCATCGGTGAAGACACCCACCATGGAGACCTCACCTGTCACGCTGACGGCGCACAGTGCCTCTCCAGAAAGCCCCAGCTTCAGCCGACCACCGTTTAGCGGCCCATCAAAACTGAACAGGCCCAGCCCCACACCGGCGGAGACCCGGAACATGCAGGAGGAGGGGATTCCGAAAACCACCTCGGAAATAGGCACCCACACCTCACCATAAGCATAAATGCCTGCCACCGGGGCAGTGCCGACCACCGTGGCCACCTGCGGGTCCACAAGTCTCAGCGGGTCCAGCGAGCAACTGGTCCCCACGAACAGCCCCCCGCCTCCTTCGAACCCTGAAACCTTCACCCGGGTGCTGGCAGCGATGTATCTCTGCCTGGCGGAAATGTTCACAGAGCCTGCCAGGCTCGTCACATCCATGCCGTCGAAGCCCAGTTTGCCGCTGACGAGATTGAAACCGCCCCCAAGCCCCACTGGCTCGCTGCTGTCACTCAGGCTTACCAGCAAATCCATGTCCGCCCTTGGCTTATCCGTGTCTGGCAGGCCGCCTTCCGCTGTTGAAACGAGCATGGACGGCTTGAAGTCCAGCGGCACGTTCCGCGCACCGATGCGGATCTCCACCGTTTCCGCACCCACTGGTCCAGGGCAGGCACCGGCACCGGACTGGGTTGTGGATGAGTCAAAGCTGCGAAACTCAAAGAAGGCAGGCATGCGCAGCTTTTCCGGCAGCTTCAGCTCCAAATCCGCGTCCAGCCGGATGCCGCGCAGCGTGTATCTGTCGAATTCCGCCTGCCCGCTCAGGGAGCGCACGCCGGTGATGTCTGCCAGCACGCCTGTGCCCTGGCTTACGGCATCCTCCAGACCGCCGAGGATGAGCTTCACCACGCCACGGCAGATGAAATTCGTCAGGGCATTCGCCTGATCGAGCACGGAGTGGACCGCGAAGTTCAGCTCCGAGATCTGACGACGCAGCATAGTCTGGATGATCCTGCAGATGTCGGAGGCCATGATCTTGTCCCGGAACTCACGCTGCATCAGCGCGCGGAAATCATCCTGGTCGAACTCATCCAGGAAATTCAGCACCTGGTCCGCTGCCTGCACCGGAGAGCCCAGCGCCAGCTCAGCAGCCTCATCCACCGCCGTGAGAGCGGACTCGACCAGATCAGCCACCAATGCGTCAATCTGCAGATTCAGCGCTGCCAGCGCCTCTTCAAGATGCTGCACCAGCCCTTGCTTTAAGATGATGGAGTTACGGAAGGCCACCAGCGAACTCTTGAGACCGAGGACCGCTGTTTCCAAGGCGTCCAAAGGCCCGTCGAAGTCCTTCAACAGCTCAGATTCGAGAGAGGAAAGGTCAATATTGTTTAGCACCCCAACCAGCGCTGGGTCGGCATTGTCCAGAGTCTCCCGGATCAGCAGGTCTACCAGCGCGTTGAGCACATCGCGGCGCTGTGTCACGGGGTCGGAGGTGACGACACCGTTCCTCATCCGAGCCTCATCCACCGGAGGGACCAGCCGGAGGCCGCCTTCAGAGACAAACTCGTATTCCTGGTTGATGGGGCGGTTCTGCTCGTCCACCCGGAAGCGACCGCCAATCATGTCCAGCGTCAGAATAAGCCTGTCCACAGCGTCCAGCAGCGGCTGGTCATTCTCTTTCGTCTGCGCTAGGTAGGCCACCGCTTCCTGGATGGAGTTCCGCATGCCTCTGCGGGATTCGTTGGCGTCATCACGCAGCTTTGCCGTTAATTCGGCGCGCCACGTCAGGAAGTCCCGCAAAGGCTCCGTGCCCAGCATCTTGGCAGTGAAGAAGGTCGTGATCTCGTTGTGGATGCCGTCAAAGCCGCTGAGGTCCAGACGCTGCACCATCTGATCAATAATTTCGTCTAGGCTGCTGCTCACAAACTCATCAAAGCCCTCGACACCCTTCATCATCTCCACCGCCGCTCCGGTGACGTTGGCATGGGCGTTGTCAAAGGCCGGGTTGATCTGCGTCGTGAGCAGGCTGGCCAGATTGATATGAGCCAGCGCGTCCAACCGAGCGCCGAAGGAAAGGTCCAGGCGCTTGGCGCTAAGGTAGTCCACCTGATATTGCAGCCCCTTGATGATCAATTTGTCCGTCGTGTCCTCCTCCAACCCCCGGAAGTCCCGGCTTACGGCGCTCCAAAGCAGCGGATGGTCGAAGTCGAAGAGACCGAACACAGACTGGTACGCCTTGATAAGGAAGCGCTCATCTACCTGACCGTTTGAGTAAGGCTGCGGGTTCCGGTAGTCTGCGAGAGCTGTCGTCTGCGGAAGAAGTATTGTGTTTGGGAAGCCGCGGTGGAGCGGGTCTGCACGGACGGACGTGAAATGCGTAACAGCACGTTCATTCCAGCTCCCTGCCATGAAGATAGAGGTGGGTGCGGCGGGTGAGTCCGGATCCGCCTTGGTCTGCACATGCACATTCAGATCTGGGAAATAGGGCACCGCGCAACTGCCCGCGAAATTCAGAAAGCCGAAGCCGTTCAGCGGCGGCGCATTCGGCTCCGCAGGATTGCTAAGGTACAACTGGGAGATGGGTGTTACGGGGTAAAATTCCTCCGTTCCGGGCCCCCTGACCAGCACCCGGGCGGGCAGTCCCAGACGGCTGCTCACTCCTGTGTTGCCCTGCTCAGCCAGCGTGCTCAGGTTACCGTCGGGTTTAAAGCCAAGCGTGCCTACGACCGTCAGAGGCCGGGCGGCCTCCAAGGGGTTGCGGCGAGTGAAGAGATTCGCGGGCGTGGTCTCCACCATCATCGTCAGCCTCCGCGGACCGGTGTTGCAGCCATTGTCTGAATCCGGCTCCAGCGGCTCGAAGCGAATGCCCAGCGGCGTGACCCGAGCACCTGTGTAGGCTAGCGTTTTTGGCTCCGTGTCTTCTGGGTCGATCTGCCCACCCAGCACTACGCCTTGGCACCCTAGCTGTAAGCCGATGAAATCCTGGGTGAAGCCCGCTCCCTGACCGTTGAAGCCGGGAATGCTGATGCGCCCATTGATCCGGGATGGCTCCGGCACTGGCGTGTTGCCATTGTCGAGGAAGGCGGTCTCGAAACGGGTGAAAATGACATTGTAGCCATAGATTAGCGGCGGACCTCCCGCCATGTCCACAGCCACGGTGCGGCCGCTGACCCCCTTCTTCGTCACATGGTATTTCGAGAGCCCAGGTCTCAAGACGTAGTGTGAAGGCACCTCAGAGTCAGACAGTTGAAGCCTGGCCTCCGTAGTCCCGGTCGTCGGGACGGTGAAATTCATGCCCGGATAGGCTCCTTCCCCTGACTGGTAGGCCTGGGAGCCAGCATAGACCATGTGCGGAGTCGGCAGGGGCTCGAAACCAGCCTGCAGAAGCGTCGCCGCCATGTTTTCATCATTCGCCGGGCTGTCACTGGCATAGATCTGATGCCCAGCGAACACCAAGTGGGTGCCAGCCACGTCCAGCACACGGTGTGTGAAGTCGGCCTCCTCGTGCGGATCCCATCTGAGGTCGAATTTCACCGGCTGCTCTTCGGCATCTAACAGCTCCTGGACCATCTGGAGGCCGCCATCCGGACTGAAGCGGTATTCTTCACCCTGCGGACGCCAGCGAATCAACCGATTCGATCCAACCAGACAGTCGCTTTTGCATGTGGTTGTCCACTCTGCATCCAGAGGTGTGTCATCCGGCACAGCGGGCAGCCTACTGGCACCTGTGTCCACATACCCTTCCCGGATGTGGAGGTCACCTTGGGCGGTCCATTTCACATGGTTTGAGGAGGGCAAGTGTGCATTGTAGCTGCCCGCGCCGACCACCAGAGTGGCTGCCTTGGTCCTCGCCGTGCCGTCCGGTCCGCGCACAAAGGTGATGGGTGCCGCCGAAGCAGGAAGCTGCACAAATTGAAGGTAACCATCATTGCTGCTGCGGAAGTCCATGTTGCTGGAGCGATGATGCTGCGCGGGCAGCGGCACCGCCGTGGTCGCCTGCGCGGCCAGCAGGTCGTAGGCCGCTTTGTGCGCCCACTCCACAGCCACCGGCTGGAAGCTCAGAGTGCCGTCCGTCAGCAGGTCAAAGCGGGAGAGTTTGAAAAGCAGGGGTCTGGCCTCGTCAAAAACCCAGGGATCAGCACCCAGGCCGGACAGGCTCAGGCTGCCAGCGATGCCGAATGTGTTGCTCAGCGCCGCTGCATCGACCTGGATCAGCGGCTGAAAGCGCCCGCGTGCATTAGCGCGGTCCTCCGTGAAGCCCAGCCCCTGCGGCAGCCGCACCCGCACATCCGCCACAGCCCCGGAGGAGCGCAGCCGGATGTTCTGATAATCCAGGCGGATCCCCCCGACGGTGGTTCCAGGATTCGCTGAAGCCGCCAGAGTGACAGCGAACTCCTGAGTTCCCGCAAAGACCGCCTCCCCAGTAGCCTTCAGGATCACCGGAGTCAGCGACGCAGGTCCATATTGCAGTCCTGACTGTCCCGGAATCGTGCCGGTGGAAAAGGACAACTCCGTGGTGATGCCGTTGGTCTGTGGAGCCGAGGAGCTGGGAGGGTTCGGCTTGAATCCGCCTGGAGCCGGAGTGTTGTTGACCTGGTTGAACCTAGTCTCCACCACCCGGCCCGTCACAGTGCCAAAGTTCAGTCGGCCGTTGAAGTGCAAGAGCCGAAGACCAGGCATCTCCGCCACATTGCCTTCATTTTCAAAAGCTGCCCCCGCGCTCGCACTCTGGTTCACCTCCGCCGCCACACGCACACGGTAGGTGCGGTTCACGGAGTCGATCTGGGGTCTGGGCACCAGATTCAGGAAAACCACCCTGGACTGCGCAGCCGGACGATTTGGACTGCCGCTGATGAAGGCACCGAGATCGCTAGCCAGCATCGTATTGGATTCGATGGCTCCCGAGGCCAGCGGTATGCTGTTGCCCAGATCATCCAGAAGGGTTGTGGTGAGGCGGAAGCTGATGTCCCGAGCCACGTCTCCGGGATCATAGCGGCTGATGAGCAGTGGCACCGAAACCCGGAAGCTGTTCTGGGTGCCACTCGTGCTCAGCGCGAAACCCCGAATAAGCGCAGGGGCTGTCCTAGCATGCACCTTCACGTTCAGGTGGGCGTCCGCTTCTTTAGCAAAATGCACGACGGTGAAGGCGGCGCTGTCCACAGCCGTACCCGCATTCACAAAACTTGTGCCACTTTGAACCTGGAACTGGGCCCTGACCTTGTAGGCGATCCCCGCCCCGAGGTTGCTGCCAGGATCGAGGCTCAGGGTAAAGGTCTGCGTGCCGGTTCCCGTGCCTTTGGTGCTCACCGAGAGGACGGAGGAAAGCTCCGAACCTGTCTCCAGCTTCAGGCTGGTGTTTTTCCCATCCGTCGTCAGGAGCTGTGCGCTGATCCGGGCCTTGAAGCTGGGTCCTGTCGTGGTCAGTGGGAAGCTGACCACCACACTGACCGGGATTTTATTCCGTGTTTCCGGGGCTGCTCCAGAATCCTGATCGATGACAAAGTGGGGGCTGGCAGCTGTGCCCGTAGGCGGCGTGACTGTGATGGCCGTGGGATTGATCGTCTGTGCCAAAGCCGATTGGCAAAGCCCGAGAATCATGAAGAGGATGAATTGCAGGTATCTCATGAGTATGGGAAAATTTGAAGTTCAGTCGGCAGCCAGCTTTCGAGAGTGCTCCCACCTCTTTCCTTCCTTGTTTCCGGCCCGAGGATTCGCGCCCGGTACATTTTTTCGAAAAAATTCGAGAACTACCCCTGGCCACTCGAAATCACGAGGAGTCATCCTGGACTGGTTCGGAAAGTGTAACATCGGGAAGTGCGTCTCTGCCCTGATGCCCGACGACCAAAAAACTTGCGCCAAAAAAACGTCGGCTCATGTCCAGAGCCAAGATTTCGTGGCGGCTCAATGAAGAGTGCTTCCTGTGGTTTGTCGCAGCGAAGGAAGTCGCAATTGCCGCATCAGTCGTTCAGAGGCGTAAACCAGCAATCCGGACGAACCTCAAAACGATGCGAACTTAGTCACCATCCAAGCCCCATTTTGACGAGCTCTGACCGGAGGGCGTCGAGGTCCCACTCGAAGAGACGGTGATGACGGTTCAACAGGAGCAGGTGGTGATTGTCCGCCATGGCTATGCCGATGATGTCTCCGGCTTCCGGTGCATGGAGGTCCACCTTTCGGAGACCCTCTGGGATGGTGATCAAGCCAAAGAGGTCCGAGGACTGCTCGATAACGGCGAAACGGGCATCTGGACTGAAGGCACGGATTCCATACGACTTGCCTGAAACAGAGTATTCGATCTTCAAGTGCTCACGCCAGTCGCCGACTGAGAAGAGGCGGTAGTAGCTCCGGGTGTGGGCCAGCATCCAGCGTTCGTCAGGGCTGAAGAGTGCACGCCCGGCCCATTCGCCCATGGGGGAGACCAGTTTCAATACATCATCTGAGAGCCCCGCATAGAGCGGAAGTTCACGGTAAGTCACGGATTCGGCATAACCATAGGTGAAGGAGGGGCTCAAGCGCCGCTGATGCTGCCCGTCAGTGAGACGTGACACCTCCTTTACGGGCCCCTCGTCCGTTCCTTCCCAGATGGACTGGCCTATTGAGTCTTCCAGCAGGTAGCGGGTGCCGGTTCGGTCGATCTGCCACACGAACTGGCCCGCAGTGCCGGGCACAAGTTCAGGCTGGCCCAGTTCCAGCACGTCTGCCTTCCATATCATGGACCGGCGGTAGAGTCCCGGCCCCTTCGCCATGCTGGCAAAGATGAAACGACCATCTGGGGAGATCACGACGGATGTCTTGCCGCTACCTTCGAGCGGCCACTCGGCCACCACACGCCCTTGCTGCCGGTCCCAGAGGAGAAGTCCGTTCTTTCTCACCGTGATGACGGTGCGTCCGTCCGGGCTGACACGAATGATGGAGGAAACCGCCCCTTCTGAAATCTCGTTCGAGTAGTGGAACTCCCGGAACACGGGCTCATGGGGAATCTCATAAAGAGACATCATGTTATTCACCCGGCTGCCGACGAAGCGACTGCCGTCAGTGCCAGCCTTGAGCATGACCTGACCTGCGCTGAAGCGGACTAGAGGCCGCCCATCCCGCATGTCCCACAGCCAGCCTTTATCATCCGCGCTCACGGCGAGTGCGTGCCAGGTGCCGGGAAAGGTGTCGATCCGGGTGAGACGAGCTTCACCTGTGCGCAACACACAGGCGACCTGCCGACGGCGGATGACCGCCGCTTCGGGAAGCTTGAAGTGTCCGACAACCAATCCCTGAGGCGACCAGGACAACGCATTCGACGCTCCCGCCCACGCGATGGACGTGGGGTCAGCCGGTGCGACGGCCTGCCAGAGTTCCACGCCCCCGGGGTTGCTCGTGGCGATTTGATCACCTTTGGGCGACCAAACGAGTCCGTGGACTGGTTTCGCAGGCTCCCCCAAACGAATCCTGTCACCCGAAGGATACCGCCATGCCCACAGAGCCCCCTCGCGGTCGATCCAGGCCAGCAAGGGCTGCGTGAGGTGTAGATCGACAAGCCATAGCTTGCCCAACGTGGGAAAGGTTGGCGAGTCAGCATCTATCTCACCGATCTTCTGGTCACCGCTTGTGTCCCATAGTTCGGATATCCTGCCGTTCGTGAATACAACGCGTGAAGCATCCTCATTCATGTCCACAAAGATTGCGGAGTGCGCAGGGAAATGCCGCCGCCAGACCGCTGGTGCATCGTCCACCGGGGCATCCAGCGCAGTGAGTTCGATTACTCGATCCTTGGATTTCGAACTCACACGCCGATGCGTCAGCCGCAGTTTCAGGTCGCCGCTGACGGCAATGGCCTCTCCCCGGGGCATGAGATCCCGGTAGCGATGCCGCTCCACTTGAACCACGCGGGGCATGGACAGCACGGATGCGGTCGTGTCTCGCACATGGATCGAGGGTGCCAGCGCAGCTGCCTTGAGCAGCTGCGTCATCCATTCGTCGTGGCGCGTGAACAGGTCCTCGCCCTGCAACCTGCCACGAACTTGCTCCACCAGCGCATCGGACAATCTCCGACTCAACTCGACATTGCGATGACTCAGCCGGCGTTCGTTCAGCACGAGCATCACGATGCCGCCGAGGAAAAGCAGCGCCGCCGCCGCCCAAAAAGGATGCCGCCTCAGCCAGCGCCAGCAACGCTCCGCCACAGGCTGGCTACGTGCCGTGATGGCCTCGCCCGCCAGCCACAGGCGCAGATCAGCAGCCAGATCATGGGCGCTGGCGTAGCGACGGCCCGGCTGCTTTTGCAATGCCTTGCCCGCGATGAGGGAGAGATCATGCGGCACCTCGCGTGGCAGTGATGGTGCTTCCTCCTCATTCAACTGCCGCAGCACCGTCGCCAGATTGTCGCCATGAAAAGGAGGCTGCCCGGCCAGCAGTTCGTAAAGCATGATGCCCAGGCTCCACACATCGCTGGCTGTTGTCGCCGAGCCTTTGCCCCCACGGGTAAGCTCCGGTGCCATGTAGTTTGGCGTGCCCATAAGGGCGATGGTGCGCGTGAGGTCCATCTCCTGATCCAGGAGCTTGGCAAGGCCGAAGTCGCTCACCATTGGCCGCCCGCCCTCATCGAAGAGTATGTTCCCTGGCTTTAGATCCCGATGCAGCACACCGCGCTCGTGAGCGAACTGAACCGCCTCGGCGATGCTGGCGACCAGCTCCGCAATCTCCCGCCATTTGCCCGAGTAAGCGTTTAACCGCTGCGCCAACGAGCCGCCAGTGGCGAGCCTCATCGTGAACCAGGGCGTGCCATCTTCCTCACCTAGTTCCTTTACGGGAAGAATGGTCGGGTGAGCCAGCCGGGACATCGCCTCTGCCTCGGTGTGGAAGCGCTGCTTCGCCTCCTCGGAGAGCAGTCCTGCTCTGGGCAGCGCCTTCAAGGCTACTTCCTCATCAGAGTCCGTCTTTCTGGCCCGATAAACGATACCCATGCCGCCGCACGCCAGCAGCTCCAGCAGTTCATGACCTCCGAGCTGTCCGATCGCGCCTTCATCGACGCTTCCCATCAGCGCATCATTCAGCAGGCATGCCAAGCACAAACCTCCCGACTCCTGCAGGTCGATTTTGGTCCCGCATTGCGGGCAAATCATGGCTTCATTTAGCATCACTCAAGGGTATCTTCCGCTTTACGGCCACGGGGTTACTTATTTCCTGGTTCCGAAGCAACACGCTGCGCAGATATTGGAGTTCTTCCTCTATCTCATGCGGCGCGGAGACCGTGCAGGCCACGGAAGCGCGCAGAGTCTCGCGGAATTTTTCCCTCAGCCTGAATATCGCTGACTTTACAGCCCCCACATTATTGCCCAATTCGTTAGCCGCTTCCTCCAGGCTGATCATTTCTCCGCCCGAAGGCAGAAACTTTCGCAATATGGTGAAGTCCTTGGTGCGGCCGCAATCTTCATATTCCTGTGCCAGAGTCTTGAGCGTGTTCATGACCAGGGTCACCGCCCAGACACGATCAAACTCCGGGCAGTCCTCGGGCATTTCATCCATCGGCTCCAGCCCGTGCTCCAGAGCTGCTTCCAGACTCTCCGGCACCTGCCCGCCGCCTCGTTTCGCGGTGTGCTTCTTCTCGTGATAGTGCGCCAGCATGTGGCTGACGCAGCCGAGCACAAAACTTCGAAACTTCCCCCGGCTGCGATCTGCACGTTTCCAGGATTGAGATTTCAGCCAGGAAAGAAAAAACTCCTGCACCAGATCCTCGCGCTCGCGATCGGGGTAGCCTCTCGCGGCGATGAATGCCGCCACAGGCTGGCGGTAGCTCTCACACATCTTCGCCAGAGCACGGCAGCCTTCGGCATCACCATTCAGAGTGGCTTCCTTCAGAAGGGTCCATTGAGTCGTCGGGAAGGTCATCGGTAGGAATTGGGTTCCATGACGGATACGCGAACTCAGCCATACTTGCGCAAAAACCGACCGAAAGGGAGAAATCTTTCCGGCTTACCTAATCACAAGCAGTTCGCGTGGGTGGTCCACGATCACTCCTGCTCCATGCTCGCGCAGCTCATCCACCGAGCGGAAGCCCCAGCTCACACCGATGCCGAGCATCCCGGCGTTTTGCGCAAAGGCCATGTCGATGCCGGAGTCGCCGACATAAGCGCAGGCGGTGACATCCACGCCGAGCACGGCGGCCATCTCGTGCGCACCAGCGGCATCTGGCTTGCGCGGCACTTCGGCGCGTTGACCGAGGATGTGGTCAAACGTTTGCGTGCCGAAGAAATGCTCTGTCATCGGCACGGTGAAGCGATGCGCCTTGTTTGAGATCACACCGAGTTTCACGCCTCTAGTTTTCAGCTCTGCGAGCATCTCTTGGATGCCTTCATAGGGCCGCGTCTGCGCATTCCAGAGTGTATCGTAATGGGCGCGATACTCCTCCACGCAGGTGAGGATGAGCTTCTCCTCGCGCACCGCTTCAGGTAGCGCACGCTCCACCAGCTTCTCCATGCCATCGCCGACCATCTGCTTGAAGTCTTCGGGCTGGCAGCGCGGGTAGCCGTGGTCATCAAGCATCCGGTTGATCGACTCCGCGATGTCTGCGAGCGAGTCGATGAGGGTTCCGTCGAGGTCGAAAATGTAGGCTTGTGGGGAGGGCATGATGTCCCTTGGCTGAGGTTTTGAAAAGGTTCAAGCCTGCCCATGAGGTGGTCAGCACACCTGATTTCGGCTGGCGGGGAATGGAAAGCTGTGTATTCGCAAAGGCTCTCCCATGGTCCTGCCTATCGTCCGCTATCCCGAACCCGTCCTCCGTGCCAAATGCCGTCCGATCACTCAGGTGACGCCGGAGATCCGTGAACTCGCGGCGAACATGATCGAAACCATGCGTGACGCGAACGGCGTGGGACTGGCTGCACCGCAGGTGGCACAGGATGTGCAACTCGCGGTGATCGACGTGTCCCACAATCCGAAGTGCATCAGCTACCTGCGCATCAATGGTGAGCCGGTGGACATGGTGAAGCACATGCCCGTCATCTTTTTGAATCCCGTGCTGGAGTTTGGCAAAGAGAAGGAAAGTGATGAAGAAGGCTGCCTCAGCTTCCCGCGCCTGCGTGGCGACATCCGCCGCAGCCTGGACCTGAAGGTGACGTTCCAGACACTTGAGGGGGAAACGCAGGTCTGGGAGACTGACGGGCTGCTTTCGCGTGCTTTCCAGCATGAGACAGATCACCTCAACGGCGTGCTTTTCATCGACCGCATGTCTGCCACGGCAAAGGTGACGCTGAAGCGGAAACTGGCCCGACTGATGCAGGAATGGGCCGAGGACGATGAAGCCTGATGCCTCATGATCGTCGTCAATGCGCCGCATCCGCTACTACCCGCGATTGATCGCGAGCATGATGCTGCGGAGGTGAATGCGCTCGGCAAAGACCGGGGGCCTGTCTTTTACGAAATCTGCCACCTCTATGCGCAGACGCTCTGGCAGCAGGGCTTCCCGGCGAAGTGCATCCTGGCGCTGAATCGTGCGCTGAGCAGCATCCTGCCTGCGGATGATCCAGTGATGGCACGCCTGCCACTGCCTTACCAGGCGCTGGCCTGGCTCATGATGAATCGTCCGGGAGAGGATCAATTCGTCGGCAATCCGCGCCGGCACTGGCAGCATCTCGCCACCCGCATGGTGGAGCCGAACAAAGAGCTGCGCTCATGGCGTGCCTGGGCCTGCTGGTATCTCGCCAAGGAGATCCTGCCTGAAGATGCATTCCCGCCAGATCTGGAACAGATCCGCAATGAAGGAGTCTGCGAGCCCACGCGAGCCAGGATCGAGGAGCGACTGGCCGCGCTGTCGCCGGCGGATGATCTCTTGCGCTGGTCGGCAGCCCTCGGCTGGGTTCAGGCCGAGCTTGGCAAGGAGCCGCTCGCTCCGCTGGTGATGCGCGTGCGTCGGATCGGGGTGGAGGAGCTGCCCGTGGTGCAGAAGCTGGCTCATCGGATCTGGCCTGAAGTCTATCCGGGTATCATCAGTCATGCTCAGATCGAGTACATGCTCGCGGTCTGGTATCACCCTTCCTCAATGGCTGGTGAGATGGACCTGCGCGGCACCTGGTTTGCTCTCATCGAGGCCGCTGGTCATGGCCCTGTCGGCTATCTTTCCTTCGAGCGGTATCCAGAGACGGACATCTGCTTCATCAATAAACTCTACCTGCTGCCAGAAATGCATGGTCGCGGGCTGGGGGCTGCAGCTCTGACCTGGGCTGGTGAACGCGCCCGCGAGATGGGATGCAGACGCCTTCAGCTTCGGGTCAATAAAGCGAACGCGGGTGCCATCCGTGCGTATCAGCGGGCAGGATTCACCTTCTTGGATGATGTGTGCACAGACATCGGCAGCGGCTTCGTGATGGATGACTTCCGCATGGAGAAGCCGCTGTGATCAGCCGACAAGTTCCTTGCGTGTGAAGGCCGCCACGACGGGGAAACCCTTGCTCTCGATGTTTTGACGCCCGCCTTCCTCACGATCCACGAGAATGAGGGCGAAGGCGACTTTCCCACCCTCGGCTTCGATGGCCTGGATGGCTTTCAAAGTGGAGTCACCCGTGGTGATCACATCATCGACCACGACCACAGGCTCATCCGGTGTGAAGTTCCCCTCGATGCGTTTGCCTCGGCCATGGTCCTTCGCTTCCTTGCGCACGACGAAGGCCTGCACGGGCTTCGCATCGCCAGCCATGCTGGAGGTCATGGCCACAGCAAGCGTGATCGGGTCCGCACCCATCGTCAGTCCACCGAGCGAGCCGATGCTCAGCCCGCGTGTGGCTTCTTCTTTCCGAAACAAATCATGCAGCACGCGGCCCACCAGCACGGCGCCGCGCGCATCCAGCGTGGTCACGCGGCAGTCCACATAGAGATCGCTCTCCTTCCCGGAGGCCAGGGTGAATTTGCCCGTCTTTACGGACTTGGAACGGAGGATCTGGGCGAGTTCGGCGCGGTCGGATTCGAGGGACATGGTGACGAGGCTTTAGCGGAAGCCGCGCCGGACGCAAGAGGGAGCATCAGGCGGGGCGTAATAACCGGGCATCCGAATGAAGCTCCCGTCCATCTCCCTGCTCCCAGCGCTCGTCCTGCTTTCGCCAGCAGCTCACGCGGCGTCAGAGTTTAACCGGGATGTGAGGCCGATCCTCTCCGACAAATGCTTCAAGTGCCACGGCTTCGATGCCGCGACGCGAAAGGCCAAGCTCCGGCTCGATGTGGCGGAGGAGGCTCAAAAGGTCATCGACTCCGGCGACTTCATCGAGCGTATCACCACAAGCGATTCGGAGGAAATCATGCCGCCGGATGATCATGAGCCACTCAAGCCAACCGAGATCGCCATCTTGAAACAATGGATCGCCGAAGGGGCCGAGTATCAAGCGCATTGGGCCTTTGTGCCGCCGCAGATGCCTACCGCCCGCTCCATCGATGAGATCGTGAGAGCTTCGCTAGTAAAGCAAGGCCTCAAACCCTCTCCTACCGCCGATGACGCCACACTTCACCGCCGCGCCGCTTTTGCGCTCACGGGGCTGCCTGCTTCGTCATTCGACATTCCGCATTCGTCATTCGAGTCCTTCGTGGATGCCCTCCTCACCTCACCACACTTCGGCGAACGCCTCGCGCTCGACTGGCTGGACGCGGCACGCTATGCGGACACGCATGGCTATTACACGGACGCGGAGCGACAGGCCTGGCCGTGGCGGGACTGGGTGATCCGCGCTTTCAATGCGAACATGCCCTTTGATCAGTTCACGCGGGAGCAAATCGCCGGTGATCTGCTGCCGAATGCCACGCTGGATCAAAAAATCGCCACGGCCTTTCATCGCAACCACACCGTCACGAATGAGACGGGCGTCATCGAGGAGGAATACCGCCTCGGCTATGTCAGCGACCGCGTGGAGACCACGGCGGCGACGTGGCTGGGACTCACGCTCGGCTGTGCGAAGTGTCATGATCACAAATACGATCCACTCACGCAGCGTGACTACTACGGGCTCTTTGCTGCCTTCAACAACATCGACGAAAAGGGCATCATCAAAGACATCGCTGCGCCGGTGATTTCGCTGCCGACCAAGGAACAGGAGCAGCATTTGGCAAAACTCGGCACTGAGCTGAAGCAGCTTGAGAAGGCCCTTGCTGCTCAAAAGCCAGCTTTGGGCAAAGAGATCGAGCTTTGGGAGAAAAAAGCGCTGAATGCACTGCCTGCGGCTCCGGCGAAAGGCAGCCTGGTGCACTTTGATTTCGACACGGATGCTCTCGATCACGGCCCGAAGCGAGTGAAGTCGAATACGACGGGCAAACTCGTCAGCGGCCCCGGTGTGAAAGGTGGAGCCACGGTGATGGATGCGACGCAATACATCGACTTTGCCGATCCACAGCCGATGGAGCGTGATGTGGCCTTCACACTTTCCGTGTGGATCAATCCCGGCAGCTCGCCGCAGGGCTGCGTAGCGTCGAAGCAGGACTCCGACGCCAATGCACGAGGCTTTGAGATCCTCTGGTATAAATCGCAGCCGCGCATCAATCTGGCTCATCGCTATGGCAACGATGGCATCGAGGTGGTGGCGAAGGACAAGTTCAGCGGCGGCCAGTGGCGGCACCTGGTGATCACTTATGATGGCTCGTCGAAGGCAGCAGGTCTCAAAGTCTATGTCGATGGCAAACTGAGCACTGTGGATGTGCGACGTGACTCGCTGAGCGGTTCCATCGCCTCCAAAGAACCGTGGCGCATCGGCTGGAAGGGCACAGGCATCGGCTTTGAGGGCAGCGTGGATGAGTTTCGGCTGTTTGACCGCGCGATCAGCAGCGAGGAAGTCTCGGCGCTGCATTGGCGCGAGTTTTTGGAAGGCACGCTGGCCACCGCACGCGACAAACGCATCCGCAGCACAAGCGACAAGCTGGAGGCTTATTACATAGAACATCACGGCACGCCGGAGTTGGTGAAACTCTCGCAGCAGGTCATGGCGACCCGCAGCGAGGAGGCGGAGGCCAAGAAGGAGATCCTCTCCCTCGCCGTGATGCAGGAGATGACAAAGCCACGCGACACACACATCCTCACTCGTGGTCAATACGATCAGCCCGGCGAAAAAGTGAGCTTCACCGTGCCTGCCGTGCTCGGTGCCCTGCCTGCCAAGGCTCCGCCAAATCGTCTCGGCTTCGCGCAGTGGCTTTTGAGCAAGGACAACCCGCTCACGGCCCGCGTCGCGGTGAACCGGCTGTGGGCGCAATGTTTCGGCGACGGTCTCGTGCGCACACCGAACGACTTTGGCCTGCAAGGCGAAGCGCCGACGAATCCCGAACTGCTCGACTTCCTCGCCGTGCGCTTCCGCGATGGCGATGCGACGACGAAGCCCTGGGACATCAAGGCCTTGCTCAAGCTGATCGTCACGAGCGCCGCCTTCCGCCAGTCATCGAACTTCACGCCCGAGTTGCTCGCACGGGACCCGGACAATCGTCTGCTCGCACGCGGCCCGCGTTTCCGTCTGCCAGCGGAGATCATGCGTGATCAAGCCCTCGCCATCAGCGGACTGCTCGTGCCGAAGATCGGTGGGCCAAGCGTGAAACCCTATCAACCGCCCGGCCTGTGGGAAGCCGTCAGCTACAACGGCGAGGCCGTCTATCAGCCCGGCAGCGGCGAGGAACAGCATCGTCGTGGTCTCTACACCTTCTGGAAACGTCAATCACCGCCGCCCGACATGCTCACGCTGGATGGCCCCACGCGTGAAGTCTGCACCATCCGCCGCCCACGCACCAACACACCGCTGCAAGCCCTCCTGCTGCTCAACGATGAGAACTACCAAGAAGCCGCCAAAGCCTTCGCCAAGCGTGTATTGGCAGAAAAGACCGACCGCATCAGCAAAGCCTTCCACATGGCCACCGGCCGCGCTGCGAAGTCTGCGGAGCTCTCCGAACTGAAAGCCTTTCTCGACGCCCAACTCGCTCACACCTCCGAACTCAGCGCCTGGACGATGCTCGCGAGCCTGCTGCTGAATCTGGATGAAGTTCAAACTCAGCACTGATGCCGCTCACGCCAATACGAGACCATGAGCTATCATCGGTTTGAAGTCATTGACGTTGCTCGTTGCCAGTGACGCCTTCATGCGGATCGCCACTGCCGCAACGCAGCAGTCTGCGTAACTCTTGGAGCGTCGTCCGGTTGCGTTGAAAAGCCTGGCTGCAAGTTCAGCATCGGCGCAATGAAGAGGTTCAGCATTTGGAAGCAACTGACGCGCAAATGCCTCCGCTATGGGCGAAAGCGGACCACACAAGAACTCACCCCAAGCTATCGCGCTGATGCCCACCGTTTCGCCTGCACTGAGCCATGCGATCATCTGGGATTCCTGTGAGCTCCCGGCCACGAGTGCATCAATCAGGAAGTTGGTGTCCAGATGAATCACGATTCGACTTTGGGGGTAGGCTTATCGGCGAGCTTCTTCGACGGACCGTTTCCAAGTTTCGGCACTTTCCGATGTCAGATTCACTTCCGCCTGCAATTGTCGGAAAATCTTCAAAGCTTCTGGTGTCGCCAGTTCTGGCTTGGATGCACCCACCAGACGACTTTGCAGCCAAGCTAGCAAAGACCACTGGTCTTGCTGCGGCAGTCCTGCGACGGCTGATTCGATCTGAACGAGGGTGCTCATGTGGTAGAGTATCCTCAATCGGCCATGCAGTGTCAACCGAGCTTCATAGCGGTGGCAAAACCGCACGGCTGCCGGGCGTAGTGGTTTTGATGCAATCAGCCCATCTTAATTCGCTCAGCACCCGCCGTCAGTTCTTTGGACGCACGGCGACGGGCATCGGATCGCTGGCGCTGTCGTCGATGCTGAATGGGGAGATGCCTCTGCACTTTGCGCCGAAGGCGAAGCGCATCATTTACCTCTTCATGCAAGGTGGGCCGTCGCAGCTTGATCTGTTTGATCCGAAGCCCGGATTGGCAAAACGGCATGGCGAGGAGTTGCCGGAGTCGATTCGCAAAGGTCAGCGGCTCACCACCATGACCTCCAAGCAGGCCGCGCTGCCGGTAGCACCGTCGCCGTTCAAGTTTGCGCAGCATGGGCAGAGCGGCGCATGGATCAGCGAGCTGCTGCCGCACACGGCGAAGATCGCGGATGAGCTGTGCATCATCCGCTCGATGAATTCGGAGGCCATCAATCACGATCCGGCGATCACGTTTCTGCAAACCGGCCATCAGCAGCCCGGCAGACCGAGTTTTGGCAGTTGGCTGAGTTATGGACTGGGCACCGAGAACAAGGATTTGCCCTCCTTTGTCGTGCTGATTTCCCGTGGCAGTGCGGTGTCGCCTGCGGACCCGCTGTATGCGCGGCTTTGGGGCAGCGGCTTTTTGCCATCGAGCCATCAGGGCGTCAGTTTCCGCTCCAGCGGCGATCCAGTGCTCTATCTGTCGAATCCGGAAGGCGTGAGTCGCGAGGATCGTCGCCGCATGCTGTCCACTCTCGGCAAACTCAACGGCATGCAGCATGTCGAGACGCTCGATCCCGAGATCAACACGCGCATCGCCCAGTATGAGATGGCGTTTCGCATGCAGACCAGCGTGCCGGAGCTGACCGACCTCAGCGGCGAGCCGGAGGACACTTTTAAGCGCTACGGCGAGGATGCTCGTCGTCCGGGCACCTTCGCGGCGAACTGCCTGCTCGCACGCCGACTCGCGGAGCGCGGCTGTCGGTTTATCCAGCTCTATCATCGCGGCTGGGACCAGCATTACAATCTGCCAACGAACCTCGCCCTCCAGGCGCATGACGTCGATCAGGCAGGAGCCGCGCTCGTCGCTGATCTGAAGCAGCGCGGTCTGCTGGAGGACACACTCGTCGTCTGGGGCGGCGAGTTTGGCCGCACGACTTACAGCCAGGGCCGACTCACCGGCACGAACTTTGGCCGCGATCATCATGGGCGCTGCTTCACGATGTGGATGGCCGG